>JANRKI010000021.1:0-1575 GCA_033763535.1 Fimbriimonadaceae bacterium | reverse complement strand
ACTCACCGTCAGCGGCGACATCGTGGTTCGCCGCACCCGCCGACTGCCGATCAAAGGCGAGGTGCTGGTGCAACCGAACGACCGCGTTTCGCCGACCTCGCCCGTCGCGCGCGCCCTGCTGCCCGGAGTGCTCCAAACCATCAAACTCGCCGAAAAACTCGGCGTGGAAGCCCGCGATGTGCCCAGCATGTTCCGACTAAAGGTCGGCGATCCCGTCGCAAAGGGTGACGTCGTGGCGGAAAGCAAAGGCTTTCTCGGCATGTTCAAGTCCACCGTCATCGCCGATTTCACCGGCACCATCGAAACCGTCTCCGAAGTCACCGGCAACGTGCTGGTCCGAGAACCGTCCATCCCCGTCGAAATCACGGCCTACATCGAAGGACGCATCGCGGAGGTGCTCCCGGCCGAAGGCGCCATCGTCGAGACCCGCTGCGCCCTCGTGCAAGGCATCTTTGGCGTCGGGGGAGAACGCACCGGAACCGTGCGTGTTGCCGTTGCCAGCCCCGGTGCGGTGCTCGAAGCCGACCTCATCCATGCCGAAGACCGCGGCAAAATCCTCATCGGTGGAGCCGGCGTCACCTACGACGCCATCGCGAAGGCCTCCGAGGTCGGTGCCGCGGGCATCATCTGCGGCGGCATTCGCGACGAAGACCTCATCCGCTTCCTTGGCTACGATATCGGCGTCGCCATCACCGGGAACGAAACGATCAATCTCACACTCATCGCCACCGAGGGCTTCGGCTTCCTCCCGATGGCCGACCGCACGTACCAACTGCTGCACACGCTGGAAGGCAAAAACGGCAGCCTCAACGGAGCCACCCAAATTCGGGCCGGCGTCATTCGTCCGGAGCTGATCGTGCCGCTGGCCGCCGATGCCCCGGCCACCCTGCGCGCCGCCGAAGTTTTTGAACTCAAGATTGGGACGCCGATCCGCGTCATCCGCGAACCGTACTTCGGCGAACTCGGCACGGTGACCGAACTCCCCGCGACCCTGCAAGTGCTCGAATCGGGCACCGAGGTCCGCGTCCTCCGCGCACGCCTATCCGATGGTCGCGAAGTCGTTGTCCCCCGCGCCAACGTGGAAATTCTGGCCAGCGCTTAAATCCTCAGAAAACAATCGCGATTTGCACATACCGTGTGTTACTATCTTGGAATGTACGCGGTGGACCGACCTCACGCGGCCGTCGCATCACGGCGGCTTGAACTCTTGGTCCCCGTTGCCGGGGCGGCCTACGCGTACGTGAGAAGCCCGAGTTTGTACCGAGTGAGCGTGCCGTCCACCGTCACGCTAACCGTTACCGAATCTTGGTCCCAATGGGGAAAACCTCTTACCATGAAGCACTTTCGCACCCTCAGCCTTGCAACTTTCTTCCTCCTCGTCGCTGGTCTCGCCTGCGACTACGACCGATCTCGCGATCCCAATCACCAAAATAACGTGGACAAGTACGATATCGACCTTGACGTCCGCCCCCTCGAAGGGAACGGGCCAACGATCCGCATCATCCGAAGTACACCGGTTTCTAATCCGATTTTACAACGGAATTCTTCGATGGCATCATCGTTGGTGCTGGAAGG
>JANRKI010000020.1:0-28699 GCA_033763535.1 Fimbriimonadaceae bacterium | reverse complement strand
ATTCCCGACAGTGCCGAAATCACCGATCTCCGGCCGATCCTCGTGCTCCGCGCGGCGATAGCAAAGGCGGACGGTACCGTGGAGATCGTGACCGTCACGCGCTAGCGGGCGGGCCGCGCTATCATAGTCCGTGCCGCTATGGACGCTCCTCATCGGTTGCGTAGTCGGAGCCGTGTTGGGCAGCTTCCTCAACATGGTCATCTACCGCTTGCCGCGCGGGATCAGCTTCGTCAATCCGAGCAGCAGCATCTGTCCCACCTGTAAAGCCCATCTCGGGTGGGTCGATCTCGTCCCGCTGTTCAGTTGGCTCAGCACCGGCGGCAAGTGCCGCTACTGCAAGGCCCCGGTCGCGGCCCGGTACTTTTTGGTCGAGGTGCTCACCGGAGCGCTGTTCGCGGGGGCATGGTACGCCTACCAAATTCAGTCGGACCGCATGGGCCACCTCTGGTTCGTGTGGGCGATGCTCGCGTGCCTCGTCGCGGTCGTATTCATCGACTGGGAGCTTTACATCATTCCCGACGAGCTCAACGCCGTCATCCTGCTCGTCGGTTTGGCCAGCTCGGCGTACTCGGGCAAGCTGGTGGAGGGCGCGTTCGGCGCGCTCACGGGCTGGGGAATCATGTTCTTCATCTCGTTCGTCCTCGGGCGTCTGATCCTGCAAAAGGACGCGCTGGGTGATGGCGACATCAAGCTGATGCGCGGCGTCGGGGCGATGCTGGGGCCGCTGCTCACGCCGGTATCGGTGGTCATCGGAGTCTTTGCCGGCCTCGTCATCGGCGTCGCACTCATGGTGCTCGCAAGACGGCCGGCCGCCGAAACGGAAAACGAAGGGGACGCCGAACCGATTCCGCCGCCGGAATCGCTCGGCAGCTATCTCAAGCGGGGCGTTTGGTACCTGCTGTGCCTGGATATCGTCGCGATCCCGTTTCCGAAGCTGTACCGGCTGATTGGGGAAGAATCCCCCGCACTGGAAACGATTGACGACGACTGGGAGCCGTCGCCCACCGCGATTCCATTCGGCCCGTATCTGGCGATCGGAGCGGTGGTCTGCCTTCTGGGGGCCCAGCCGATCACCGAACTGGTGCAGAACTACTTCTTTCCGACGCCGCGCCCGTGATCGACTCCAAAACCGCAATTTTTGGACGATGATGGTGAACGGGGCCGCGTTCGGGTAGAACCGAGACAGACTTCAGGAATGAGGGCCTGCGGTCGCATGAAAGGGGGACATAGGGGATGCGAGAGCGGAGCTTTGCGGGGCCGTTGCGGCCGGAACATCACACGATGGGGTCGCGTCTACTGATGCGGGGGTTTGAGAGTACACCGCGTATGGAACGACGACAAGCATTTACGCTGATCGAGCTGTTGGTGGTCATTGCGATCATCGGCATTCTCGCCGGCATTACCTTTCCAGTCTTTGCCCGGGCAAAAGACGGGGCCTACCGCAGTAGCGATATCACGAATATGAATCAGCTGCGCGCGGCGATTCAGCTGTACAAGGCCGATCAGGGCGCGTACCCCCCTGCGCTGCTCGGCTACGCGACGCTGTACCAATCGGGACCTCAAGCGGGCAACGTCGTTCCGGCGGACCAACTCCGATCGGCCCTCTTCCCCAAGTTGGTGCCCAGTGTGGATACCTTCCGCCCGGCCTACAACCGGGGGAGCGGCAACTTCAACTCGCTGCTTACCACCGCCCAGTGGCCGAACCGATGGGTGGACCCGACGGAGACTGACGCCAACCGCCTCCAACGGTTCGATCCGACCGTGACCGTCCAGCGAGACGTTCGCGATGGACTCGGCGGATGTACGGTGGTCAATAACGAGTACTACCGCGTCTCCGGTTACGATGTGGCCGAGGTTCGCACGCCTACGGGCAACCGGACCGAACTGCGCTACGCGCCGTTCTGGTCGGGCTACGCGGTGGCGGTCGATCCGTGCGGAAACGCCACCCTGGGGAGCGAAAACGATAACCCCCGCCAACTCGGTTACAGCGATCCGCCCGATACGACGGTGGTGACGTGGAACAGCTTCTATCGCGACTACACCAATGGCGTGCCCCAGCGCACGAAGCGCGATATCGTGCTCTTCCTGGGCGGCTCCGCGCGTCCTTTCGATAGCGCGCAAATCGCCGAGCGTAGTTGGCTGGTGGTCCCATAACTGGGGCCCAAGGATTTCCGGTGACATCGATGCATTCGTCTTTCTTCGGCTTCCGCCGTTCGGTCCGCGGCACCACGCTGGTCGAAATTCTGGTGGTCATCGTGGTGCTCTTGGTGGGCATCCTTGCGGTCGTCCAAATCTTCCCGCGCGGATTCCAGCTGCTGACGTTCACGCGCAAAAACTCGATGGCGTCGGCCCTCAGCCGCGACGAGATTGAACGGCTGAAGGCGAGCGTTGTGGCGATCCCGGATGCGGTCATCTCCACCGACGCGACCGCCCCCGATCGTGAACTGGGTCTGATGTCCGGGCTGGAAGTCACCGAAACTGGCGAAGCGCGGCAAGGCGGCACGCCGATCGGACCCTGGGTCAACTACTTCGGCGCGAACCGCATTCGGCAGGTCATCGGCGAAATGCACCCGATCTCTGGCCCGCGCCGCATCAATCGCGCCGGGCTCACGGGATGTCTGGTCATCCCGGCCCTGCCGAGCCTGAACGGGGCCAATCCCGAGACGATTCGTAGCAACGATCTCAACCAAAACCGCGATTTACCGAGCGACCTGTTCGCTCTGGGAGGCAACCTCTTCCGCACCGGCTTCTCGATCGGCGCCTACGACTACCTGCTCGAAGGGGTCAACGCCAATGCTCCGGCGATCTACCTACCCACCGGCACCGTTCGCGCCTACGCCGTATCCCTCGTGGCGCAGGTCAATCGCGCCGGGCAGCGCATTCGCATCCCCCTCAATGCGATGCGGGTCGATATCGCCGCGACTCCGTTCGATGGCGTTTCGGGCCAATACCCGTACTTCCGCGTAGACCTGGCAACGCTGGCCACGGCGAATTTGCCGGTCGGCGACGTGTTGGTCGCGATCAATACGGATTCGATCCGGGTCAACCGCATTTTCCGCGTCGTGCCGACCTTCACCCGCGACCCGTTCGAGGTGCGGTTGCTCGGCGCGCCGTCGCACGGCATCCTGGTGAACACGGCCGCCTCGTCTCAGTTCATTCCAGTCGGCGATCGACGCACGCCGCTGGCGATCAAGTTTGACTACACGGTTTCGGACTGGCGCGTGTTGCGCAGCGACTTCCGCATCGCGATCCGCGAGGCGGCCCAACTGCGGCTACCGATCACGCCCATCCGCGTGACCGGCGCGCCGGGCCCCGACGGATTACTCGCCGCAAACCTTCCGGTCCTCGAATCCAATCCGACTGGGCAAACCGCCACGGCTTCGCATTTTGCCATTCTCGATCTCGAATCCGGTGGCATCGTCATGGAAGCGAATCCGTCCAACGACGCCCAAAAGTACGTGACGGTCAACAAGAGCACCGGCCTCGTGGAGTTCGCGGATGTCGATGCCTCGACCGCCGAGACGCAGATTCGGGTGCTGTTTCCCGGCGACGCCACGCCGACGAACGTCAACCTCGCCGGACGCGCGCTCCGGGCGTACTACATGGCGCGCGACGAGTGGGCCGTGCAGTTCATCAAGCCCGCCGGTCGTCTATTCCGCAGTCCGGAACTTCCCTCGCGGGAAGAGTTTTACGTCGGCGGAAGTAACGCCAGCATCACCAGTCGCCTCGACCGCATCTACTTTGCGCCGTCGCTCGCGGGCCATCAGGTCTCGCTCGGGACGGTGCGCTATCTGGTCAACGGAGTGGAACGCGAAGCAAACGGCGTAACCGTGAAGCCGCGGGCCGACCGGAGCGATTTGCCAGGCTTGGCCTACGCGGAGATCGGCGACTTTGATGCCAACGTGGGCGGTCAGCCGGTGGCATTTAATCTTGCGGCGGGCGAACCCGTGCTCGGGGCCGCCGTACGATCCATCACGGTGCGGTCGATGTGGAACCCGGACGTTTTCCGCTTGACCGCGGATACCGATCAAAACGCCCAGCTCTTGGAACGATTTGCTCGCGGATACCGCCGAAGTACCGTGCAATCTGTTGTGGACCGCGGGGAGGTGGCGCAATGAACCGACGTCTCGGATACACGCTCATCGAGCTCATTACGGTATTGGCGATCACCGCCGTGCTCCTCGTCATCATCGTCCTGCCGGTCTTCCAGAGCTTCAACCTGACCCGTCAGGCGCAGTCGCTGGCCGATGCGCAAGAGATGGGTCGACGGCTGGTCGAACGGGTGGGCCGCGAAGTCTCGAACGCGGTCGCCGTGCGTGGGGGATCGCCGGTGGATACGGTCGTCAACAACGCCACCGTGCGCGTTCCCAGCACGTCGCTGGTGTTTCGCGTTCCCCGCGTGCAAGCCGATGGCTCCCTGCTGACGCCGCGCCAAGACGTCGACGTGACCGTGCCGTTTACGCGCATGGACCTCGTACAAGCGGCGCAAACCGGTCGGCGTGGTCCCGGCGGCGGATTCATCGATCCGGTCTCGGGGCGAGAAGACCCGACGCTGAGTAACTTCAAGGGCCAAACCGCCCTTCCGATCGCGCCCGGAGCAACCGTCACCCGGTGGTGGATCGGTCTGCGCGACCCGTTCCGTCCGTACACCAACCCGTACGACGGACTGCTGATGGCGAAGTCCGGCGAGCGCGACAACCTATTCGTGCTGTACCGAGCCGAAGTGCAACCCCGCGTATTCCGAACGATCAGCGGTACCCCGCGCTACGTGGCAAACACGGACTTTTTTGCCGAGGACGCCAACCTGCTGCCGATCCTCGATGACCCGCGATTCTTTACGCCGAACGTGAACGGCAGCGGCGCGATCATCGACAACGATGCGCACGCCACGCGCATCCGGAACTGGCTTCGCAAAGCCGTGGTGCAGACCGAACTGTCGCGCTACGACATGTTGCAGACGGTGTACAACCTGAACAACCGCCGCGTGGCCAACACCGCCGGCATCCCGCAGTTTGTGCCCCTGGTGCAGTTCCGCCCGACCCGCGTGAGCAGCGAGCCGACCGAAGGTCAGGTCGCCGTCCGACTCGGAGAAGAGGTGGATAATGGGGCCGCCCTCGCGCCGGATACCTACACCACGCGGCTCGGGCTGTGGTCCAGCGCCGTCGTCCGCACGTGGCCGGCCGGGTGGAACCCCGCCGAGCCGACCACGAACGCGTATCTCGTCGGTCGCCTGGACCAAGCGAACGGTTCCGCCGGCGCGCCGAACGGCTTCAGCGTCTACGCGTACGACCCCGATGCGGGCATTCCGGAAGACTTCCTCGGCGGTACGGAGCTGTTCGACGTGGACGCCTACGAACGCGCCCTTGCCTCCGGCCAGCGGTTCCCGTTCTCGGTCGGCGTCAATAACGCGAACGCCCGATCCAACTGGCTGGTCAACGCCGGCTGGCGCCGGATCTTTACGCCGTACTGGTACGACTCGGCTAAGGGGCGAATCACGGCGAGCTTCAACATCAGCGAAGTCGGAAACCCGAACACGCCGCCCGATCCGGCGAATCCGAACAACTTGCCAACCGCGCTGGCGGGCCCGGCGGAAACGCCTCGGACGGCGACGGACCTCACGGGCGACTTCAACGATCCGAAGTTCAATTCGGTCAACGCTCGGTTCAACAAGATTTGGGACCTGTGGGAGAAGGACACGGCGAATACCTTCGGGATTCGAAACCTCGATCAGAGCCGAATCCACCGGTTTATCGACCTGCGCGTGACCCCCATGGGCGACGGAACGAACGGACCGTTGGACCCGCAGTTGGAATTCCAGGTCAACCTCGTGCCCGGGAGCGACGTGGTGACGGGACCGGACCAAAATCCGGGGCCGAACTTTGGTCAGCCGGTTCGGTACGTCCGCGTCAACGGCACGCCGGGACCAAACCAGTACCGCATCAACTATACGAATCAGCCCGAACCGACGGATTACACGCTGCTCGGCCTCAGCTCCGACCTCGTGTCGTCGTTCAACGGCGAGTTCTATCAGGCGGACAACTTTGTGAGCGCGGTCATTCAGCCGCAGTTCCGGGCGGGATACATCCAGCTCAACAGCGACCCGAACGCGCCGATCCCGCCGGGGAACATTCGCGTCTCGTACCGATTCCAATTCACTGGAGTGAACCAAACCTCGCCGAACGGGATTCGACAACACCTGTTCGCGGTGGATTACGACTCACGTGAGCTCATGTCGATCATGCTGACGATCCGGAATTATCCGCAATCGAACCAGCCGAATCCGCAGAGCGTGACCCTGAAGGCCTCCGCCAAGGTCCGGAATTACATTCGATGATGATGCCCCCCGCTGCCATTTCCCGACGCGCTCGCGGTCAACGTGAGCGCGGCCAAACGATCATCGTGGCGATGATCATCCTGGGTGTGCTGTTGATCTTGGGCCTGGTGTTCCTGGGCATCATCAATAACAGCATCCAAAACACGTCGCGACGACAGACCCGTACGGTCACCAGCGACTTGGCCGAAGCGGGGATTCGGTTCGCCCACGATCAGCTCCTGCACAGTGCCGAAGGGGCGGACTGGCGCGGAAATCCCACGCCGCCGGTGCCGACGCCCGGCACGCCCAACTTCACCCGCGACCCCGACGCGATCTACACGCGACTCGCCAGTGGGTTTGCCCTCGCCTCGGGCCAAATCGACCGCGGCGGACCCGACGGGCTCGGCCCGTTCGTGCGGGTGAATTTCGACAACGGTCGCGCACTCATCCGCGTCCGCTACGCCCCAAGCGACGCCAACATTTTCTCCGCCAATCCGGCCGGTTCGCTCCGCAATCCGGGTGCCGTACGCAATTACTTGATCATCGAAAGCGTCGGCCGCCCGGGCACGGTGGTCGCCAACGATCCGACCTTTGTTTCGGAGGGCGAGGCCGTACAGTTCCGAAACTTCGCGAGCGCGGCTCAGTTCCAGCAGGCGTTGGGCCAGTTTCGGCAGCGGCTGCAAAGCGCGAACAACCGCATTTTGACGGCGTTCGTCTCGCTCGGGATTACGGAAACCGCCCGCTTCTTTACCAATAAGAACAAGGTCAGCCGCCCGGTGGAACTCGGCGTGCCGCGCGATCTCGGCGCGACGTACGTCAATCCGCAGACCGGAGCCACGATCCAGATCGGCGACACGTTGCGGGCTCAGCTCGGCCTCCCCGCCATCGAAGAATCGGTCGGTGCATCGCGATTGTTCAACGTCGGTGGGCTCGGCTCGCTCCATTCGAACGCCGACCTGACGTTCTACGGCCAGGTTGATTTGTACGAGAATCCGACCCTCGGCGATCAGGTCACGGTCGCGGGGAACATTACCGGTTCCGAAAATGCCGTCGTGCGGGTGGCCCGCCGCGAATTCAACGCGACCACAGGTACGTGGGACCCGCAAACCGTGACGACGCTGAACGCGGGCAGCGAACTCGACAGCCGTTCGGCCAACTTCACCACCGTTGGCGGCGTGCTGCGCGACGGAGTGCCCTCGGCGGACACGCTCGGATACTCGCGCGGCGTCGGCTACAAGGTTCCGCCCAGCATCGGCGTCGTCGACCCAGATTCGAACGAGAACCGGTACGTGCAAATGACGCGCGACTCGGGGCTTGATGTCGGCAATGGGAACAGTGGCCGATTTGGGCACGGCAGCGGCGTGTACATCGATAACGTGGCGGACAAGCAAAGCTCGCGAAGCGAAGCGGCTCGCCAGGCCACGGGCGGAACGCAGTCGATGGTATTCGACTGGCTGAACCCGAACCACCCGGAAAGTAAGTATTGGTCCGGACCGTTCTACCTGCCGCCGGGCACCACGGTCGAGCTTCGGCACGATGGCTTCCTGATGGCGCGGGACGGCCGCGCTCCGGCCGATCAGCGATTCTGGCGCACCCCGACCGGAGCCTCCACCAGTAGCTCGGTCATTCGCTACCGACTCGGGCCGGGCACCGACGGACGATTGCACCTCGTCAACTCCTACACGCCGGGCATCACGAACATTGACGGGACGCTCAGCGCGGTGGACTACCAACTCGGTCCGGCGTTCAACGGCGTCATTCACGCCGAAGGCAACCTGCGGGTTCGCGGCGTCATTCCCACCGACATTCAGGTCAGCCTGGTTTCGGGCGGAACCATTTACATCGAAGGCAGCATCGTCAAGGGCACCATCGGTAACGCGTGGACCGCCCGCACGCCGAGCGATCCGGAGTTTGCCAACGCCGGCGCACGGATCAACCGCCCGTCGCGATCCATGCTGGCCCTGCTCGCCCGAGATTACGTGGCCGTCAACACCACGATGCTCGTGGGTCCGAGCCCGCTGCAGGCACTCGAACCTTCCAGCGATGCGAATGCGGTCCGGGTGCGCCAAGACGCCGCCGGAATCGGGATGCTCGCCGAATTCACGCTCGGTGCCGTCACGGCCACCGATCTTTACAACCCCAGCAACTGGCAACCGTTGGCCGCCACCTACCGGGACGCCATCAGTAACACGCCGATCAACACCCGCCTGATCCTGTCGCACAGCATGGAAGATGGCGCGGCCGATCGCAGCCTGATGTCGCTTTCCGTTAACCCGGGCCTCATCGATACGGGCGCGCTCCCGGCCGAATCGACCTACTTCTGGCCAAACGACGCCACGAACGCCGCCAGCCCGATCCTCAATGTGCCCGCCCCGACGATCCCGGTCTACGGGCTCGGCGTCGAGAACTGGCAACGGTATCCGAAGTACGAAACGCGCGGATTTGTGCTCGTCAACCCGTCGGCGGTCACGCTCACCGGAACGTTGCTCACGTCGACCGGCGTCACCGGACAGTACGCGCTCAATGGACAGGGCACGAACGCACTGGTCTTGCGCCCGAACCAAGTGAACAACGTATCGGCCAACGATGGCATGCTGCGTAAGGTCGCCATCACTCCCCACGATGTCCGGATCGAGGCGTTGATTTATGCCGAAGACGGTGCGTTCTTCGTGATTCCGGGCACGTGGTTCAACAGCGATGCGGGCGATCGGCGCGACATTTACCAGGCGCGACTGACGGAACTCGTCAATGGCGGTCAACCGTTGCTTCAGGCCCGAGCGATCGCGGATGACGAACGGATGACCGCGTTTGGCAGTTCGCCGGAAGCCCCGTTCTACGGGGAGCCGCTCGACGTGCGCATCAGCATCTCCGGTGCCGTGGCCGAGAACATGCCGCCGTCGATGAGTGAACAGGCGGAATGGATGCGCAAGTGGGGCTGGATTCCGGGCCAATTGGGCGCGACCGGCTCCAATATTCCGGCGAGCCATGCCCGCGGAAATCCGGCATTTAACACGGCGGACCAGAACTTTGCCCCCAACCTGATCATCAGCTACGACCCCGTGCTGGCCTCGGGCCGCAGCGACGGGTTTGCCAATCTGAATTCGGAAGCGCGGATTCTGCGCACCGACGCGGTCGGTCGGGTTTTGCCGCCGCTCCCGCGACTGCCCGTCAGCCCTGCCCTCGCCTACTTCGGAGACGTGAACTAACATGCGACGCTTTCTGGCCGTAACGATGCTCGGAGCCCTGGCCGCCCTCTCGATGGGACAGGTCCAAAGCTACGCCGCACGCGGAACCACCATCCGCGCCGGCGTGGTCGTGCTCACCTCCGACCGATCTGCCGCGATCCGAGAGCGCTCCTCCGCGCCGTTCACCTGGCTGAACCTCGACCGCGCCACCAGCGTCAAGCCGGCGTCCTGGCAGTTCGATAACCCGAACGCGCCCGGGGCGGTGAGTACCGGAATCGGGGCGCGATGGCAACAGATCACCACCGTTACGGGCGGAGTCGCGCCGGTCGTGGGCGACAAGATCACCCGCACCGAAGCCGCGTACTGGGAAGTCCACCTCAACGACGTTTCCGATATCCAACTCAGCAACTACGACGTGCTGCTTGTGGCGCCGCAGCTCAACGTCTCGCTCAACACGGCCGAACGCGAAAAGTTGCGCAAGTTTGTGGACCAAGGCGGCATCCTGTGGGTGGATTACGGCGCGAACTCCAACCCCGTCGACCTCATCAACAACCTTCCGATCGCGGTCCGGTTGCAAACGGTCACCGGTAACCCGGTGCAAGCGGCGGACGGCACTTCGGCCCTACTCAGCACACCGTTTCCGATCCAAGCCAACGAACTCGCGCAGCTGAACGCGCCGTACGGTCCCGCTTGGGTCCTCGCCGACATTCGACCCACCGACCTCAACTTGCCGACCCTCAACATTCCGGTCATCGGCGACAGTCGCAACCGACTCCAAACCGTCGCCCGCGTCGGTGCGGATTTCGACTCGATTGCCATGGGCCGAATCGGCGATGGCGTCGTGGTTTACACGTCCCGCGGAATCGCGCACAAGCTCAACGAGATCGTCACGGTGGGCGCGAACGGTCGCTACGTGACCAACCCGAATAATGGTTACCGCGCCGGGGCCGCGCAGCTCTCGACCCGGGGCGAAGCGGCCGCACGATTTGCGGTGAACCTCGTTTCGCTCACCAACACTTTCCGCCAAGAAAACGGCGGTTCGCGCAAGACGGGCAGCCTCGCGGGCAACCTCAGCGCGCCGGTCAGCCTGCAGTACAGTACGACCGATGGAGCGGGTAGTCCGAACCCCGGCCCGAATACTCAGCCGGCCATGAGCCGAGGCATCATGGTGGTGCAAGGGGCCAACGGACGTCTCGTGGCCTACGACATGGAGCCCGGCCGCGACCTCGATGGCGACGGGAATCCGGACGACGGAATTCCGGACTACAACACCGGCACTCCGTACGACGTTTTGTGGGTGAGCCGCCCGCTGACGACGCCTTGCTCCAGTCCGGCGATTACGAATATCGAGAATCCGGCGACCGCGCTCCGCTCGCGCGACCAAGTGCTGGTCGTCGAACGCAACGGTTCGCTCGCGAGCTTCCCGCTGTTGCCGACGAACCCGAGCACCGGATTCCTGATCAACGACGCCAGCGCGCAGAATCTCGCCAGCGACTTCGTGGCCCCGCCACCCAACGGCTCCTCGATCCTGATCGGGGCGAATATGCCCGCGCCGACCGTGCACGAAGGCATCGCGTTTGTGGCCGATAACGCCACTTCGAACGGCACGCGCGGACGAGTCTGGATGTTTGACCTACGGTTGGGTGCCTACATCCAAAGCGCGGGTCGGTTCGCCATCGGCGGAAACGGATCACGGGTGATCCTGCCGCAAGTCGCGCACTCGCCCACCGTCGGCTACGTGCCGATCCAGGACAATTCCGGTGGATACGACCGTCTGCTGTACTATCCGATCGCGCCGCGGGGCACCAACCCGAATGATGCGGCCGGCATCGCGAGCATTTGGGTCGGCGCCAAGGGCGAAAAACCGAGCGAAGTCCAGTACGATTCCGGCAGTAATCGCCTCATCGTCTCCACCCGCGCCAGTCAGCAAGGCGGACTGCCGGTCTTTGCCCCCGGCTCGGGATCGCAACTGAGCGAGTACGCGCCGCGCCTTACGTTGATCGACCAAGCCGGGAATCCGATCTCGGACGCGGCGATGGCGAGTATCTTCGCTGATTCGCCCGCGTTGCACCTCGATGGCGGCGTGCTGGCGTTCCAGCTTCGCACCGGGGCGACTTGGCCGAATCTCGACGGTAACCCGAACAACGACTTGGACGTACGCGTTGACTACATGATCGACTGGGGCTCGGCCGACGCCGAGGCTCTGACCGGCGTCATCCGCGGTGCGCTCAATTTCCCGGATGCCGGCGGTCAGCGACGGGTCACCGGTGCGATCGCGATGGGTCCGGACGGATCGCTCTACTGCAACGTCGCGAGCTCGGTACCGGGCGATGGCGGTTCGCTATGGGGCGTCAAGGAGGAAGGCCGGGGAATCTTCCGCTGCTTCCTGCGCTATGAACTGACCGAACTGCACTCGGTGCCGCTTAACGATGGCACCACCAGCACGCAAGAGCCCACGATCATTGACGTGGACAACGTGAACGAGTACGTTCCGTCCGCCAACGTGGCCGATGCTCGGCTTCGCGGCTGGCTGCTGCGCGGATCGCCGGTGGTGCGAAACGGCCAGGTGTTCATCGTGGCGCAAGCCAACAAGTTCATCACCGTGCCTGGGTTCGGACGCGTGCCGGCACCGGTCAGCGTGCTCATGGCCTTCAACGCCACGCCGGAACCGGCCGAGATTCCGGTCACGAACTTCCCGGCCGGTTCGGTGCTCGTCCAGCGCGATTTCGCGAAGGGCTCCAGCTTCTCGGGCGGCGTGCGAAGCGCAACCCAAGAGGTGGCGATCAGCAACTTTACGTTTGATGAGCAACGCGGCGTGCTACGGGTCAATAACCTGATGGCGAACGACCGCGGCGCGGTCACGGCAGCGCTCAGCCAGAGCCAGCCGGTCATCTTGCGCCCAAATTCGGGGCCGGACCGACTCATTGAGCCGGATCGTGTGGGCGGTCGGTGGAGCCCGCTCAACTGGTACACCACCATCAACGGCACCTCCGTGCCGGATTCCCAAAACGCGCTCGTCGTCTCCGGCTCCACCGTTTACGTCGTGGGCAGTAGCGTGGTACCGAGCATTCTGTCGACCGGAACCCTCGCGCAGGTCGGGGTGTTGGCGGCCTACGATGCCGAGATTCCGTCGAACGATCCGAGCCTGCGCTTCCCCGCGCTGCGGCCCTGGCAGAAGCAGGTGGTGCAAGACTTGTCGCCGGGAATCGCGACTTTCACCGGCAACTCCCATGTGCGGATGCCGCTGTTGCAGGGGCTCAACGGTTTCAGCGAATTCGTCGTACGCCTGAACCAAACGCGATTGGTCAACAGCACCACCGCGGCCGGAGTCGTCGTGGGCGAAGGCCGACTTGTGGCATGGGGCGACGGCGGAGCGAACACCTTCGGACGCGGTGATGTCCTCGTCTGCGACCAAAACCGCATCGGCATCTACGATCCAAGCGGCACCGTGCAGCAAGCGTTCGGGTCCATCCTGGTTCCCGGAATCGCGAACGACGCCGGTTCGGCCCGCTCGGTTGAACTGTCCCGACCCAGTCGCGCTTACCGGCTGAGTAGCGGCGAGATTCTCGCGGTCAATTCGGGCAATTCGCAAATCGCGCGAATCGACGGCTCTGGCCTCGTCCGCCGGTCGATTCGCGGGTTCATTGTGGACCCGAACCAAGTTCCGGACGGGTACGAAGCGAACGAAACCACCTCGCTGAACGATCCGCGCGACGTCGCGACGTGGACGGAGATTCGGACGCGCGGCGCCAACGACAACCTTTCCGGCCAGCAGGCGGTCGAGTTCTGGATTCACTACCTGATCGCTGACACCGGCAATCGGCGGTTGATTGATGTCGTGGACCGATACGGATACGAGCCCGCAACCGGCCGCGTCCTTGGTCAGATCCGCGTGAACAACGTGCCGCAGCTCGGCGTGTTGGTCTGGCACAGCCCGTCCATCCTTTCGGGCACGGATTTCGCCTACAACAGCGTGAACCGGGTGTACGTGCCCGGAGCAGGGTCCAACCCGGCTCGGTTCGTGTACGTGGCGGGCGTCGGAAACGTCGCCCCGAGTAACGCGTCGGTCGGACTGGATGCGGCGCTCGGAGTCGAAGATATTGGCGGACGCGGAGGCAATGGCGGCGTGGTCATCATCGACCCGTTGAACCCGCGCGGCACGCAGGTGGTGCGTCGAGTCACCTTCCCGGATTACTCCGGCGCGCCCATCTGGTTCGACCGTCCGGACGGCACCGGCGCGTTCCTCCCCGCCACCAGCCTGAGCAACCCGGTGTTGGTCAGCCGTCGCGGCAGCACGCCGCGCGCCATGAGCAACGTCGCCTCGGTGACCGCCAGCACGCGGGTCATCGGCGGGATTCCCACCGTTCAGGTCGCGGTGGCCGACGCTCACGGAGTGTACGAGTTCACCGTTCCGACAACCGCAACCGACACGGTGGCGGCCAATTGGTACCTCCCCGTGGATGCGTACCGGGCGATCCGTCCGATCTTTGGACGCTCGGCGCCGCAACGTACCGAAGACCGAAACCCGGAAGGCTTCCGCCCGACGTTTGCGCGGCGCATGGCCAACGGCGACATGCTCATCGTGAACGGCTACGTGGGTCGTCGCCGAAACGGGGAAGCGTTCTTTGGGGAAGTCCTGCAACTCAATGGCGGCGCATTCGACGTCGCGGCCGAGAACCTCGGGTTCCGAATCTCGTCCATTAACTACGAATTGGGGCCCATCCAGGGCTCGCGCGGCATGATCCAGCCGGTCTTTGCAGACCGGCGGTAACCGAACCTCACCAAACAATCCGCTATGAAGGCACTGCGAAATCGATGGCAAGCATGGGTCGCGTCGGCCCGGGGTGCGCACGCGCCGAGCGCGCTCAAACTGGGACCGATCGTCCTGGGAGCACTCGCCCTGATGCCCGCGACGACCTTCGCGCAGGCGAGCGACTTCCCGACCTTTAAGGGCGATGCCGCCCGGACCGGACGAAACGGAAGTCCGAACCTGGTCAACCCCGGCGTCGCGAATCTTCGCTGGTTCACCCCCTACGGCACCGAAGACACCACCATCGTCACCGCCGATAACACCGACGAACAGGACGCATTCAACTTTGCGGATACCGGGTCGGAGCCGCGCGCCTACCCGGGCGGTCCGTACGACCGAAATACGTACGGCTTCACCGTCACCGCGCCGAAGTACCAGCCGCAGCGCGCCATCGGGGCCTACAACTCTCGCACCGAATGGTGCCCGCCGACGGAAGGCGGTGAAGCGTCGTTCAACTACACCGCGGCGCGACGATTGGCCCCGGTCGTTCTCGGCGGAGTGACTTACGGCACCGACTACGCCATCCGAACGCCCAGCTACCTCTTTACGCGCGCCACCGCGAGCCAAGTCGGGGCCGACCCAGTCCTCGCGGTCAACTCGCGCGATCGCCGCGCGGTGGAATGGCGGCTCGGCGGTCCGGTCCGTACCCTGCGTTACTACGCGCTGTACGTCAACATTCCGGTCGGGCCGACCACGTTGCCGAGCGGCGAGCAGATCTTCCCGCAACGCTACTACGTGTACGAGATCACGTTCGGCGATAACCAGCGGTACATCGATGTGGTGGATACCTACGCCACCGGCGGCGGCTGGGTCCGACTCGGGGCCGGTGGTGCGCCCACCAACGCGGTGTTTCCGTACAGCGGTGCCAGTTCCGTCCGGATTCGCCTGTACAACACGATGCCGCGCGATGGGGCCGGTCAGTTGTCGATGCCCGGCACGAACAATGAAAACGCGAATGCGGCCAACTACGTGGTGTACGGAGACGCCGCCCGCGCAATTCCGGTTGGCGGATACTACCGAGCCACGCCCGTCGTCGCCGGGTTCGGAACCTCCGAAATTCGCGTCGTCGGTGCCCGCACGGAAGTGGCGGCGGAACGATCCGCGGCGAGCTCGGAACTCGAAATCCGCAATCAGTCCGTCATTTCGGCCTACCGTCACGATTTCGCAAGCGCCGACCTGTTCGACAACCTGGTGTGGAGCTTCTCGCCCGCGCCGAACCAGTTGGCAGAAGGCAACCTTGACGACGACAGTCCGAGCGTGAGCAAGGACGCGTCGTTTACGCAGGTCAGCGAATCGACGTTTATCAACGGCGGGGTGCACGTCGCGCCCATCACCAGCGACCTCACCAACGTGGTTCGGGCAACGTACGAACCCAGCCTGAGCGATGGTGACTACGAGGTTTACGCGTATCTGCGCGGTTCCACCGGAACGTTGCGATTCGGCACCCGCGTGCGCTACGAGATTCGCGAAGGGACGACCGTCTCGATCGTCGAGGTCAATCAAGACCAACGCTCGGGCTGGTTCCGCATCGGTTCTCGCCGGTACCGGCACCGCAACGGCACCACCGCAAGCCAGCCAACCCCGCAACGCCTCAGCGTTTCCGTCACCAACGGCAGCCTCGGCGCGAGCGATCTTTCGCGGCAGGCGATGGCGGACGCCATCCGGTTCGTGGGCCAAGGGGGTGCCGCCATCCACTCCACGCCGACGATGGCCAATGTGCGGATCCGGCTGAGCGACGGAACGACCGAATCGCGGCGCGTTGTTATCTCCGCCGACGAATCGGGACGCATTTACTGCATGGATGCCCGTGGGCAGTCCGACCGAACGACCTCCGTTTACTGGGCGTATCCGTCAGTTCGTCGCAGCACGACGTACATTGATCCGAACCTTTCGGAAGGGATTGACGGGCCGAACTCGCCGGCCCCGACCGCCGATTCGATCCCGACGGCCGAGATGCCAAGCGGCTTTGACACCAGTAGCGCACTGGTTCAACGCGTCGCGGGCGAGGACTACCTGTTTATCGCCAGTCGCAACGGCCGCGTGTACTGCATCGCCATGGACGGTCGGGGCGACTACAACGGTGCCGACCGGGTCCCAGGTACGACGCGTCGCGTCTGGACCTTCCCCGACGACTTCCCCGGCGCGCGCAATCGCGGCACGCTTGGCGAAGCGGCCGGAACTATCGCGTACGCCGTGGTCGCCGGACGCGCCTCGGTGATCGTGCCGACGCGCGAAGGACGCGTTTACGCGCTCGAAGCAGTACCCACCGACGCGACCGACGTCGCGAATCGCACCACGAATGTCCGGTGGGTCTATCCTGCCCAGGACCAACCGCCGCTCGGGCAGATCACCATGACGCCGGCGGTGGAGTTCGATAAGGTTTACGTGGGCGCACGCCAAACGACGGATGCCCTCGTGCGCTTCCACGCCCTGAACGTCGACACCGGTCAGCCGGTGTGGCAGTTCCCGAACGACGCGGATTGGAATAACGGCAATCCGGCCGAAGTGCGGCACCGTACCACCAGCTGGATCAGCAGTCCCGCGACCGTACCGGCCAGCGTGGTCGGAGGCGGCATGCCGAACACGGTTTACGTCCTGAACGAAAACCGGTACCTGTTCGCGCTGGATGCCGACACCGGGGCCGAGCAGTGGAACACGGCGGAGATCAACGCGGGCAGCCGCGCCGCCCTCACGTTCACGTTCCTCAACACCTTCAACAACACGGGCGGCCGCACACTGTCGCCGGTCATTACGGTGCCGACCAACACCGGCCGCTTCGTCGCTGTGTTTGCCCGCACCTCCGATGTCAACCGGTTTGGTACGCGCCGCGCCTGGGAGTACGTCGCATCCGGGGAAACGATCGATTCGAGCATGTCGGTCGGCAACGGATTCATGTACGGCGCCGACTCGGCGGGCTTCCTCTACGCCTTCAACGACAGCACCGGCGTGCCGGTCACGCCGGGATTCCAGCCGGGTCAAGAAACGATCGTTGAGAATGACTCGCGCGGGCAGATGTTCCGCCGAACCCGAGTCGGGCTGGTCAATAAGGCCGCCTACGATCGTCTGCGTCTCGCGCCCAGCGATCCGAACCACCTGACGTACGACGATCTGATTGATCCTGCGACCCAGCTGATTCGGCCCGCCTTCACGGTCACCCGCGATCCGCTGGCGTTCGAGTGGGGCGAAACGGCGTACTTCCTCGCGTACGGATTCCCGTTCCTGACCACCAATCAGGCGAACGGGAACCGTGTTCCGCCGCCCGTCATCAACTTCTCGACCAGCGTGGAGGGCACGGCCAATCGCGCGGTCAACGTCGAAACGCGGCAGTTCCGGGTCCCCGGTTCCGCCCCCGCGATCACCGACGACGTGTCGGGCAACGTCATCAACGACACCCAAACCGGCCAAGCCTTGCGGCAGGACGGCTACGCAGTGCTGGCCTTCACGTTCTCCGGCGGTGGACCCAATGCGCTTCCGCCCGGCAACGTGCGGGTCACGACGACCCTCAGCAGCCAGGCGCTGACCGCCGCCCAAAACCTGGTGCAGGTCGCCCTTAACCCGGCGATCACGAGCTTCAGCTACGTGCTGGCGAACCCGCTCGCGATCTGGATTCCGGACGCGGCCCCGACCACGACTGTCGCCCCGGTCACCAGCAACACGGCCATCGGCCTGTCGCGCCAACCGAGCGATCCGGAGAACGTCGTGAACGGCTCCCCGAACATCGCATCGACCGGTGGCAAGGACGAATCGAAACTGCTCGCCAGTACCGGATTCGGCCAGCATGGTCAGGCGTCCCGAACCCGCGTGTACGTCGTCGACCGCTCGATGATGGGACTCTTGCGCCCGGACGGAACCGGTTTGGATAATGTGCGGGTCGATCGCAACGGCCTCGCTTGGCAGGGCCGAGACGCCACCGTGCACTTTAAGCGGTTGGACCCGGCGTTGTATCCCGGATTCGAGGACCTTCCCACCAACATTCCGAACCGATCGATCGACTACCCGGACATTCGGCCGGAAGCGATGCGCGTGACCAAGGACCCGAACGGCCGGGCCGAAAACCCCATCTTCAACACGGCCGGCGTGTCGCTGTACGCGCCGCGCATCAACCAGGGCGGTGGGCTGCGACCGCTTCAACCGGGCGACAATCCGGAGGACCGCGTGTTCATCATCACGCCGTTCGAGTTTGAAGTCAACGTGCCGCGATTCCAGCCGCCGAACATTGGCGCGGTGCGCTACAACGGAGCGAGCCTCGGCACGGCCGGGGTCCCGGGCGATCCGCGCCAACTTATGGTCAACTCGGCCGGAGCGGTATTGCCGCAAGGCTACATCGGCCAGATGCGGGTCTACGTGGACAGCGCTCAAAACGGGCAGTGGGAACAAGGCCGCGAGGCGTTCCGCTCGTTCAGCGTCAGCACCGGCATTCTTGCCGACGAAAAGCTCCGGGTCATCACCCCGACGGTCGACGCCTCGAGCAACGAAAGCGTGGTGGAAGTCGGTTCGCTGCCGAACGGTGCGGGCAAAGTGCTGACGTCGGGCGCGTACGGACCGAACACCGCCCGGTTTGGACCCACCTTCCGGCCGTTCACCGTGCTGAACGAAGGCAACGTGAACCTGCTGAACGTTCGGCCCGCCAAGACGAGCCGTCTCACCGCCGCCCCGGCCGTCCCGTTCGCCTTCGAAAGTCGGACGAACGACCTGCAGGCGTGGCTGGATAGCTCGCTGGACCTGTGGGCGAACTTCGACTCGACCTTTGCGCCGACCTACGGCGGGGTCAACCGGCAGATTGTCCAGAAGCCGCGCGTCGGCGACTCGGTGCCGACCCAACTGGTCGTGAACCCGACTCGACGCGAAAATGCGAACCTCGGCGTGGTGGCGTCAAGCCTCATTCCGGGCCAACCCAGCACGGACCCGACAATTAGCGTCACCGTCCCCATCGGCTTCCCGAGCGGGACATACAGCCAAGTCGTCCGGGTGATCGAAAACAACGCCGTGACCGACCCGCGACCGGAGCAGTGGGAAACGATCCCGAACACCAATCTGCGCCTCATCGAGTCGTACACGGACCCGTCGTTCCGGCTTATCTTCAAGGTGCGCGAGTCGCGCCTGACCAACCGCGCGACCCGGTTTGCGGATCCGCAAATCGATAATCTGATCGACGAATCGGCCGCGCTGGCGTACAAGAACACCCAGCCAAGCCTGGTTCGAGACCTCGCCGGAAACACCATCCTGGCGTGGGCATCGAACCGGCCCGTGGATACGCCCGCGCCCGGTGCTCCGACATCGGTGCTGGTCAACGAACCGTACCGGCTTTACTTCGCCGGATTGGGCAGCGCCACCACATTCAGCCAAACCGGGCTGACCACGCCGGGTGGATTCAGTTCGATTCGCGACCTGAACTTCTGGAACCCGGCCAATTCGAACGCGTGGTGGCGAAAGTCGGCCAGCTCGACGCAGGGCTATCCGGCGCCCGGCACCAACTTTGGGGCCCTGTTCGGCCTGTCCGCCTCGCCGGATGCGTCACGATTGCGGTTCCTGCACCCGTCCTTCCCGGCCACCGGGTTCGGCAACCCGGCCGACCCGACAAACATCAGCACGGCGTTCGGCAACGGATTCGTCGCCTTCGTGGGCGAAGTGAACGATCCGAACGCGTTCCGGTCGCGACTGTTCGTGGCCCCGGTCACCAGTCCTGCGGGCAACGTTGCGGTCGGCGAGCCGATTCCGCTCCCGTTCGATGACGCTTCCCGTAAGGGCAAGCCCGCCATCGTGCAGACCGGACCGGGTTCGGCACTCGTGTTCTATCCGAGCACGAACGGCAACTTCACCAGCCTCATGGCGGCCACGCTCAATGCCTCGGTGCAGCCCGATACCGGCAGCCGGTGGAGTCGTCCGATTCCGTTGAACTTCGGTGCGAGCTTCGAGTCGATCTCCGGGGTTTCTGCCGTCATGCGCTTCTACCGACGAAGCCAACCGATGGTGGAAGTCGTGGTGACTGGCCGGGCAAGGGGTCAGGCGAATACCGAGACGTTCCTCACGCGGTTCGCGCTCACCGGTTCGCCGGCGACGCTGCCGGTGGTCGATGGCGCGCTGGCACCCAGCGCCATGGTGTATCCGTTCCTCGACCGTACGGAAGCCCCGGTGAACCTCGGCAACGGCGTGTACCGCGTGACGGGCGTCATGTGGGACCTGCGCCAAACCGTGGACCTCACCATGACGGTGGACGGCAACACGGCATCCGTGCTCCAGGCCGGCACGCGCTCGGTAGACCCGCAAACGACGGTCATCTCGTTCAACACCACGCTCGGCGGACGCGTCTTCCTCGATCCGCGCAACGGTCGCATCCGGTTTAGCAACGGTACGCCGCCGCGCAACGCGGTGCTCAGCCTGCGCCATACGCCGTACGCGATCCGACTGAGCGAGAACAGCGTGTCGTACAACTCGCCCACCGTGGCGTTCGACATGCACAAGAACAGCGACATCGCGTGGTGGAACAACGGCGACTGGGGCAACTTTAGCCAGCGGAACGACCGGCTGTTCTTCACCTACGGTCGCGATGGCGGCAGCGGGCAGGCTCCGCGACCGGTGTACAAGACGTACCGGTTCGGACTGCGACTGCCGTTCAACTACGCCGTCAACGATGGCGGATATCCGACCTCGGTCACCGTCACCGGCCTCAGCGGCCAGTACATGGTCGATCCGTCCACCCGCGCGGTGTACGTGACCGACGTGGATGAGAATCGGGCGATCACCGTGACGTACCAGGCGCGAATTCCGGACAATGGCACCGGAACCGTGCAAACGATTACGACCACTGGAACCGTCGGACTGATTGAGGAAGTCGCGGAGTCGCTGGTGCCGATCGAACAGGCGATCAACGAGAGCGGAATGGCGACGTTCCTCGATCCGTTTGACCCGCGTTCCACAAATCCCAACCTGCGACGACCGTCGCTGTTTTGGATGGTTTGGACCAGCACGCGTAGCGGCGCGCCGGACCTTTACCTGCAGGGGTTTGCCCCTCGGCTCAATCCGGTGGGCTCTGGACGCTGATCGGAGCGGAAAATCTCGCAATAAAGCGGGCGGTCACGGCAAAGTGACCGCCCGAAAATGTATAACGTAGCGGAGTGGGACTGCCCGGTTTCCGGAGGGTGTGGAGACAGGGCCCAATTGGTTGACAGGTTCAACCAATCGGAGTATAGTGAACGCCCAGTGAGGGGTAAGAGGACAGTCGGGGGATGGCGAAAAAGCTAACGAGCGTTCTTGGCATCGACATTGGAAGTCGAACCATTAAATTCTGTGAAGTGCGCAAGCAGGGCAATGAGCCCATGATTACTGCGCTCGGAATGGTGGACACGCCAGAGGGGGCGGTTGACCACCAGGGTGTCTACAACGGCGAAGCCGTCGCGGCGGTGCTGAAAAGCGCGCTCAGCGGCGCGGGCGCGTCGGTGGGTCAGGCGGTGGTCAGCATCGCGGGCCAATCGGCGGTGCTGGTGCGCACGCTGGAAGTGCCGAAGATGAACGCGCAAGAGTTGAAAGAACACATGGCGTGGGAGATCAATCGCAACATTCCGTTTGCCGAAAGCACGGTGGTGTCGGACTTCAAGCCGCTGGGCGATGACGATCCGAACTCGCCGAACATGGACGTGGTGATGGCAATCGCCCCGCAAAGCGCCATCGACACGATGATTGACCTCGTGAAGCGCGCCGGCAAGGCTCCCGTCGCCATCGATGTCGAGCCGCTGAGCATGGCCCGCTCGCTCCAGTCGAGCTACGCCGACGAACTGAGCAACAAGACGGTGTGCTTCGTGGACCTGGGCGCGACCACCTGCGCAATCAACATTTACTACGGTTCGAAGCTCATCATGCCGCGGCAGATTCCGCTGGGTGGCGATCTCATCACCAAGGCGATCGCCGACGTCCGCGTGTTGCCCCTGGCCGAGGCCGAAGCGGTGAAGCGAAACGAACTCCGCATCCCGGACGACGCGGCTCAGCTCTTTGCGGCCCCGGTCAATCCGTTTGATACGCCCGGAGTCCCGACGCAAGAGTTCTCGCCGTTTGATCCGTTCAACTCGCCCGCCGAGACGCCGATCAACCCGTTTGCCGACGATGCGCCTGCCGCGTCGCCGGTCGCGGCCCCCGCGATTGATCCGCTGGTCAGCGCGGCCATGCCGATCATCAACGACCTGGTAGACGAGATTCGCCGTTCGGTGGACTTTTTCCGCAGCCGCGGAGGCAATGTGGACGTCGTCGTCCTGGCCGGCGGCGGGGCAAAGATTCCCGGACTGGCCGGATACATCGCGAACACGATCGGAGTACCGTGTGACGCCTACGATCCGCTGCGGCGTCTAAACGTCAATGCGCGAAAGGTGGCACCAGACTTCGTGGACGCGCATCGACAAGAGTTCACCGTCGCGGTGGGCAATGGACTGCATATCTTCTTTGAATAGGGAGGAAGCATGAAGCTAAACCTACTTCCCACTACCGTTTCGGCGGGGAATAAAGCACGCGCGGCATGGATCGGATCGATCGTGCTCGCCATCGTTGGTATCGCCGCCGGAGTTGGTCTCACGGTCGTCTCGCAACAGCAACTTCGCGACGCGAAGGCTCGCGAGGCGGATCTGCGGCCGCAGGCCGACGCGGTCGTCTCCCTTGCCAATCAGGCCGACGAAGTCATCGCGAAGGCGGCCGACATCGTCCGAAATTCGAACTTGGCGAAGGAGATCATTGATCACAACGACAAGTACACGACGCTGTACGATAAGATTCTGCCCCGCATCCCGGCGTTCTACCGGGTGACGAGCATCTCTGCGACCCCAACCTCGGCCACCACCGCCACCGTCACCATTGACGGCGTGATGGACACGTACCAGCAATACGCAGACCTGATGATCGCCATGCTTCGAATTGAGGGCGTGCAGACGGTCTCGCGATCGGGTTACGTCAATCGCGCGTACGTCGTGCCGGGTCTCACGGAGGTCGACCAGTACGGTCGCCCGCGTCCGAACACCTCGCAAGAGCCGATTCCGGACAACGAACTGCAACGACTCGCTTACTACGAGCGCCAAGCCGCAACGCAGGGATTTGACGGCGTCGGCGGTTTCGGTGACCCGAATACGCAGCTTCGTGGAGCCGGGCCGAACTCCAGTGCGGTACGTGTGGTCCTCAACATTGAGGCTCCGTTGCAGGTGCCGGATATTCGCGGTGCGCTGAGCAGCTCGGGTGGCGGTGCCGCCGCCGGAGCCGCTCCGGCGGGTGCGGGTGCCTTCGGGGCCCCGGGCGGACTCGGAGGTCCGGGGGGCGGACAACGCGGGCCCGGCGCGGCCGCGGCCGGCGGTGGGGCATCCGGTGGTGCCGAAGAGGAGGATCGATAATGAAACTGAGTCCCTTGCCGATTTATCTCATCGGTCTCGCGATCGCCCTCATTGCGGCGTCGTACGGCTTTTTCCACCAGTGGATGCCAAACACGACGGAGGCGGCGCGTTACAACGAAACGGCGGACCAGCTCCAGTCGGTAGTGAATCAGCGCGGCCAAGCGCAGAAGCGCGTCGACGAAGCCAAGCGATTGGTGGAAGTTGAGGCGGCCAAGTGGCGCGCGGTCGTGGCCACCCGGACGCCGGGCATGAGCCGCGCCGAGCGCGGAATTGATCTCGGGGTGAACCCGTACCAACTCGCGGTGGATACGCAAGGCTTCCGCAACGACATCCAACGCGCCATCAACGCGCAGATCAAGGCGGGCGGTGTCAAGGTCGTCAATGCTCCGTTCGTGCCCGGTCCGGATGTGAACGCGCCGGTGAATGAGCTGCTTCGCTCGTTCTACAACTTTCCGCCCTACGCCTTCCCGGTGCTGATCTTCGATCTCGGTCAAGTGACCGTCGAGGGGAGCTACGAGCAAATCAAGGCGAACGTGAACAGCTACTCGAAGATGCCGCGCTACCTCGCGGTGGCCGACGGGCTTCGGCTGGATGGGACTGGAAGCCGGCTCACCGGAACCTATAATCTCAGCGTGGTCGGATTCATCCGAGCCAAGAAAATCAGCGGTCCGGTGCCAGACGGTGCGGGCGGTGCTCCGGCCGGTGGCGTCGGCGCGCCCGGCGGACCCGGGGCCGCGTTCGGGATTCCGGGCGGCGGAGCCCCTCCCGGAGGCGTTCCGATCGGTGCGGCGAGTGCGCCCGGTGCCGGTGCGCAGGGCGTGGATTAACGAGAGGCAGATATGACGAAGAACTTCAAAACGCCCATTCTTTTCGCCGGTGCGCTGTTCGTCATCGCCGGGTGCCAGTCTGGTTCCAGCGAGCCGGTCGCATCGACGCCGGTACCGCCGCTGAAGCCGGTCAACTTTGAGCCGAACGTGGACGCGGGCGTGCCGGTTGCACCGGAAACCGATCCGACGATGATCAAGCGGCTCGGAACGCTCGTTGCAGCAAAGTACCCGTCGCACAATTCCACGTCCGGAGCCTTCAAGCTTCGACCGAGCGAACGCGCCTACGAAGAGCAGCAGGGAACCGAACGGCTGTTTAGCTCATTAGGGTTCACGACGGAATACTCGGAAGTCGAAGAAGTGTTGCCGCCGACAGTCACGATCGCGCCGCCGTTCCAACGGCTCAGCGGGATCGTGGTGGGCGACTCCATTGTCGCGCTGCTCGAAACGTCGGATGGGACAACCCGTCTGGTGCGACCGGGCCAAGCGATTCCTGAGATTGGATGGAAAGTCACGTCGATCGACGAAGGCAAAGCGGTGTTTACGCGCGTCGGGCAACCGAACGTTCAACCCCGTGTGGCCGTCGTGAGACTAGAGACCGCGCCCCCGGGTTCGATTCCGGCGGGTGGCAACGTCGGTGGACCGGGCGGACCACCGTTCGGCGGGCCGGGTGGTCCTCCGTTCGGTGGACCGGGCGGACCTCCGGGTGGATTGCCAGGTGGACGTGGCGGTCGCGGCGGAGGCCGTGGCGACGACTTTTGATTGGAAACGATCGATAACGGGTGGACGTCAGAAACAACTACTGATAGAGTAGGAACAAGAAAATGAAATACGGAATGAAACTCATCGCAACCGCGCTTGTTCTGGCAAGCCTCGCGGTCCCGGCCTTCGCGCAAGACGATCTCAGCACGAAGATCGTGCCGCGGCTGGAATACGAGCAAGCCGACGTTCGCGAAGCGCTGAAGGCCCTGTTCAAGGCCGTTGGCGTCCCGGGCTACACCATCGATCCGGCCGTTCAAGGCTCGGTCACGGTCAACCTCACCAACGTCACCTTTGACGTCGCACTCCAAAGCGTGCTTCGCCAGGTGGACGCGACCTACCGCGTGGAAGGCGGCGTGTACCAAATCATCCGCAAGGAAATTGACCAAACGCCGACCAACCTGGACCAAAACAACCAGGTCGCGCCGGTCACCAACAAGGTCATCCGACGCATTCCGATCAAGTACGGCGACCCGCAAGTGATCGCCATCCTCATCGGTGCCCAAGGCGGCAGCCAAGACTTTGGCCTGTTCCCTGAGCGATCGACCATCACCAACGCATTCGCCCTCGGTGGCGCCGGCGGCGGTATGGGCGGCGGCATGGGCGGTATGGGCGGCGGCATGGGCGGCATGATGGGCGGCATGGGCGGCGGCATGGGCGGCATGATGGGCGGCATGGGCGGCGGCATGATGGGCGGCATGGGCGGCGGCGGCATGATGGGCGGCATGGGCGGCGGCGGCATGATGGGCGGAATGGGAGGCATGGGCGGCGGCATGGGCGGCCGCGGCTTCTAAACCGCTTTTGAGGGAAAGCGGATACAATTCGCCGGGTTGATTTGACTTAGGGAAGAGAGGGAATTTGAGGATGAATACGAAGCAGTCTCTGACGCGCGTCCTGCGGACAGCCGTCGCCAGCATCGCCATCGCCGGGGCAACCTTGGCGATGGCCCAGCAGGCCGACGACGTACGCTTGGACGTCAATCTTAAGGATGCCGACATGCTGATGGCGACGAAAACCATCTTCATGCGCACGGGCATCCAGTTCGTCGTGAAGCCGTCGGCCAAGCCGTACCAACGCATCACGCTGAAACTGAACGATGTGACGGCCGAAGAAGCCGTCAACTACATCTGTAAGTCGGCGGGGGCGTACTTCATGCGCGACGAGGCGGGCGTGTACATCATCAGCGCCGAGCCGTTCCCGGCTCCGGCCGTCCCGGCCGAAGAAGTCAAGCCGAAGCAACGCGTGGTTCGCAAGATCTCGCTGCAACACGCCGATCCGGAAGACGTTTACTACCAAATTCTCCGCGGCGTCGCGGCCGACCCGAACCGAGGCTGGGAAAAGCTTCGTACGTTCGCCCGACTGCAACAGTCGGACTACGTGAAGATCTACGGCGCCAACACGCCGACGGTCTACGGGCAACAGGCGGTTCCCGCATTCGACATCTCGCAAAACGGCAGCCAGCCGATCAACAACCCGATCGGCAACACCGATCGCGCCAACAACATCCAACTTCCGGGTGACGCGGCCAACCAACTCGGGCTTGGCGGCGGTGGCGGCCAAGGCATCGGAGGCGGTATCGGTGGCGGTGGTGGCATCGGCGGCGGTATCGGCGGCGGTGGTGGCATCGGCGGCGGTCAAGGCGGCATCGGTGGCGGCGGCGGGCAAGTCTCCCTTGTCGGTGGTCAAGGCCTCGTTCCGTCGGGCATCAGCTTCATCAGCTACGACCCGAACACCAACAGCCTGATCGTAGAAGCCGACGACGAAGCGGCGATCAATAAGCTTCGCGACGAAATCCTCCCGATCTTCGACGTGGCCCCGCGCCAAGTCCAGATCAAGGTGGAATTCATCTCGGTCAACGAATCGGTCAGCCGAGCTCTTGGTTACGAGTTCCAGTACCAGCGCGGCAGCCTCTTCGCCGGAGAGCGACAGGGCAGCTTCGTCGGAGCCGGCCCGGTCTACATCAACTACCAAACGGGCAACGTCGCGTTGCGAATGCGCGCCGCCCTTTCGGAATCGAACTCGAAGGTGGAAAGCGCGCCGATCATCCGGACGCTCAACAACATGCCCGCGTCGATCTTCTCGCTCACCACGTCGTTCGTGTTCGTCCCGTTGAACACATTCGTCGCCGGTGCGGGCGGAGCGAACACGTTCCAGCCGATTCCGATCACCATCGGAACCAGCCTCAACGTCTCGCCCCGGATCAACGCCGATAACACGGTCACCGTATTCATCAGCCCGACGGTTCAAAACAACCAAGGGGAATCGGTTTCGCCGGACGGCCAGTTCCGCGCTCCCAACTTCTCCACCCAGACCATCTCGGTCGTGGCCCGCGTCAAGAACAACGAAACGATCGTGCTCGGTGGACTCACTGGTAAGAACGACTCGTTCTCGGTGGTCAAGGTGCCGGTCCTTGCCGAACTCCCGGTCATCGGACAGTTCTTCCGCTCCACTTCGCGAACGCGAACGAACACGGAATTGCTGATTTTCATCACCCCGACGATCATCGAAGACGAAACGACCGGCGTCGGCCCGCGCTAAACTCCGATCCTCTCTTCCCAAACGGGTTCAGGCACACGCGGCCTGAACCCGTTGTGTTGCGTCCCGGAGATAAACTCAACGGGTGAGCGAGCCGGTCTGGATCCTAGTCGGCATGATGGGAGCCGGCAAGACCACGATCGGAAAGCGCATCGCCGAACTGACCGGGCGACCCCTCTTCGATACCGACGCCATGATTCAGCAGCGATTTGGCCGTACCGTGAGCCAGATTTTTCAGATTTACGGGGAACGCGCGTTTCGTGACCACGAAACCGAAGTGCTCGAGTCGTTCCCGCCCGCCGGCGGAGTGCTCAGCACCGGCGGAGGCATCGTACTCCGCGATGAAAATTGGACCGCAATGCGCCGGCTCGGGCCGACCGCCTATCTGCGCGCGACCGAAACCCAACTTCTCAACCGACTCGAAACCAGCAAACGCAAAAGACCGCTGCTCGCCGACTCCGACTGGCAGAGCAAGGTCCGCCAGATTCTCGCGGCGCGCCAATCGCGGTACGAGATGGCCGATTTCGTGCTCGATGTCTCGGATGACGCCGATGAAACCGCCGAACGCGCAATCGAACATTTCCAGGCATGGCCGGGGCGGGCCGAAGGAGAACGAGCATGATCGTTCGCCACGCGCGGGGCGCCTACCCCATTGAGCGCATCGCTCCCGACGCCCTCATCCCGCAGCTGCCCGAGGATTGCCGCATCATCGCGGATTCCAATACCCGCCGACTGCTCCCGCCGGACCTTGCGGTGTTCGAAATTCCCGTCGGAGAGGCCAGCAAATCCCTCGCGATGTACGCCGACGTCGCGGGCACAATCTTGCGGAGCAACCCGCGTCGCCAAACCGTCTTGGTCGCAGTCGGCGGCGGAGTCGTGGGCGACCTCGTCGGTTTCGTCGCCGCGACCCT
>JANRKI010000019.1:0-99615 GCA_033763535.1 Fimbriimonadaceae bacterium | reverse complement strand
CACGATGGCGAGCGGCGGGAACATCGGCATGATGTAGTGAATGAGCTTGGCCCCGCTGACAGTGAAAAACAAGAACACCACGACGGCCCAAGCGAGCATCGCCCGCAGGAAACGGTCGGATTTCGCCTGCCGCACGGCGGCAGAGATGTGCAGGCTAAACGGCAACATGCCGAGCAGAAAGATCGGGACAAAGAAGAGGTAATTGAGCGGATTTCGCCAGGTATGTGCTTCATCGCCACCGGTAAATCGGCGTAGATTTTGTTCGACAAGAAACCCTTGGACGAAGGCGTCGCCATTTGCCAGGTACGCGGGTAGGTACCAAGACGCGGTGACCGCGGATGCGGCCAATGCAAACCCGATCCAGCCGATCGCCCGGCCGTTGGCAAGCCCGATCCGAAACTGGGGATCGCGCCACGCGAGGTAGGCCAGCCAGGGGATGAGCAGCAGGACCCCGACGGGGCCCTTGGCAAGGATGGACAGCCCGAGGGCGGCCCCGGCGATCGGTCGCCAGCGCGCGTCGGTTTCCGCCAACCACATCGCGTAGACCATTGCGGTCAGGCACGCGACCAAGGTCGGATCGGTCAGCATCATCCGTCCAGGCCCGGCGAACAGCAGCGAGCCACCGAGGATGAGCACGGCGAGTTCTGCGGTCCGCGCGTCGCGCTGGTGACGAGCAAACGCGTACGTCATGCCAAGGGTGGCGATGGACATCAGCACGCTCGGGAGGCGCGGACCAACGTCCGGACCCAGCAGCCATAGGCAAGGTTTGGCCAGCCAGTACAGCAGAATCGGCTTCTCGAACCACGGTCGACCGGCGAAGTACGGGGTGATCCATTCGCCGCGACGGTTCATCTCCGCCGTGATCGCGCCGTAGAACCCTTCGTCAAGGTCGAAGAGGCCGGTCGACCACCATCCCATCAGCGGCAGCATGGCGAGCAACATCGGCCACCAATCGCGACGGGTCATCGCCAGAGGATATCCGCCCGGTACGCTACCAGACGTCATGGAAGCCATCTTGGAAGGATTGCGGTACGACGCGAACGGGCTGATTCCTGCGATCGTGCAGGATCATTCCAATGGCGACGTGCTGATGATGGCGTGGATGAACCGGGAGACGGTCGCGGAAACGCTGACGACCGGTCGGTGTGTGTACTGGTCGCGGTCGCGCGGCAAGGTCTGGCGCAAGGGCGAAACCAGCGGGCACTTTCAGTACGTGAAGCGCGTTTCGGTCGATTGCGATCAGGACGTGCTCCTCATTCAGGTCGAGCAGGTCGGGGCGGCATGCCACGAGAACTTCCGGAGCTGCTTCTATCGCGATGTGGACGGCGACACGTTGCGCGTGAATGCCGAGCGGGTCGCAGATGGCGCTTAGTCACCCGGTCGCCGAAGCCCTGCTCGCCGCGCACCTGGACCGGCTGTTGCTGGCGAGCGGCATCAGCATCGTGGTGGGTGCGGGGCTGGCGTTGCGACCGGAGCCGGTGCGGATCGGCGGCGGGATGACCGTCGGCTGGGCCCTCGTGAACATCCTCATCGCGCTCCCAGGAAAGCTGAACCCGGGCGTGAGTGACCCGATGAATTTGCGGGATGTGCTCGCGGTGAACTGCGGCCTCAACGTGGCATACATCGCGGTCGCGATCACGCTGATGATTTTGGGCAAACCCCGGGCGAAATCGGCCGGAGCGGCGGTGCTGGTGCAGGGGTTGATTCTGTTTGTGCTCGACGCCGTGCTGTTCGGGCAGATCGTGCGGCAATGGGCCGAGGTCAGTCGGCCCGGTTAGTCGGAGACGGAGTCGCGCTTCCGGCTGGTTACTTGAAGTCGAAGACCACCGTCACCTGGGCCGACGTGGTGATTTGGCCGGGATTGATTGCGGTGGATGCTTCCGCCGCGAATCCGTCGGCCGCCTTCGCCCGCATCTGCATTCGCGGCATGGGCATGGTGCCGGGGCCCTCCTGAATCTGGATGGCTTGGTTGAGGACGCGACCGGAAGCGCTCGCAAGCACCTGGGCCTTACGCCGAGCCTTGGCGACCGCCTTCTGGAGTGCCTCTTCGTACGCCTGATCGCTGTCGCGGAGCCCGAAGTCGATCGAATTGATGCGATTGGCACCGGCGACGGTGGCGGCATCGATCACGTTGCCGACGTTGTCCAGGTTCTTGACCTCGATGCGAACCATATTGCTGGCCTCGTAGCCGATCACTCGACCCTTGTCGTTGTAATCGGGATAGACCGAGATGTTGGTGGTTTGGACGTCCGTTTTCGCATCGACAAACTTGCTGACGGCCGCGAGTACGGCGTTGAATTGCACGTTGACCTTCTCGCGAGCGGCTTTCGCGGTGGACGCGCCTGCCTGCACGCCGATCGAAATCGTGGCGACGTCGGGGGTGGACTTGACTTCGGCATCGCCGGTGACGGTGACGGATGGCACGGCTTCGAGCATGGGTTTTTGGGCGGGGGGTGCGGAGCGTCGGGCGTCGGAGAACACAAACTGGGCGAGCACGGTGCCGACAATGGTCACCGCGGCAACGGTCGCGATGATGCGCGAGTTGATTTCCATACCTACTGAGTGTGCGCGGGATGCCGAAAGGTTCAACGCGGTAACTTCTGGAAATGGGTAAGCGTGCACTCATCGTGTGGGGCGGTTGGGACGGCCACGAGCCGGAAGCGGTCGCCGGTCTGTTTCGCGAGATTTTGGAGGCCGAGCAGTTTGAGGTGACGGTGAGCGACACGTTGGATGCGTTTGCCGACCGCGACCTGGTGTTTGCCCAGGATCTGTTGCTCCCGATTTGGACGATGGGCACGATCACCGATGCGCAGAAGTCGCCGGTGTTCGAAGCGGTGAATCAGCACGGGATCGGCCTGGCGGGCTGCCACGGCGGCATGTGCGATGCGTTCCGAACCGATACCGAGTGGCAGTTTATGACCGGCGCCCAGTGGGTAAGCCACCCCGGAAACGACGGCGTGAAGTACTGGGTGCATCTCGACCGCACGAAATCGCACCCGATCATCGACGGATTGCCCGATTTCGAGGTGGCGAGCGAGCAGTACTACCTGCACTTCGATCCGGGCGTCAACGTGCTCGGCTACACGCACTTCCCCACCCCCGGCGTGGAGGGTCCGCACACGCAAAACCCGTGCCGCATGCCGCAAATCTTTACGAAGATGTACGGCAAGGGCAAGGTGTTTTACAACGCGCTGGGTCACCAGCGCAACGTGCTGGAGCCGGAAGTTCCGCGCGAAATCATGCGGCGCGGATTCCTCTGGGCGGCGCGGTAACGGCTACTTTCCGGAGGTGGACAGGGTGCCGCCTCCGGGAGCATCCAACCGAGCGTCGCGGGTCACACGGATGCGGTTCAGCGTGAACGACCCGTTCACCCGCTCAATCCGGAGCGCGCCGAGCCCTGCGCTGAACGGCACGCGAACGCGCGGCGTGAACCCGCCGTTCGGCGCGTCAAACTCGCCGAGCAAAACGGGCCCGCTCCACAGCCGGAGGCGACCGTTCGTGCTGCCGGAGGTCTCGAGTTCAACGGTGAATCTGGCCGGTAGCTCCACATTCACCGTGTAGCTGGCCCAGTCGTACGGCTGATCGAACCGGCGGGTCGGATTGGTCCCAAACGTATTCCAGAGGCTCTCCACGTGGAAATGCCCGCCGGGAATTTCGGCCGGAATGCGGTGGCCGACCACGGGCAGGGGACGTCCGGGGGCGGCGATGAGCGCGTTGAACGCTTCGAGTTTCGGCTTGGGCTGGTTGCCGACGATCGCCTCGTAGGGGAGCAATCCGTGCGCGGGATTGACGGGGAGGAAGTGGACGTACAGCTCGCCACCGGCCCGGAAGTAGTCGTCCACTTGACGCGTGTAGATGTTGCGCATCCGCGGGTCGCGCTGGGCGCGCTGGACCGATGAGTTGATGCCGGCGAAGTCGTCGAGGCCCGGGCCGGCCTCGTACGCCACCCGCTTCAGTCCGAAGGCGAGCCCGTAGTGGACGTCGCGCTCCATGGTGCGGAAGTTCTCCTCCCAGCCGGCGTCGTAGCCGTTCAGGATGTCGTCCACGGTCGCGTTCGCATTGTTGCGCACGGCGTCCGGAAAGCCGTGGAAGTAGCCGCTACCACCGGTGCCGTACAGGTAGCTCGCGATCGGCCGGGGCGGATTGGTGTACGCCGGGTTGCCGTAGTAGCGGTCCAAGAAGTGGAGAGTCTGCTGAATCCAGTGGTTCCACGCGGCCTGCGTCATGAGGAGCGGGCGCACGCGTTGATCAAACGTGGCGGCCCCAAACTCTTGCCGGAAGATTTCGCTCAGCTCGAACGTTCGCTTGGCCCAGTAGCGCGGTACGGAGACCCCTTCGTCGATGGTGCCGTCGGGCCGGACGCACGCCCCGTCGAAGTTGATCGGCGTGTTGGGATTGGCGGTGATGGCGTCGCGGGCGAGGTCGCGCACTTGGCCGTAGTGCGGAAAGCTGAAGTTCCAGATCTCGTTGGAGTACTCGAAGTAGACCTTGAGGTTCGGGTTCAGGCGATCGCGGATGAAGCGGGCGAGTTGACGGGCGTAGTCATCATCGGCGAAGGCCGGCACGTTGACCCATAGGTCGCGTCCGGTCGCATTGGCGAGCGCGATGGCATGCTCCCATGGCGCGCCTTTGCCCTGCCACCAGTAGCCGGGGTCTTGCTCGTTGCTGTAGAAGGTGAGGCGGTCGACGGTCTGGCGTTCCGCCCAGGTGCGCTGGAGATTGCCGTTGGTGGCGCTGAAGTCCATCATGCGGATGACGGAGCCGCGCTGGTGCAGGGCCACGTACTCGTCGGTAAAGACGGTGCCGACGGGGTACGGATTGGTCCCGTTCGGCGTGCGCGGCCGCATGAGTCGGATCATGCTGACGCCGGTACCGGTCGCCGAGCTAGCCGTTCGGCGGGTGGCGGTGAACCGGATTTTCATCGTCGGCGTGCGTTCGGTGACGCGCCAGTCGGCAGTGGTGGTGTTCGTGGCCGCGTTGTACTGCTGATTCGCGATGGTTCCGCCCCAGTGCCCGGTCGTCAGATCGGCTTGGCCGAGGAACGAGAGCCGGTAGGTTCCGCGAAGGTCCATCGATTCGAGGCCTTCCGGCGTGTGGGTCTGGATGTAGCCGCCATCGACGGTGAACAGTTCGAAATCTTCGGTTGGGTCGCCGTTGGCGTCCGAGTTTGCCCGGTTGGTCGTGCCGATCTTCCACAGGCGGGCATCGTTTTTGAGGATGTTGGCCCAGGCGCGCTCGGTGTAGGCGTTGGCCGCGGTGCTGATGCCGAGGGCGTACGGAAGCCAGGTGCGGGGCGTGAGCGCGAGGACGTTACTGACCGGACCGTAACCGTTGGCGTTTCGGCCGCGCACGCGGTAGTAGATCGGGTCGCCGTTCGTAAGGCCGGTGTGCTCTGCGAACGGCTTCGTGACCGCGGTCACGGCGGTCCATGGCCCGGCCGGTTTCGTTGCGCGTTGCACCTGGTAGGACGTGGCACGGGCCACGGCCGGCCACCACAGCGTCACCTTGCCGGAAGCGGCGCCTCCGCGGAGTTCGCGCACGAAGGACGGGAGGTCGTTCGGCCCGGGGGTGGTGAGGACCGCGGACGGAATCGCGGTCTCGGCCCCCGAGGGCGGTTGCCAAAGCAGGCGCATGGCGGCATCGCCGTAGCCCTCAAAGTATTCGACGATCAGCTCGTACTTTCGACCGGCGGTCAGCGAAATCGGGTTGGAGTACGCGGTGGTTTCTCCCTGCGTGACCCAGCGATCGACGATGAGTTGGCCATCGAGGAAGATGCGCGCGCCGTCGTCGCTGCGCGTGGCGAGCCGGTAGCTGCCGGAGGTCGTCGGCGTGAGGTAGCCCGACCAGCGCGCAGAGAAGTTGTCATTGCCGACGGATGCGTCGGGTCCGCCCGTGCCCCAGCCGAAATTGACCTGGGCATCGGTACGGGTGAGGGTTGGCGTTCCAGCGGGGGATTGACGGCCCGCGAAGTACTCGCCGAGCAACCCGTTGGTCTGGGCGTTTACCGCCGGAACGATCATCGCCACCGTCAGGGCGGCGGCAACCCGGACCCACCACGTCAATCCTCTCGTTACTCCCATTTTGAGCCTCTCCCCGTGCCGCTAACGCGTGTCAGCAACGATCATTTTGACGCGCGCGGTGGGCGATAGGTTCGCACGCCGTGGGTGGCAATCGTCGGCTCGGAGCTTCGGTTCGACGTTTCAGTTCTGGGCGTCGGGCGTTAGCGCACCCGCGGGCGGACGGACTCGCGCTCGTCAACGGTTACCGGCAGTTTGCGTTGCCGGACGAAATCGGGCCGCACCCCGTGGAACTCGGAAAGCATTTGGACCGACTCCGTCATCATATCGGCGATCGGGACGCGTACGGCGGTGAGGCGGGGGGTGTACGTCTCGCACCGCGGGGTCGAGTTCACGCCGATGACGCTGCGGTCATCCGGCACCCGTAGCCCGGTTTCGGCAAACCGCTCGATGACGCGGTAGGCCGTGAATTCGTTATCGGTCGCCACGGCGGTGACGGGCATCTCCGCGAGAAACGTGCCCAACGTTGGGTCGTCGCGCCGGCATTCGAGGTCGGGAATGTAGACGGTCTGCAGCGCAATGCCGTGTCGCTCGGCGGCGGCGATCGCGCCGGCGCGGCGGTCGTACGCGTACTGAACGTCCTCGACTTGGACGTACGCGATCTCGCGGTGACCGTTGGCGACGAGGTGCTCGACGGAGGTGGCCCCGGCGGCGTGGTTGTCGACGTCGATGTGCCAGAACTCGGGACCCGGCGGATATCGGAACGCGTAAACCACCGGGAAGTGGTTGAGTTGGAGTTTTCGGGCGAACTCCGCGGTGTAGCCGAGGCCAACGACGACGAGACCTTCGGCCCCCGATCGGCGGACGCGCTCAAGCACCTGCGCTTCATCGTGAGGATCGACCATGTGGACGAGGGCATCGTAGCCGTGATCGGCGAGCGCTCCGAAGAGCGCAGTCATCACCTCGGCGTGGAACATGTCGTCGACGTTGGTCCGCAGGAGCATCGGGTTGTACGTCAGCACGCCAATGCGACCGGCGCGACCGGTGACCAGACTGCGGGCGGCCGCGTTCTGAAAGTAGCCGAGGCGGTCGGCGGCTTCACGCACGCGGGAGCGCGTTTCCTCCGGCACCCGGATGTCGTGCCGTTCGTTCAGGACCACGGATACGGTAGCGCGACTGACTCCGGCCAAGCGTGCGACATCCCAACTGGTAGGTCGTTTCGGTCTCATGCAACATCTCCGGCAACGCGAGCAATTCGCGATGGCCCGGCAACGTTAGAATTTAGCCGGAAACCTGCCGTTTGAGCATATCTACGGCGACGGCGAGAGCAGAATCGACTTTTTCGGGCAGTTTGCCGCCGGCGGTCGCGAAATCGGCCCGCCCTCCACCGCCGCCACCCGCGACTTTGGCGACCTCGCGCAGGAGGTTGCCCGCGTGGGCTCCGGCGGCGAGGGCGTCGGCGCCGACCTTCGCGGTGAACGTGACTTTGCCATCGTTGACCACCGCGCCGACCATCACGAGCTTTGGATCGGCGGCGACCGCGTTGTCGATTGCTTCGGCGGCGACCTTCGGATCGACTTCGCCGAACGCCCGGGTGATCAAGCGGACCGCCCCGACTTCGACGGCCGGGGTGGCGCCGTCGTTTCCGCCGGTGAGGGCTTGGCGTTCGGCCCGTTCCCGCCGCCTGCGCTCGTCGGCGAGGGATTCCAGAAGCCGATCGACGCTGGCGGCCAATTGCGGCACAGGCGACTTGAGCCGGGCCGCGAGGGTTTCGAGCGTCGCGCGCTCTTCGGACAGGTGGTCCATCGCGGCGATGCCGGCGACGGCCTCGATGCGGCGGACTCCGGACTGGGCGGACGACTCGGAAAGGATTCGGAACGGCAAGGTCTCGGCAGCGGTGCCCACGTGGATGCCACCGCAGAGCTCGCGCGAGGCACCGATCTCGACCATGCGCACCTTGTCGCCGTACTTCTCGCCGAACAAGGCCATCGCGCCGCGGGCTCGCGCTTCGTCGGGCGTGATATCGACGTACGTCGTCACGCGATCGTTGGCCCGGGCGAGTTCGTTGACGCGGGATTCGATGGCCGCGCGATCTTCTGGGCTCAGCGCGGCACCGTGCGTAAAGTCGAACCGAAGCCGGTCGGGGCCGACATACGATCCCGCCTGCGTTGCGTGGCGGCCGAGATGCTCGCGGAGGGCCAGGTGCAGCAGGTGCGTCGCCGTGTGGTGCGCGACGACCCTCTGACGTCGCGCGGCATCCACGCGGGCGGTCACCGTGGCGCCAATGGCGGGAGGCACCGCGCCTTCGGCGAGCGCGTGCCAGAACACGCCGTTCGACTTGGTCGTTCCCACAACCGTCAGGGCGTCGAGCGTGCCGGTATCACCGACTTGCCCGCCCGACTCGCCGTAAAACGGCGTCCGATCCAGGGCCACGGCGATGCGTTCGCCGGTGCGGCGGATGGCCACCACGGTCGCGGCGGCGGATTGCTCCGCGTAGCCGAGAAACTCAGTGGGAGACGGATCACCTTCGATTTTGGCCCCACCGACCGCACCGTACACGGTTTCGAGTTCTTGACCCGCGCGGGACCGGGTCTGCGCTTCCACCAGCGCGGCCTCGTAGCCCGCTTCGTCCACCGCGACGCCGGCCTCGGCCGCGAGTTCTTTGGTGATCTCGAGCGGAAAGCCGAATGTGTCGTAAAGGCGGAACGCGTCCTCGCCGGAGATGTCGGCATGAAGCAGGTCGGCAATCCGCTCGGTACCGGCGCGGAGGGTTCGGCGGAACAGTATCTCTTCGTTCCGCAGGGTCTCCGTGATCATGGCGGCACGCTCGCGAATCTCGGGATACGCGTCGCCCATCGACGCCGCCACGCCCTCGTACACGCGGTACAGGAACGGCTCGGCGATGCCGAGCACGCGGTCACCCTTGAGGACCGCCCGCCGGATAAGGCGGCGCAGCACGTAGCCGCGACCCGAATTGCCGGGCAGCACGCCATCGCCGATGCAGAACGTGGCGGTGCGAATGTGATCCGCGATGATGCGACGGGCCGCGGTCGGATCGCCCGTGATCGAACCGGCCACGGCGTCGATCTCGGCAAAAATCGGGGTGAAGACATCCGTGGCGTAGACATTTTTGAGGCCAGACAGCACCATCGCGGTACGTTCGAGCCCCATGCCGGTGTCGATACTGCGGAACGGCAACTCCGGCATCCCGGTCTTGATGTAGCCCTTGCCGATCGGGTTTGCGTCGCCCTGCCATTCGTACGTAATAAAGACGTCGTTCCAGATTTCGACCCACTTGCGATCGGCCTCGTCGCGGAGCCAGTCCTCGACGGTGTACGTGGTGGGGTCGGGCGCGGGCTCATCGTCGGGCACCCAGTAGTACATCTCGGAGTTTGGTCCGCACGGGCCGGGCGGGCCGTAAGTGAAGGCACCGGCCGGCCAATAGTTCGTTTCCTCGCCGAGGCGGAAGACGAGTTCAGCCCCGCATTCGCGCCAGAGGGCGATCGCCTCGTCGTCGGCCTCGAACACGGTGAAGCTCAGGCGGGCGGGCGGAATGCTCAGCCACGCGGCATCGGTGAGGAACTCCCAGCTGAAGCGGATGGCCTCGGCCTTGAAATAATCGCCGAAAGAGAAGTTGCCCAGCATCTCGAAGAACGTGAGGTGGGTGTCGTCGCCGACCTCGTCGATGTCGCCGGTGCGCACGCACTTTTGGACCGTTGTCAATCGCTTACGCTCGGGCTGGGCGACGCCGCGAAAGTACGGCTTGAACTGAATCATGCCGGCACCATTAAACAGGAGCGACTCGTCCAGCCGACCGGTTACGTCATACGGAATGAGCGATCCGCTCGGATACCGCAGATGTTCCTTCCCCTCAAAAAACGCCAAGTAGCGTTCGCGCAGCTCGCGCACCGTCATGCCGCAGAGGGTACCGGAGCGAGTTAGGGCACACTGCGAGCGTGGATCATTACGACATTTGGGTGGATCTGCTTCCCGGGGTGCGTGACCTCGACTTTGTGGCGGCGGTGCAGGCGTACCTCGACCCGATGCGGGCGCAGGGCCTGATCGCGGAGTACCGCATTGCGCGCCGGAAGTTTGGCTTTGCTCCGCCCGAGCTTCGCGAGTTCCATATCCGGATTTCGGTCGAATCGTTGGCGCAGTTGGACGAGGCGTTTCGGTACGCCGCGACAAGAGAGGACCCGGTGGAAGCCCTCCACGCGGCGGTGTACTCGAAGGTGACGGGTTTTAGGTCTGCGCTGTACCGCGATTTCCCCGATTCGGTCCGGAAACTGGATTCCTGAATTCCGTTACAATTCGCCTACCATGCCGCACGACACGATCGGAGCGAGGTTGCTCCGGTTCGCCGCCAGTCAGCCGGATGCGCCCGCGCTTCGGTATCGCCCCGGGAAGTCGGGGCCCCTCACGCTGAGTTACCGGGAGTTTGCGGAGATGGCCCGGCGGGCGGCCGCGCACTTGCGTCACGTCGGACTCGTGGCGGGAGACCGGGTGGCGATCCTCGCGGAGAATTCGCCGGAGTGGGTCGCGCTGGACTTTGGCTGCACGCTCGGCGGATTCGTCTCGGTGCCGATTTATCCGACGATGACGGCCGAGCAGGTGGCGTACATCGTGCACGACTGCGGCGCGAAATGCGTGGTGTGGCACGGCGACGAACTTCGCGAGAAGTGTCCGGATGACGTGGCGACGGTCGCGATGGCCGACTGCTTCGTCACGGCCGCGCCCGCCGACTTTTCGCCGGAGACCGGCGCGGCGGACGACCTCGCGACGATCATTTACACCAGCGGCACTACCGGGAATCCGAAGGGGGTCTGCCTGTCCCACCACGCATTTTTGCACTGCGCCGACGTGATTCCGTCGGCGTTACCGATCGATGGCCGCGACACGTTCTTCGCGTTTTTGCCGCTGAGCCATGTATACGGACGGGTGAACGGCGTCCACCTGCCGATTGGCATGGGCGGTTGCGTGGCCCTCGCGCGGAATCTCGCCTCGATCGCGGACGATTTAGCGGCGTTGCAGCCTCACGTCATGCTGTGCGTGCCGCGATTCTTGGAGGCGTTTGCCAGTCGGATCGATTACGCGGTGGCGAAGCAATCTCCGTTGCGGCAACGGCTGTTCCATCTCGCGATGGCGGCGGGCTGGGCGAAGGCACAAGGACGCTTCAGCCCGCTCCATCCGCTGCTGGATGCCCTGGTGTTGGCGAAAGTTCGGCAACGGCTCGGCGGCCAGTTCCGATACTTTGTGAGCGGCGGGGCGGCCTTGCCTGCCCGCACCGCACAGTTCTACCGGTCGCTCGGGCTGACCGTACTGCAGGGGTTTGGGCTCACCGAGACAGCGGGCGCGACTCACGTCAACCACCCGGATCGGAACGACCCGGCCAGCGTCGGCGAGGCGTTGCCAGGGATCGAGACGCGGATCGATCCCGACGGCGAGATCTTGTTGCGCGGGCCGAGCATCATGAGCGGATACTTCGGTCAGCCGGATGCCACGACGCAGGTGCTCGACGCGGACGGATGGTTCCGGACCGGCGACATCGGTCGGCTCGATCGGGGCCGACTGTGGATTACCGATCGCAAGAAGGACCTGCTGGTGCTGGCGAACGGCAAAAACGTCGCGCCGCAACCCATCGAGAACAAGCTCAAGGAGAGTCCGTACGTCGCCGAAGCGGTCGTCTTCGGGGATAACCTCGACCACTGTATCGCGCTGATCGTGCCGGATTTCGAACGGCTAAAACACGAAAACTTGGAGGCGGCAGCGATCGTGAAGGCGGTGGTTGACGAGGTGAATCGAAAGCTGGCCGACTACGAACGGGTCCGAAAGTTTGCCATCGCGCCGGCCGCGTTTAGCATCGAGGGGGGCGAGCTGACCCCGACGATGAAGGTGAAGCGGAAGGCGGTCTGGGCGAAGTACGAATCGCAGTTGGCGCCCCTGGCGTAGTACGCTCCACGACATTACGATGAGTGATCGACCGCTAGCGCAATTGTCCGGCCGCTGGGTGGGCTGGTGGGTTCAGCAAAACACCAAGGGGCACCAGGCCATGATGCTGATGTTTCGTGAGGGAACGATCAGCGGGAAAGGTCAGGACCAGAGCGGGCGATTCGACGTTTCCGGTGAGTACGACGAGCCGGATGTCCAACTCACCAAGATCTATCCGGGGTGGGAGGTCCGCTACTTCGGCACGTACGGCGGCGAGATGATTTCCGGCCGCTGGACCATCACGTCGGCAGGCGGCTACGATGCCGGCGTGTTCGAGATTTGGCCGGAAGGGGATCGGCTGGACGTGGAGGCACTGATGGAAGAGAAGGCGCGCGAACTGATCGAATCGCGATAGCGGCGGATTCTCACGCATCCGGGAACCAACGTCTCGCAGAATCGGGTATGCGTGCGCAATGAAGTTGGGTTCGCTTGCCGCCGGCTTTGGATTTACCGCCTTACTCGCTCCGGTGGTGATGGCACAGCCCGCCGCGGGCACGAAGGACGTGCTGACCGCCGAGACCTACGCCGAGCCACCGGCGGCGATCCGCGATGCGGCGATGGCACCGTGGTGGAAAAACGTGAGCTTCTCCAATATCCGCCCGGACACTCAGCGCGGGTTGATCGTGGTGCGAGACGGGGCGCCCACGCTGGAGCGATTGGGCCGGCCGTTTGAGAATTTGGGCGGTTTTCAGGTGGATCTGCGCGGTCGACGGGCGCGCAATCTCATGATTTCGGCGGTTGCCGGATACAAGATTTACGACTTTGCGGCCCGCAAAGAGATCGCGGTGGATACGCCGCGCGGCGCCCGCGTTTCGGGAGCCGAGTGGAGCTACGATGGCAGCAAGCTCGCTTACTTCGCGCACTTTGACGATCGGACGGAACTGTGGACGGCGGACGCCCGCACGGGACGATCGGCGGCGGCGACGAAGATTCCGGTGATGCCGACGCTGGTAACCGACTTCACGTGGACGCGGGACGGCAAGCTGATCGCGACGTTCGTTCCGGACGATTTTCGGGCGATGCCGGATCGACCGGCGCTCGCATCGTCGCCGAAGGTTCAGGCGAGCGATAGCAAGCCGACACGCCTGCGGACGTTCGCCAGCGTGCTGCGCACGCCGACGGATGTGGAGCGGTACCGACGATTTGCGACGTCCCAGTTGGCGATCGTGACGCCGGGCGGCGATTTTCGGCGCATCGGCAAGCCGACGGCTTGGCGAAGCGTAACTCCGGCACCGAACGGCACGCACGTTCGCGCGACGGTGGAGGACGGTCCGGCCAGCTATTTGGTGCCCGTCAGCCAGTTTGGAAGCCGCGATATCTTGCTGGACGCCGCCGGAAAGGAGTTGAAGGAGCTGAGTAAGCGCGCGCTTCAGCTGGATCTCGTGATTCCACCCGATCCCGTGCCGAACCCCGGGTTGCCGCCGGCGCCGGGGGCCGCGCCGTCCATTCCCGCGCAAGGCTTTCGACAGGCGGCGGTAGACGAGGGTCGGCGAAGTTTGGCTTGGCATCCGAACGGCGACGGCTTGGTGTATCTCCAGCTCGGGCCGAGCGGGGCGAATCGGAAGGACCGCGTTCAGTTGTGGAAGGCGCCGTTTGGCGATCAGGACGTCACCACGCTGTACGACGTGGTCGGGCGTATCACCAGCGTGCGGTTCCTCGAGGGAGGCAAACGATTCTTTGTGACCGAAACCGTGGACAACAAGTCTCGGCTTCGGCTGGTGGACCCCGCGGCCCCGGACAAGGCCGCGCTGATCGCCGAGGGTGAGTTGCCGAATCTCTTGAGCGGCCCGGACAGCACGGTGCTCAACCACGAGGAGTCGGTTTACGCCACGCGCTCGGTGCCCAGTTCACGCGAGAACAACACCGCCCCGGGCACACGGGTCACGCGGATCACCCTGAATCCGGTGAAAGTGGATACCGTGTTCGAAACGCGCAAGGACAAGCTGGAATCGCCGAGCCTGTTGCGGCGAGACGGCAGCGAATTTGTGGTGACGCGACAGACGGCGAAGGAGGTTCCGAACAGCTACCTGGTGACGGCGAAGGACCCGAACGGGATCGCGCTGACCCAGAATGTGGACTACACGCCCGACCTCACCCAGGCCGTCCGCGAGACGATTGCGGTCACCCGGCCGGATGGCATGAAGTTTAACGTGCGGGTGACGATGACGCCAGGCGCGTACAAGCGACCGGCGTTCTTCTGGTTCTATCCGCGGGAATTCACGGATCAGGCGGCGTACAACCGGTCGAGCGCGAGTCCGGCGGCGAGTTGGAACTTCGCGCCGGTTTCGGGCGGAAACAAGGCGATTCTGCTGCGGGCCGGTTACGTATTGGTGGAACCCGACTGTCCGATCTTTGGCCCGTCGGGACGGCAGAATGACAGTTACGTCCCGCAGCTTCGGAACAATCTCAGCGCGACAATCGATGCGCTGGACTCGAAGGGGATCATCGACCGGACGCGATTGGCCCTGGGTGGTCATAGCTACGGCGCGTTTAGCACGGTGAACGCGATGATCCACACCCCGTTCTTTAAGGCCGGCATCGCGGGCGATGGGAACTATCTACGCGCGTTGACCCCGTTCGGATTCCAAAGCGAGCAACGTCAGCTGTGGGAGGGTCGCGAGATGTATCTCAACATGAGCCCGCTCCTGTACGCGGAGCAATTGACCGGCGCATTGTTGCTGTACCACGGCGAGGAGGACCAAAACATGGGGACCGCGCTCATCAATTCCGAACGGCTGTTTACGGCGCTGGAGGCACTGGGCAAACCGGCGGTGCTGTACGTGTACCCGTACGAGGACCACGGTCAGATCGCCCGGGAAACGGTTTTGGACCAGTGGGCGCGGTGGATCGCGTGGCTCGATCGCTATTTGAAGCCAGCCCCGGCTCCGGCGGATTCGGCGACGGAGAAGAAGGACGGCGGCTAGTTTTTTGGAGCCGCTTGCCATTACCGGCTCCCTGCGACTCGTACAATAACGCGTGGGGGAGCCGGTGATGCAAGGTTCGGTCAAATACGCGAGTCCGAGCGATCATCGCGAATGCCAGCGCTGGCATCGCGAGTACGGCACGACGTATTACTTTGCCACCCAACTGTTCCCAAGGCGGTATCGGGAACGGGTTCACGCGCTGTACGCCTTCGTTCGGGTGCCGGACGAGTGGGTGGACAATCCGGGCGAGCGCACACCGACGCAGGTGCGCGAGCTCCTGCGGGACTACCGGACCGAGCTGCGGCTCGCGACGACGGGGGTTCGGCCGGAGACGCCGGTGCTGCGAGCGTTTGCCGACGTGGTGCGCGAGACCGGGATGCCGCTCTCGGAGCCGCTGTGCTTCTTGGACGCGATGGAGCAGGACCTGACCGTCACCCGGTACGCCACGTTCGATGCGCTGCTGGGCTACACCCGCGGCAGCGCGGCGGCGGTCGGGCTGATGATGTGCCACGCGCTCGACGTTCGGCCCTGCGACGAAACGGCGCGGGCGGCCATGGCGCTGGGCGATGCCATGCAACTCACGAACTTTTTGCGCGACGTGGGCGAGGACGCGCGGCGCGGACGCATCTACCTTCCGCAGGCGGATCTGGCCGAGTTTGGCGTGTCGGAACGCGATATCTTGGAGGGGCGCATGACCCCGGAATTCGTACGGCTGATGGAGTTTCAGATTGGGCGGGCGCGCGAGTTGTACGCGCGGTCGGACCTCGGGATTCCGGCCTTGCCGAGCTTTGCCCGTCCCGCGGTGCGGTGCGCCAGGTTGCTGTACGCGCAGATTCTGGACAAGATCGAGCAGCGCGGCTACGACGTGTTTTCGGGCCGGGCGCGCACGTCGCGGTCGGAGAAACTGGCGACAGCGGCGCGAGTGCTCGCCCGCGCCTGGTGACGTTCGGCTATGACCCGCCGCGTCTCGGAACGGCCGGCGGACCGCCTATAATTTTCAAACCGGATTCATGGCTTCCGAGTTACGTTTCGCGATTGGTGCTTACTCGATCGCCGATGCCGCGCGTTTTTTGCGGCAGTCGGTTGCCAGCGTGCGGCGATGGTCGAACGGTTACACGTATCGGCAGCGTGAACTCGTACGGCATCGACACCCGGTACTGGTGACCGATCGACGTGCGCCGGGAGTACTGAACTTCGCCGAGATCGTGGAACTGCGGTTCGTGGCCGCCTTTCGAAGGGCGGGCGTTTCCCTCGAGCACCTGAGGCGCGCGGCTAGAACGCTCGAGCCGACCTACGGTCCGTACCCTTTCGCCAATGCCCGACTGATCGCGCATGGTGGGACGTTGCTCGAGATGAAAGAGTGGGGCGCGGTTTCGCCCGTGACCCGGCAACACGTACTTGCCGGCCTAGAGGCTTACGTGGCCGAACTCGGCTTCGTCGACGACTTGGCCGCGCGCTGGGAGCCGAAGGAAGGCCTCGGCAAGGTGTTGCTGGACCCGACCCGGCAGTTCGGCCAACCAATCTTGGCGGCTTCCGGAACGCCCACGCGCGTGGTGTTTCGCGAGTTTAACCTGGACCCAGAAGCCGAGAGCATCGCCGAGTGGTACGGGCTTGAACCGGACGACGTGAAGGCGGCCGTTTCGTTTGAGCGCGCCTTCGCTGCGGCGGGTTAATGCTCCTTTTCGACGAAAACATCTCGCCCGTTTTGGTGGACTTTCTGGCCAAGTGCGGCGCGCCGACAAAACTGCAGCATCTCCGCAAGCTGGGATGGAGCGGCAAACCGGACGCAGACTGGATTCCCCGCGCCATCGAAAACGGTTGGGTGATTGTTACGGCCGACCGCAACGACGCGACTCGCGGCTTTGCGGTCGCCCAATTGAAGGCGCTCGGCGTTCGCATGGTCTGGCTCGGTCCGTTCTGGGATCACTTGGGCCGATGGGAAAAAGCCAAGTGGCTGGTGAATCACGTCGAACCCATCGCAGATGCCACGATGCTTGCCGAGGCCAGCACCGTGCTGCTCTTCAATCAGATTGGACCACCGAGATCCATTTGACCCGCGGCGTCTCGGGACGGCCGACGGGACCGGCTTAATACTGGCTATTGATTCCGCAGAACGAGAGTTGCACGGCCTCCCACACGGCGTTGTGGGCGTCGGCGAAGGTCGCAAACGAGTTGCCAACGGTGTAGCCATCCAGGCGGCGGAACGACCGGTAGCGCGCCACCATGTCCGCTTCTTCCGCCCGATTGAATTCGACGCTGAGTTCCACTTCGCCGGCGAGGACGAACGGCGCGGGCGGGTTGAGCAGCCCTTCCCGCACTGCCGCCTGAATCCCGGGACCGGTGGTGGCGGGGTGAAGGCAGTCGGCCATGTAACGCCCGCGGCCGGTCTTGGTGACGAAGGTGCTCAGGCTCGGGACGAGGTTGGCGGCTTCTGCGCAGCCCGCGGCGTCGCTACACACGGCCACCAAAGGGACTCCGTACTGTCCGGCGGCGGCGGCGGCCAGCCCGATTTCTCCCATGCGCTGCCCGTTGATGCGCAAGTGGTGGATTCCGCCCGTGATGGTGTGTTCCATGACGCCACCTTGCGCGCCGGCCATGGCGTGGTATCCGACGAGCACCGCCGCATCAAATCCATCGGCGATGCCTTCCATCATGCCGTCATGGCCGGAGCCTTGGCCGGAGATCAGCGTGACCGGTCCATCAAGGTCGGCGACCAGCAGATTCTTTGAATTGCCGTGGCTGTCCTTCACCACCAGCTCGGTCGCCCCGGCTTCGCGCGCCCCGCGAATGGCCGCGTTGACGTCGTGGGTCATCATCCGGCGGGCAAACGGATAGTCGTAAGAATTGCCGTCGGGGCGGCTGCACTGGCTCCACGATACGAGCCCCGTAATGCCTTCGATATCGACCGAGATGAACACGCGCATGCGCCAGATGCTACCAAGTCGCTAGAATTTGGACATGGCCGAAGCCGTCCTTCCCTCGCTTGATACGCCGTACGAATTGACCGGGGCGCAGATTGATGCCTACCGGGAAAAGGGTCACATCCGACTCGAGGGGGTCTGCTCGCCGGAAGAGATCGCGGTCTACCGCGCGGCGATTGTGGACGCGGCGATGCGGCACAATCGCGAATCGCGTCCGATGGAAGAGCGCGACACGTACGGCAAGGCGTTTCTGCAGATCATGAACCTGTGGACGGTGGACGAGGCGGTGCGACACTTCACCCTTTCGCCGAGGTTTGCCGGTATCGCGGCGCAGCTGATGGAGGTCGATGGTGTTCGGCTGTACCACGATCAGGCGTTGTTCAAGGAGCCGGGCGGCGGGCACACGCCCTGGCACCAAGATCAGTTTTACTGGCCGCTGGGCACGGACCGCACGGTGACGATGTGGATGCCGCTCGTCGACATTTCCGAGGTGATGGGCAGCATGACGTTTGCGGACGGAAGCCATCGCGACGGGTTCATCGTGATTGACGACGAGATTTCGGACGCGAGCGAGGCGTACTTTGACCGGTTCGTGGCCGAGCGTGGATTCGAGCTGGTGACCTCGGGCGCGATGCAGGCGGGTGACGCCACATTCCATTCGGGCTGGACGCTGCACCGCGCACCCGGCAATGTGACTGATCGCGTTCGCGAAGTGATGACGATCATCTACTATCCGGACGGCACGCCGGTGAGTGAGCCCACGAGCCATTTTCAGGTGGCGGACCACCAGACCTGGCTGCACTCGATTCCGGCGGGCGAACTTGCGGCGGGACCGTTGAACCCGCTGGTGTTTCCGGCGGCACGCTGACGGGAAAATCGCGCTTTTTCGCGCGGGGCGGTTCTCAAACTCGGGAAAACATCATAGAATAGAGCCATGCACATCGTCGTGTCCGATCCGGAAATCCTATGGGGGACGCCGGTCTTTACGGGCACTCGCATTCCGTGCGAAACGTTGTTCGACTATTTGGAAGCCGGGGAGACTCTCGAAACGTTTCTCAGGGACTTTCCGAAGGTGAGTCGCGAAGTCGCCATTGAAACGCTGCGCTCGGCGAATCGGGCGTTGGTGCGCGACGAGTTGAGCCTCGTGCTCTGAACATACGGGAAACTCAGAAAGAAGAAAGTCCCGACCTTCGGTCGAAGCTCGGGACTTTCTCGTGTCGGGCGGTCGCGACTAGCCGCGAGGTCGGAAGTTGTTGTTCCCGGGTTGCGGCGGCTTACTCGGCGGCCACTCACGCTGGAGCGCGCTCGCGCCTCCGTTCGGTCCCTTCTCCCATCCGGCGACAGGTTCGTACTGCCGGGTGAAGTAGTCACCGAGGATGCCGAAGATCAGCACCATGCCGATGAATCCGGTGGCGACCCAAACCCGGGTGAGCTTGGTAGCGTGGACGACACCCATGAAGGTCCAGATGACGAAGCCGGCCTTGATGGTGGCGATGATCAACGCAATGATGTTGTTGATCGTCACGTTGCCGAAGTCGATGGTGGAGGCCCACCAGGTGACCACGAGCAGCACCATGAGGATGATCATGTTGCGAAACAGCTTGATCCCGGAGGGGATGTGGCTGTGATCGCCACCGGCATGCGAGTGAGTTGCGTGTTCTGCCATGGGGTTCGCCTCAGGGTTTCGGCATGAGATACATGAGCGGGAAGAGGAAAATCCATACGAGGTCGACGAAGTGCCAGTACAGGCCGACCATTTCGGTCGGGATGTAGTCCTTGGTCACCATCGGGGAGTTTCGAATCCACTTTGCCATAAGGTAGGCGATGACGATGATGCCGACGAGCACGTGGATGCCGTGCACGCCGGTCATGGTGAAGTACAGGCCGAAGTACAGCTGGGCGAAGTTCGGGTTTGCGCCGTGCAGGTATTCGGGGTGGCTGCCGAAGCCTGGCCCCGGAATGAGGTGGTGGTTGAACTTCTCGGTGTACTCAAACGCCTTGATGACCATGAAGGCCATGGCGCACAGCTGAGTGATCGACAGGTACATGAGCACCTGCTTTCGATCGTGCAGTTGGGCGGCGCGCACGGCCATGGCGACGGTCCACGAGCTGAAGAGCAGCACGAAGGTGTTCACCATGCCCATCGGAATGCTGAGGGCCTCGTGCGCCAAGAACCAATCCTTGAGATACATGCTGCGGTACAGCGTGTAGATCAAGAAGAGCGCCCCGAAGAACATGACCTCGGTGACGAGGAACGTCCACATCCCCACGAGGTAGGACTCGTTCTGCTGATCGATGTCTTCGAATTGGTGGTGCAGAGCCTCGTGATGTCGCGCCGGGTTATAGGCTTGACCCTCGGGTTCCATCCCTTCGTGGGCGATTGCGGCCATTAGCTTTCGTGAGTCTCCTTGGTATTGGTTCCTTCAGCGTCGTAGTGCGGGACTTCGAGGGCGCGGGCGGATCGGCTCGCTTCATGCTCGGCGACCGGGTCGAAGTCATAGACTTCATCCAGCACGATCGGCGTTTGCAGGAAGTTCGAGGTCGGAGGCGGCGAGGCGGTTTCCCATTCGAGTCCATGCGCTCCCCAGGGGTTGGCGCTGGCGCGCTTGCCCGTGATGAGCGACTGGGTGAGATACCAGCCGGGCACGATGAAGGACAGCGCGAGGACCGACGCTCCCAGCGACGACATGATGTGGTACGGCTGGTATTCCGGCGCGAAGTAGTAGTAGTGGTAGCGGCGCGGCATCCCCATGAAGCCGACGATGAATTGCGGGAAGAACGTGAGGTTGAAGCCGATGAAGACCAGCGCGGCATTCCACTTCGCGATCGTTTCCGGATACATGCGTCCGGTCATCTTGGGCCACCAGAAGTGCAGTCCACCGAGGAACGCCGTCACCGCGCCGCCCACCATGACGTAGTGGAAGTGCGCGACGATGAAGTAGGTGTTCGTGAGGTGGATGTTGGTTCCGATGGAGCCGAGGAAGAGTCCGGTGAGGCCGCCGATGGTGAACAGGCCGATGAAGCCGAGGGCGTAGATCATCGGCGTTTGCATCCGGATGTTGCCCTTGTACAGCGTCGCGGTCCAGTTGAAGATCTTGATGGCGGACGGCACCGCAACCAAGAACGTGATGAGCGAGAAGACGACCGATTGGTACATCGACTGGCTGCTGATGAACATGTGGTGGCCCCACACGAGGAAGCCGAGGCCGGCGATCGCCAGCGTGGAGAACGCGATGAAGTGGTATCCGAAGACGCGCTTTCGAGCGAAGTTCGCGATGAGTTCGGACTGGACACCGAAGGCCGGCAGGATCATGATGTAGACCGCCGGGTGACTATAGAACCAGAACAGGTGCTGGAAGAGCACCGGGTCACCGCCGAGTTCTGGGCTGAAGATCGGGAAGTGGAACATGCGTTCCAGCGCGACGCATAGGAGCGTGATCGCGACGACCGGCGTTCCGAGGATGATGACGACCGAGGTGGCGTACATGGCCCACACGAAGAGCGGGAGCCGGAACCACGTCATTCCGGGCGCGCGCATCTTGTGGGTGGTGACGATGAAGTTGATGCCGGTCGTGATGGAGCTGAAGCCCGCAATGAAGATGCCGACGAGCACGATCGCGACGTTCGAGTTTGCGTACATGCTGCTGTACGGCACGTAGAACGTCCATCCGGAATCGACCCCGCCGTTGATGATGCCACCCATGATAAGCGTGCCGCCGATCATGTAGAGGTACCAAGACAGCAGGTTCAGCCGCGGGAAGGCGAGGTCTCGAGCGCCGACCTGGAGGGGGAGCAAGAAGTTCCCGAGCACCGCCGGAATGGCGACGATGAGGAACAGGAAGACCATGATGATGCCGTGCGCGGAGAAGACCTTGTTGTAGGTCTCTGATTCGAGCACGAATCCGGCGGGCGAGGTGAGTTCGTAGCGGATCAATCCGGCGGCGATGGAGCCGAGGAAGAAGAAGAACGAGACCGAGATCAGGTAGAGGATCGCGATGCGTTTGTGATCACCGGTGATCAGCCACGACTTCAGCGATTGCTCGGCGTTGAGGTAGTTGACTTCCTCAACTTCCTTGGCGCCGGTCCTGAGGGAGGTTTCTGCGGGGATGGCACTCATGGTTCTGGGTTAGGGGTTCGCTTGCTCCTGGGCAGCGATGGCGTTGACGGCGGGGTTGCGTCGTCGGGTGGTCGGCGTCGCGTCCAGCCGTCGCTGGAGGGACTCTTGATACTGAATGGCGTTGGCAGCGTACGGCGTCATGCTTCCCCCGTTTTGGTTCAGCACGGCCGCATCGGCACTGGTGGGGCTCGCCGCGGGGACTCCCGTTGGCTTGCCGAATACCTTGATATACGACAGAAGTTTGACGACGTCTTCCTCGTTGATTTGTCCGTCGTACACCGGCATGGTGACTTCGTATCCGGCGGTCACCTTGTTGTGCGGGCGCAGGATGGACTCTCGCACGTAGGCTTCGTCGGCGATGACGGTGCGTCCGTCGGCGAGCTTTCGCTTCGAGCCGAAGAGGTTTTGGAGGCCCGGTCCACGCGGACCGTCCGCCACGCCGTGGCAGTTGCCGCACTGAAGCTGGTTGAACTGCTTTTGGCCGGCTTGTTCCAGCGTGAGCGGCGGTTGGCTTTGGCCGCCATTCGCGATCCAATTTGCCCATTCGCGCGGTTCCATCACCACGACGGTGCCGCCCATTTCGCTGTGTTGGGTGCCACAGTACATGGAGCAGAACAGGTGGTACTTGCCCGGCTGGGTCGGCGTGAACCACATGGTGGTGTAGCGTCCGGGAACGACGTGCATTTGCGCGCGGAAGGCAGGGATGAAGAAGGCGTGGATGACGTCTTGCGAGATCATCGTCAGCTTGACCGGCTTGCCCGCCGGGACGTGCAGGGTGTTGTTCTCGCGCACGCCGTTGCTGTGCTGCACGTGCCACATCCACTGCTTTCCGATGACGTAAATCTCTTGCGCGTCGGCCGGCGGCACCCGCATCTTGATAAAGAGGCTGGTGCCGAAGTAGAACATCACGAGCGCAAGGATCATCGGGATAAATGTCCAGCTGAGCTCAAGGCGCAGGTCTTCGTACACGGGGCGCGATCGGTCGGCATCGGTGCCCTGTTTGTATTTGACCACGAAATAGAGCACGCCCACGCCGACGATCACGGTGAAGATGATCGTCAGGATGAGCAGCGCATAAAAGATTGCGTCGTACTCTCCGGCATAGCTGGATGCCTGCGGGGGCGTAAGCGGGAAGTTCGTAAGCATAGGATTGTTGCGTTTAGGCGCGTGGTCCTCCGACCGACGGCGAGACCGGGCCGCCAGCGGCGGGACGACGATACTTATAGGAGAGGAAACCGATCCAGCTAAACATCGCGATCACGAACGCAAATCCGACGGCGCGGAGCCCTTGCTCGACCACCGCGCGAGCGGCGGTTGTCGACTTCGACATGCGGACACAGCCGAACATGCGGGTTTGGTCGACCTTCGGACTCAGTTCGCCGGCCTTTGCGGTGGCGAGGTGCGATTCGAGGACGCGCGTCGGCAGGTCGTTACCCACGGTATAGGCCGAGATCAGGCCATCAGCCGTGAGCATGACGCTACCCGTCGGGTGATTGAGGATGTTTTCTGTGGGTTCGTAGCGGAATTTGAAGCCGATGGATTCGGTGACGCGGCGAATGTTGGCCATGTCGCCGGTGAGGAAGTGCCAGCCCGCCTCGTTCGCGCTCATGTTGAGGTCGCGCAGGACCTGCATTTGCTTCGTGCTGGAGTCCTTCGATGTTTCCGTCGGGTTGATGCTGAGGAACACGATGTCGAAGTCTCGTCCGACGATGAGGTCGGTCGTGATGCCGAAGTCAATCTTGTTCTTGCGGCCTTCGGGGTTGAGCCGGGCAATCGTCTTCATGACGTTCGTCACCAGCGTGTTGCAACCTGATGGGCACGTGAAGTAGACCGGAAAAACCAGCACGGGGCGATCCTTCAGCAGGCTACGAAGCGTGATTTTTTCGCCGTTCTCGTTCTGGAACTCGGCGCCCGTGTCGATTCGGTCGCCGATGCGCTGGGTGATCGCCATTCCTTCCGCGAGCGAGCGGCGCGACGCCTCCCCTTGCGCGAACCCGAGGGTCGGGATCACGGCGAGGGCGGTCGCGAGAACGGCGATCCGAAGCATGGTTAGTGGGCACCTCCGTCGGAGTGTCCGGCATCGCTGGCGGCAGGCTTGGAGTTGGCCGGAGGCGTCGCCGTCGGCGTATTGGTTCCGCCACCGGCGGGGCCGTACTTGTCGACCGCAGCGTTTTCCGCCGCGTTCATCCGTGCCTGCGCGTCCGCAACCGATTCGCCCGTGTTGACGCGCATTTCCGAGTCGTCGTTGCCGCGGGTGATGGCGGGGGCGTCGGCGGTGCTGGGCAAACCGCGTTCCGCGAGGAGTTCGATGGCGCGGTCAATCGGGATGTGCACGCGCTCTTTGCTGGCGTCGAGGTAGCCGGTGCCTTCCAGCCGGGAGGCCTCGGCCTGACGCATGTCCATCATGTCGGTCTTCGCCGACACGTTGGTTTGCAGGACGGGGTTCGGCGCCTGAGGCACCTTGCGCACCGCGTTGTATCCGGACTGCTTGTTGGCGTAGTCCAGGTTCATCGCCGGCGTTTGGAACGGTCCGATGCGGAACCCGAAGAGCACGCCCCAGCTGATGAAGATCATCGCGAAGGTGAAGATGAAGAAGCCAATCACCGATTGATTCAGAACCTTGAGGTTGACGTCGCGAACCTCGTAGCCCATCTCGACCAGCGGGTCTTCTCGCTTTTCGTTAGTGTGCATGTGCCTTTGCCTCCTGAAGTCGGGTGTCGATGCGCGGCAAGAGCGACGCTTGGCGGGTTTGCCACGCGAACAGGGCCATCCAGAGACATCCCACGCTGATCCATGCTCCCAGGTCGAGGAACAGGTTTGGCGAGAGCGGCCCGAGTGCAGCGCGTCCGTGAACGGCCGGGATCACGAGCATGTACATGTCGAAGATGTGCATCACGAAGATCCAACCGGCGATGCGGGCGAGGTTCATCGCCTTCGTCCGAGTTCGTGGCGCTAGGAGCACGAAGAACGGGATGAAGAATCGACCGAGGATGAGCAGCAGCCCCAACGCGCCCCAATGGTTCGCTTCCATTCCGGGCGGGTGCATCGCCGACGATCGCTTGACGAAGTAGGACGTCGTTTCGGGGAGGTTGCCGTTCCAAATAATGAGGAACTGCGAGATGGACGTGTAGCCCCACAGCATGGTGAACGCGAAGAGCATCAGGCCCTGGTCGCGAAGCAACTCTTTATGGACGACTTCCTTGAATGGGGCCTTGCCCGCGTTGGTGCATTGAATCACCAAGCAGAACGCGAGTGCGACGCCCATGCCGGCAACGAGTTGCCACGGTCCGTACATCGTGCTGCTCCAATGCGGTTCCATGCTCATCACGAGGTCAGTGAGGAACATCGTGGCGAGGAGGGCGAAGACGAAGAGGATGACGCCGCTGGCTTGCAGTCGTCGCTGCTCGAGCTTGAACTCGCCGGTCTGCTCTTGCTTGCGCACCGAGTTTCGATACCAAGCCGCGACCGCGACGCAGAACACGAATACGAAGAGCACGCGCACGGTCCATCCCGGCTGATTCAGGAAGAACTCTTTGCGCTTGAGGAACGGGTCGGCGTCCACGAGAGCCTTGTCGACCCATTCGTACAGGTGCTTCGGCATGATCAGGATCGGCGCGAACATGACGAGCATGGCGGCGAAGTTGATCGCGCTCCCGCCGGATTCCAGCAACCGCAGGACGGCGAGCGTCCATTGCGCGCGGGTGGCGTGGTTCAGGATGGTGAGCGTGAACAGGCCGATGGTGAGGGACAACCAGAAGAACCATCCGAACATGAAGCTGCCGAATGCGTCGTGGTTGCCCGCGAACATCATGCCCCAGTAGGCGAGGACGCCGACGAGTCCGACGACGCCGAACCCGGGCGCGAGTCGGCTGAGGTTCAGCTCGGCGCGCGGATCAGTGGTTTGCATCGGGGTGGATTCCATTAGTGCGACTCTCCTGGCGCATGGTTATGTCCGGTGTGGTCTTCTCCGCCGGCCTTCGTTTCGGCCCCTGGTTCGCTTCCGTGAGTACCGCCACTGTGCGAATCGCCACCGTGCGAATCGCCGCCGTGCGCATCCTTCGGCTTCGGATTGAGCGACTCCTCGAGTGCGACGGGGTCCGCATCGCTGACCGGGGCGTACTGGCTGAGTTGCAAGGCGCGGATATAGGCGACGATGGCCCAGCGGTCGGCGGGCTCCACGCGCGAGGCGTACGAGTACATGGTTCCGTAGCCGTTGGTGATGACGTCGTAAAAGTGGCCGACGGGCAGCTTTCGCAGACGGTCGGTGTGGTAGTTGCCCACCGGTCGCTTCAGCGTGAATCCGCGGTTGGCGATCATTCCGTTGCCGTCGCCCAGTCGCCCGTGGCATGGCGTGCAGTACGCGTCGTAACGCTCTTTTCCGCGGAGCAACACCTGCTTCGTGACCGGAATCGGCAGTTCGGTCACCCACTTGCCGTTTTTACGACCGGTGAAGAACGCGTCGTCTTGCCGAATCTTGCCGCGGGCGATGGTGCCTGCCAAGAGCGGCCGGCTCATTTGGCCGTCGCTGAAGAAGCTGCTTTCGCCGAGCGGTTCGCCCTTCGGTTGTCGCCACATATCGGTGTGGCAGCCGCCGAGCATGATCGCCAGGACGACGAGCGGAAGATATCGTTGGATCACGGTTCCACCTCGGAGACATTCAGCGCGCCTTGCTCGGCCAAGAACGCCCGCACGCGGTCGGAGTCGTACTGCGGATCGTTCGCCTCGATCGCGAGGAAGAATCGGTCTTGCGTGGCGCGCTCAAATCGCGGCGTGTTGAAGATCGGGTGGTACGGCTGCGGCAGTCGGTTCAGCGCGATCATGCTGAAGAACGCCGTCAACCCCGCGCACAAAATGGTGCACTCGTAGGTGATCGGGATCATCGACGGCAGCGAGTTGAGCGGCTTTCCCCCGACGTTCATCGGGTAGTCGAACACGTGCACGTAGTACTGCAGTCCGTACCCGAACGCCGAGCCGAAAAGTCCGCCCATGAAGACGAGCCACGGCACTTTCACATCCCGGAACCCGATCGCATCGGAAAGTCCGTGGATAGGGAACGGCGAGTAGGCATCCATCTTCTTGAACCCGGCCCGGCGCGCGGCGTCGGCGGCGTCCAGCAGTCGTTCGGGCGTGTCGAACTCGGCGACCATCGCGTAGGTGGTCGGTGCCTCGACGGCGTGACCGTGTCCGTGGCTGGCGTGAGCGTGGCTCATCGCAGGGCCTCCTGACGTTCGGCCACAGCCGGCGTGCTCGGCGCGTTGAAGTCGGGCTCGACCTTCGATTCACCGTTCGTGATGCGGTGGAGCAGGTCCTTCATTTCGAAGATGTTGATCGCGGGCAAGAAGCGCAGGAACAGCATCATGAGCATGAAGAAGAAGCCGATGGTGCCGACGAACATCCCGAAGTCCCACATGGTCGGGTAGTACATCTTGTTGCTGGCCGGCAGGTAGTTGTTGGTCAGCGAGACCGGGATGATCACGAATCGTTCGAGCCACATCCCGATGCCGATGATGAATGAGACAATCCAGACGACGGTCAGGTTTTGCCGCATCTTCGGCGACCACAGCACTTGTGGCGCGATGCCATTACAGAAGATGAGCGACCAGTAGCTCCACGCGTAGGGACCGTTGAATCGCCACTTGTCCACCAGGGCCGCCTCGTACACGTTGCCACTGTAGAAGCCATAGAAAACTTCCAGGATATAGCCGTAGAAGACGATGAGGCCGGTGGCCAGCATGATCTTGCACATCCAGTCGATGTGCCGCATGGTGACGAGGTCTTTGAGCCCGTAATAGGCGCGGGCCGGGATCAAGAAGTTGAGCACCATCGCGAAGCCGGCGAACACCGCGCCCGCGACGAAGTACGGCGGGAATACGGTGACGTTCCAGCCCGGCACGATGGAGATCGCAAAGTCGTACGACACGATCGTGTGCACGGAGAGCACGAGCGGCGTGGAGAGTCCGGCGAGCAGCAGGTTCGCTTGCTCGTAGCGATGCCAGTGTTGGTTGCTGCCTCGCCACCCCAGTGCCGGCAGGGCGAAGGCGATCTTCGCGAACTTGTTCTTGGCGCGATCGCGCATGCTGGCGAAGTCCGGGATAAGCCCCATGAACCAGAACACCAGCGAGATGGTGAAGTAGGTCGATACCGCGAATACGTCCCATTCCAGCGCGGAGCGGAACTGCGGCCACATCCCCATGATGTTGGGGTATGGGAAGAGCCAAAACAGGGCGACCCAGGGTCGGCCGGTGTGCAGGAGCGGGTAGAGACCCGCGCACATGACCGCGAAGATCGTCATGGCCTCCGCGAATCGGTTGATCGAGTTGCGCCACTGCTGCTTGAACAGCAAGAGGATCGCCGAGATGAGCGTTCCGGCGTGACCGATACCTATCCACCAGACGAAGTTCACGATGTCGAAGGCCCAGCCAACCGGGACGTTGTTGCCCCACACGCCGACCCCTTGGTACAGCAACCACGTGATCGACAGCCCGAGGAGCCCGGTGCCGGCGAGTCCGATGAGGAAGAAAATCCACCAGCCCCGCTTGTGCACCTGCGGCTTCAGGATCAAGCGCCCGATCGACTCCTCGACCGTCTCGTAGCTGTAATTTCCTGTGATGAGGACGTTATTCAGCGTTTGTTCTTTAGCCATGCGTTGCCTCCGAGGCGTGGTTGTTGTCCTTCGGGCCGGAGTGATCTCCGCCCGTGCCGTGTGAATCCGTTCCGTGACTGTCGCCGCCGTGGCTTTCTCCGCCGTGCGAATCTCCTCCGTGTTCTTCGCCATGCTTCACGCGTTTGCGCGGCGGCTCGGGAATCGGGGTGATCGCCGGGTTCGGGTTGCGAAGCTTGGCGAGGTGCGAGGTGCGCGGCCGGGTTTGGAGCTCTTCGAGAAGCATCCAGGCGCGCGGGTCCTTGCGGAGTTTCGCGACGCGGCTTTCCTTATCCGCGATGTTGCCGAACACGATCGCTTGCGTGGGGCACGCTTGCTCGCATGCGGTCACGATTTCGCCGTCTGCGACTTCTCGCCCGCCCTTCTTGGCTTCCTTGCGGGCGTCGTTGATGCGTTGCACGCAGTACGTGCACTTCTCCATGACGCCGCGTCCCCGAACGGTAACGTTCGGGTTATTCAGCATCTTGAGGAGTTGGATTCCGTTCTGCTTTTCTTCGGTCGTGTTCCCCAAAACCGCCGCAATCGGTTTGATCTTCGTCATGAAGTTCGGCTGATTGTCCGTGTAGTTGAGGTAGTTAAATCGGCGCACCTTGTAGGGGCAGTTGTTGGAGCAGTAGCGGGTACCGACGCAGCGGTTGTAAACCATTTGGTTCAACCCTTCGTGGCTGTGCACCGTGGCGGCGACCGGGCAGACCGGTTCGCACGGGGCCTTTTCGCAGTGGACGCACATGAGCGGTTGCCACGTGGCCTCCGGGTTCACTTCGTCGCCCTTGTAGTAGCGGTCGATCTTAAGCCAGTGCATTTCCCGACCCTTGCCGACCTGGGTTTTGCCAACGACAGGGATGTTGTTTTCGGCTTGGCACGCCGTCACGCACGCATTGCAACCGATGCACGTATTGAGGTCAATCGTCATGCCCCACTGCGGGCCGTTCCACTGGAACACCTCTTCCACGTAGAGATCGTTTTCTTTGATCTCCTCTTGCGGGAACGCGTAGAACGGGATGAGTTCTTCCGGGTCACGCAGGAACTGCTGAATCGTCGCCTCGCGCAGAATGTCGCGCTCATCGGTGATGCGATCGCTCGGAAGCGGTCGGTGACCCTGCGTGGTAACGAGCACCCCTCGCGCGCCGGTCTTTTCGACCGTGACGCCGGTTACCAGCCACGGAGTCGCGTCGGTGCGAAGCGGGGCAGGGTTGAATCCGCCGCCCTCGTTCGGGTCGTACTCGTTGCCGACCACCCTCGCGGTCGCAACGGTTCCGCCGACGGTTCGACCGTAGCCCAGGTGGATCAGGACCGACTTGTCCGGCTGACCAGGCTGGATGAAGGCAACCGCCTTGATCGCAGACTCGCCGCGTTTGATGACGACTTCATCCTCGTGCGTGATGCCGAGCTCTTTCGCGGTCGCGAGCGACATGATCGCCGCGTTGTCCCACGTGAGTTTGGTCACCGGTTTCGGAAGCTCTTGCAACCAGCCGTTGTTCGCGTACCGACCGTCGAAAATCGTCGGGTCGGGGCGGAACGTGAGTTCGATGCCGTCCGCTCCGCTGGCCGCGATATTGACGGGCACGGCGGTGCCGACCGGGGCCGACGCGGAGGCCGAATCCTTCAGAACACCGTCGTGGACCGCGTTGCGCCAAGCCACCTCGAACGTTTCCGCCGGAAGCACGTTGCGCCACGTCGCCTTGACGAGGTCGTAGGCGGCGGACGATTGACCGGCGAGGAGGTTCAGCACCTCAATCGCGCTGCGACCCTCGAACAGCGGGGCAATGAGCGGCTGGATGAGAGACAGGGTGCCGTCAAACGCACGGAGGTCACCCCACTCTTCCAGCGGGTGCGTCATCGGCAACACCCAGTTGAAGAGTGCGCTGGTTTCGTTCGGTTCGCGGGTCAGGTGCACGCGGGTCGGCACCTTTTCGAGCACCTCCACGAACTTGAGATCGCTCGGCGCATCATAGACCGGATTGCCGCCGAGCACGATGAGCACATCCACTTCACCCGCCGCCATTTCGGCCGCGAGGGTTGCGATGGTTCCGGCGCCATCCGTGAACTGGACCGGCTTGATGTATCGCACCGCTTCCGAACCGAGTCGTTGGTTCAGCGCGGCGGCGATGGCGTGGACTTCCGGCGATTGCTGAATCCCGGCGACCACGACGGCCTTCGACCCGGCGCCCTGCACGTCCGCAACGACGGCTTCAAACGCCTCGGGAGCGATGCCACCAGGCAACGAGCCGCCGGCTCCGAGCCCGAAGCTGCCTGCCATGGCGGCGGCCACGGCCGGAACGTCGCTTGCGCGTACCGGCCAGCGGTGGTCCGCCATGAATCCGGTCGTGGTCGGGGTGGATTCATACACGTACAGGCGATTCATCTCGCCGGTGCGACCCTCGACCCGACGCTTGGAAGCGAAATCTCGGGCGTACCGTATGGCACCCGGCGTCATCTCCGGGGCGAGGAAGTCTCCATCCAGCGAAACGACAACACTGGCCTTGGTGAAATCGTAGACCGGAACGAGCGGCTGGCCAAACGCCTGCCGAAGCCCCTCCTGCACGTTGCGATCTGTCACCGGCTCGTACTGCACCCACCGCGCGTTTGACTGCTTCGCCAAGAACGCTTGAATTTGCGCCTGCATCGTGGGCGACGTAACGGCCCCGGTGAGGATGCGCGGATTCTTCGCCCTGGCGAGCGCCTTGCGAATTTCCGATGAGAAGATTTCCCACGTCGAGACGTCGCCGTCATTCGTGACTTCTTTCTGTCGTTCCGGGTCGTACAGGCTCAGGATTTCGGCCTGCAGCATCGGGTCCAAGGCACCGAGCGACGCCGGGTGCATCGGGCTGCCTTCAATCTTCGTCGGACGGCCTTCGTGCTGTTCGACCATCACGCCGACGCCGTAGCCCATAAGCGCGAGGCTGGACGCGTAGTACAGCGGCACGCCGGGCACGAGCTCTTCCGGCTGCTTGACGTACGGAATGACCTTGTCTTGCGGCAAAAAGACGCTTCGGCAGCCGGCGAGTCCGGCGAGGGCGATCGAGGCCCCCATGAACTTCAGCAAGTCGCGCCGGTTGAGTTGGAGCAAACTGCGACGATTCGGAAATTCGTCGTCCATCCACGCCTGAAACTCGGGGGTTTCGGCAACTTCTTCCAGGCTGCGCCAGTACTGCTTGCCCGACTTGCCGTGGAGCTTCGCCCGCACCGCGTCGAGATCGAGCGGACTGCCCGGGGTCAATGTTGAAAGCTCTTCTTGTTGCTCCACGCGTTCCATCCTCTCCGCCGCCATTAGTAGTGGCACACCGAGCAGTCGGCCAGCTGCTGCACCTTAATGCCGTAGTACTTCACCAACTCTTTGCCCTTCTCGCGTTCTTTGGCGTCGTTGGTGCCGTTCCAAGTGCCGAGAATCAGGCTGCGTTCGCGTTCGCTCAGCCCGTCGATCCCGGTGGTTTGGTACTTCCAGTAAAGATTGAAGACCTGTTGCCGCGGCTCCATGTCCGGGTTCGTTTCATCCTTGTAGATGTGGCGATCCGGGGCGCGGTGGCATTCCAGACACCACTGCATTTGGAACGGGTTGCCCTTGTAGGTGATGTGCATGTGCTGCACGGGCCCGTGACAGGTGTTGCAATTGATGCCACGCGCGATGTGAATGCTGTGGTTGAAGTGCACAAAATCGGGCACTTTGTTGACGAGGTTCCACTTGATCGGCGTGCCGGTTTCGTAGCTTTGGCGCACCGGCTCCAGCAGTGGCGAGTTCGTCCAGATTTGGCTGTGGCACGACATGCAGGTCTCGGTGGACGGCAGGCCGGCGTAGCTCGATTTCTCGACACTGGTGTGGCAGTATCGGCAGTCGATGCCCAGTTCCCAGGCGTGGTGCTGGTGCGAAAACGGAATCGGCTGGTTGAGCGGAACGTTAACCTTGGTGTTGGCTGGCGACCGGCTCAGCGCGGCAATCGCCAACCACACGGTCGGCACGCCTACCGCCAACCCGGCGAGAGATGCCTGCGTGATGTAGTTCGCACTCGGTTTAAAGATCTGCGCCATGGGAACCTCGGAGGAAGGACGGCCGGTGGATTTCCGGCATCAAAGTGATGAATTCTTGTCGGCCCTGACGATTCATCCCTTCCTGGGTGAATCGTACCGAAATTGAGGCCACTCGCGCCGACGCCTGACCGCCCAGCACCACGCTGCGGCTGATCGCAAACGCGAGGAATAGGAGCGCGAGGTACAGCATCGAGTAACGGAAAAGGGATCGCGCGTGCTGCTGGTCAATGTTACGGTACAGCTCGATGCATTTCTTAACGAGCAGGACATTCAACACCAGCGCGGCAATGCCGTAGATATATCCAACTTCACGGTACAGAAATGGCACCATGCTGGTGATGACGGTCACGACGGTGTAGCCCACGATCTGTTGCACGGTGACTCGGTCGCCCTTCACCACCGGCAGCATCGGCACTCCCGCCGAGGCGTATTCGTCTTTCAGCATGAGGGCAAGGGCCCAGAAGTGGACCGGCGTCCATACGAAGATAATCGCAAAAAGATACAGGGCCAGGGGCGGAAGCGAGTTGGTGACGGCCGCCCATCCGACGAGCGGCGGGAAGGCTCCGGCGGCACCCCCGATCACAATGTTGTGCCAAGTCCGTCGCTTGAGCAGCATCGTGTACACCACCACATAGAACACCAGCCCGCTGAAGGCCAGGACTGCCGACAGCAGGTTCGCGCTCGCCCAGAGCACGGCGAACGATCCGACGGTGAGCGCAAACGCAAACATGAGCGCATCGCGGCTTGGGATCGCCTGCGTAACGGTGGGGCGCGACGCCGTCCGCTTCATCGTGATGTCGATGTCACGGTCGATCACCATGTTGATCGCGTTGGCGGCACCGGCGGACATGTAGCCGCCGAGGGTGACGGCAAGGAACTGCCAAATCGGCGGCATGGCGCCCTGCGCGGCGACCATCGCGGTGAGGGTGGTGAAAAGGAGCAAGCTGATGACGCGTGGCTTCGTGAGGGCGACGTACGCGTTGATGAGCGCGCGGCCTTGGAGCGGTTCATCAAGCGGTGCCTCGGCGGGCGCGGGGCGCCATTCGACGTGCTCGACATCGGCCTGGAATGCGTACACGGTCATGGCCGTGAGCCCGGCAACGAGCACGTCCGCCATGATGAGGTGGAAGACTTGCAGTGCGAGCGGGGCCTTGAACCAGATCGCGAAGGCTCCGACGACGCATTGCACCCCGTAAAGCCCGAGCACAATGTAGCCGCCGCGACGGACGCCCTCACTTGGCCGAAGGTGGTTCATCAGGCCGACGAACAGGATGAAGTACAGCGCGACCGAGCCGGCGATGAACGGGTGCAACGGCTGAAGTCGAACCAGCCAGTGCGTGCTCGGTAACTTGGCCGCCGCCAGGACGTTTTCCGTCGGATAGAGTTGGTGTGCCAGGGCACTCACCGCGCCGCTGAAACCAAGCATGACGACGCCGACGAAGGCCATGGCGACCATCCCGGCGACGACCCCTTGCTTGCGCCACTGGACGTTTCCGGCCCCGCTCGCCGCCAGCGCGGTGACGGCCAGCGCGGCAATGAGCGAATACGTGGACACGACGTGAAAGGCCATGACCACCGCGCGAATCGGGCGGTCGTCCTCCGTCACCAGTTGAAACTTCACGAGGGCGGCGCCGACCAAACCCTCGAGCGCGGTGAATCCGAAGGCGACGATCGCGGCCCGGCGGACGAGCGTCCCCGACCCAAACATTCGGTGCGCCCAAACGACCAATCCGAGGGCGAGCGGCCCGAGAATTGCCGTGCTGAGGCGGTGGGTCAACTCCACGAAGCGCCCAAAATCGCCGCGAAGGGGCGTGTGGGTCGTGTCGCAGCCGAGCCAGATGTCGCCGCAGCCATCGCCGCTAAACGTTGCCCGCACGATGACGCCCCAGCCGATCGCCAGAAGGGTGTAGACAAGCAATCCCCATGTAAACCTCGCGAACATGACGGGATCGCGAAGCGCATCACTGAACTTTCTGAAACTTTTGAAAGTTGGTGAGATGCGTTCCATGGAACTCTGCTTCATTATAGCGTCCGACGCGCCGACTTGTCAGCCCGCCCGCGCAAAATGGCTACTCTGAGAGAAGATATCCGGCGATGAGTTCCGCGGTTTCGCGCAGTGCGTCGGTATGGGTGCGCTCGTATCCGTGCGACGTATCCACGCCCGGGCCGACGAGGGCGACTTGGGCACGACCGCCGGCTCGCCAGTAGGCGCCGCCATCAGAACCGTAGTGCGGATAGATGTCGGGAACGAGGTCAATGCCGCGTGCATCGGCAATTTGGCGGAGCTTGTCGGACAACTCTCGGCTGTACGGGCCGCCGGAATCCAGCATGCAGATGCTGCAGTGAAACTCGTCGCCGCGTAACCCATCGCCGATGCACGCCATGTCGAGCACGACGTACTCGGCGAGGTCGTCGGGGAGCCCGTCGAATCCGCCGTGCCCGACCTCTTCGTAGTTCGAAAACAGCAGCGAGGTGCGCTGGCCGGGGGTGACATCAATATCTCGGAGCGCCTTTACGGCGGCGAGCAGGCAGGCCACGCACGCTTTATCGTCGAGGAACCGCGATCGGATAAACCCGGAGTCGCTGAGTTCGACCCGGGGATCGAAGTAAACGAAATCGCCGACCTCGATGCCGAGGAGCCGCGTCTCTTCCGCGCGGGACGTGCGTTCGTCGAGCCGTACTTCCAGATTGCGCGCATCGCGGAGGATGGAGCGGACGTCCCGCACGTGGACCGCCCCGTTCTCCAGCACAACGCTGCCGCGGATTCGGCGTCCAGATCGGGTAGCGACGTACACGCCCTCACTTTCGACCGTCGGCCAGACGATGCCGTTGAGCGCGGCGAGGCGGAGCCGACCGTTCGGCTTGATTTCGGCCACCATCGCTCCGAGCGTGTCGACGTGGGCCGAGAGTGCCCGCGGGCGCGTCGCAAAGTGACCATCCAATTCGGCCACCAGCGCGCCCTTGGCGGTGGTTTGGCTTCGGACGCCGAACTCTTCAAGCTCGGTTTGCACGAGCCCGATGGCGTAGCGGGTGTCGCCCGTCGGACTGGGCGTGTTCAGCAAATCCACCAAGACCCGCTGGAGGTAGTCGGTATTGATTTCGAACGTCGCCATGAGTGGGTTTTACCCGTGCCCTTCGGCCTCGCATACGGCGAGATGCTTGGCGAGGGTGCGCGCGAAATGCGGATAGCCGAGCGAGTTCATCTGTCCGATTGCATCGCGCAGGAGGGATTGGGCCCCGCGACCGTCGCCGGTGGCGATGCGCACTCGGGCCTGAAGCATCTCGAACCCCAGGTTAAGAAATGCCACCGCCGGCCGGTGCCGGCCGATCGGTTCCAGAATCCGCGCGGCGCGATCGGGTCGGCCGGCGCGGAGCCAAAGTTCTGCCCGGGCGGCGGCGAGGCAGTACTCCCGGTTATCGGCCGGATCCTCTAGATTGGGCGCCGAGGCGATACGGTTCGCCCGTTCCACCACGTCGCCGGGGCGGACCGACATTTCGCCGAGGACGGCCTCTCGCACCACGAACCCTTGCGACGGAAATCCGCGCAGATCGCGGGCGGCGGCCTGCCGCAATCGGTGGGCGGCGGCGAGATCGCCCCGGAGCTCATCGGCTTCGATCGCGAGGTAACGGGTGATTCGGCCCCAGATCGGCAGCCGATACGGTTCGGGCAAGAGACGGGCCGACTGCGCGGCGTGACGGGCCCACTGCGCGGCCTCACCGTCGCGATACCAGCCGTTCAACCACTCGGCGTAAAGCACGGTGGCCTCGATGCGCAGCTCGGCCAACCGGGGGCTCTCGTGGCACCGGGCGATCAACCCGATGAGCAGCCGGTCCGCATCCCGGTCCCATTCGGCCCAGCCCTGGGACCGCGCCCGCGCAAGCATCTGCAGGGCGACCCGCGGGTCCTGCCAATCGGAGGGCAGCGGCACGACTCCGGAGATACCGGCGCTTCGCTCCGGCTCGGTCAGGTTCAGTGCGGCGGCCCAATCATGGATCGCGCGGGCGGTAGGGCGATGCCGTCCGGATTCCCACGCGACAATGGTGCTCGCTGCGACGTCGGCCTGTTCACCGACTTGGCGCGCCGAACGCCCGGTGCGCAGTCGAAACGCCCGCAGCAGACTCGACCGGAGCGCGTCAGGCAACGCCACCTCGCACCCTTCGATCACACCGGAGCGCGCGGAGGTGGGCCCGGTTGACGGGTCCGCCCAATCCGAGGGCGCCGCGAGCAGGCTGGGCCAGTCGGGAAGCGACAGCTGGCTCTGGAGCACGGTCCAGTGCGCGGGCGGAGGCAACGACTCGCCGCATTCCCAGCGGGCAATCGCACTCTTCGAGATGCCCACGCGGTCGGCGAGTTCGCGCACGGAGAGTCCGCTGGCGCGGCGGGCGTGCCGAAGCGTCTCGGCCACGCTGATTCCGGGCCGCATCAACGTCGGGAATGGGGCGACGACTGGGCGCATCTCAATCTTTCCGATCGGCTACAGGTTCAAGATATCTTGCTTACGTTAACGGAGCGTTAACGCCCGGCAGGAATGTCCCAAAAACGCGCAACGGGGCCGACGCCTGCCGATGGATCGCCGATGCTGGAAAACGTTTCGGGACCAAGACATGAAACGCGCCTTCACTCTCATTGAGCTCCTCGTTGTAATCGCCATCATTGCGATCCTCGCCGCGATTCTCTTCCCCGTGTTCGCCCAGGCCAAGGCCTCGGCCAACAAAGCCAGTTCCATCAGCAACATTCGTCAGCTCGGGCTCGCTCACTTCATGTACATGGGCGATTACGACGATCGCTTCGTCACGTCGTGGGCCCGCGGGTTTCCGGGCGACTGGAGCTTCTTCGTGCAACCGTACATGAAGAACCTCAAGATTCTGCAAGACCCGAACCGCAAGGTTTCGGTGGCTTCCATCGCCGAACCGTGCCGGTCCGACCCTTACGGCGGTTGGTTCCTTCGCCCGGGCGAGCGGGACAACCCCACGAACGAGCCGTACGTGTGGGGCTACGGGTTCAACAACGGTTACAACTGGAACAACAACACCGGCCTGACGACCGGCGGCGTTTCCGCTCCGAACCCGAACCAGGAAGTGATCGTGAACGTGGGCGGCGTCAATGTGACGACGACGGTTCACCCTTCGCCGCAAGTGGGCGTGTCGGCGTCGCAAGTCAACGCCGCCGCGCGGACGCTGATGCTCGGCAACACGATCGAGCCGCCGCGCTCCAGCATCCAACTCGACGCGCTGCGGCCGCTCAACTGGCCGGGGTTTGTCGATAGCCCTTGCCAGCGCGCGGTGCGCGTGCGCGAAGCGTTCCACACCGGCGGATACAACTTTGCCTACGTGGACGGTCACGCGCGGTGGATGCGGTTCAACACCGCGACGACGAACGTCGGCGGAAATCCGGAAGCGGTGGCCGACGCGTGCGAGTACATCCGGGACTTTGACGGTGGCAACAACCCCAACAACTGCCAAACGAACTTCTTCTGACCTTCGGCTGGCGATGATCGTCGGCAGTCTGGTGACGGGCATCCTCCTCGGAGGGTGCCAGTCGGACAGCATGCCGAAGGTCGACGCGAACGCCAAGGCCAAAGAAGTGTTGGACGCGCAAGCGAAAGAACCGTACGTGCCAGGAGGCGGGCGCGTGGCGGACGACCAGTAAGAAGCCTCCAACGTTTGCCTTCTTCACCCCTGAAGAACCGCGACCGGACTTCGGATTCGCGAGTTTCTTCAGGGCTTTTTCACTTTTTTGTTGTCTTCGCCCCGACGTGCGAGTTTATCGTGTAACATAAGATGGCTTTAAGCCGGAGAACGTCATGAAAAAAAAAGCTATCTAAGCCTACGGTAATCACTCTCGCGATGGTAGGAGCTGCCATCGCACTTGCGCAATTCCAGAGCGGATACGAAGCTGGCGAACATTGCCGAAGAACCTCGCGAGACCAAATGGCGTGCTGCAACGGTGCCTGCGCATCGATGCACACGAACGGCGGCGTTTTGGACCTGGAGAAATTCGGGGCCTGCTTCAAGAAATGCAACAGCGTGGTCGCGCCGACCGAGCCGCTGACACCATAACCGTCAGCAGAAACACTCCGCGGCACCCTCGTTGGTGCCGCGATTTTTCGCGATGCAAAGAAAAACAATCGTAATCACCGTCGCATTAACGGCAATCGTAGCCGCAACACTCGTGCGCGTGAACCAAATCAATGAGCGAACCCGAGAGCAATCCGCCACTGCAGAACAAATCTCGGACAGATTGCAACTTGCGGGTAGTGAAATGGAATTTGGCAAGTGGCTTATGATTACTTTCCAGCGGGTGAATGATGGGGCCGTTCTGAGCGCAGGAGACGCGCAGAAAATTCTTAACCACATTTATCAGGCTGATGACGCCGAGCGTGAGGGTGTTCTCGTTTCCCTTTGCTTCTCAACGATTTCGGAGGCAGGCGGACTCAAGGAACCGAGTCAGCTCGCGGCGTTCGTTCAGTACGCCGAACGCGCGGTAGATCGACACTTGGAGCAAAGAACCCAAGAGGAGTCGGAGATTGTTGGAATTCTCTCAGTGCTCCGTACAGCGGATGATCCGCGCGTAGACCGGATTTTTCAGCGATTTAGCACCGATCAACGAACGGGCATTGGGATGATGGTTTCAAATCGGGCCCGGCGGAAAGCGAAAAAATCATGAAAAAGCCAAGAATCATCGGATTTACGCTCGTCGAACTTCTCGTAGTCATTGCGATCCTTGTTGCTCTTGCGGGGCTACTCTTACCCGTTCTCGGTAGCGCCAAGGATTCGGCAAAGCGATCGGTCTGCGCAGCAAACCTTCGCCAGATCACGCAAGCCGCGCAGCTCTATCTGGCCGATAACGATCAGCGCTATCCTTTTGCCGTGGACTCCACAGACCGTAAACTCTTTCTTTGGATTCCCAGCGTCGCGGAGCGGGATCGACTAGAAATACTTTTGCCGAATGCGCCAATCTTTAGAGATATCGTTTATCCGTATATGCGAACGCACGAGATCTTTCGTTGCCCAACGGATACCGGTGGTGACCTGTCGTACGTTGGCTTGAAAGGTGAACGATCAGACCCTGCTTCTGGGAGTGCGTACTTATCACGCGGCACGTCCTACGTTTACCGTAGCGAACTCGGCTTTTCTGGACAGCAATCGCCATTGAATTGCATTTCGGCGATGCGGCAAACCGCGCGGTCAGACGCGGACGTCATTCTGCTCGCCGACGCAAGTGCACGTTGGCACGGGGACCCGTTGCGCGACGGTTCTGGGAAACCACGACCGCAGCGTTTGCGGACGGTCATACCAGACTCGTGGCAGGCATCGGAGAAGATAGCTTTTTGTTGAACTGGACCGATCACTGCACGCCGCGAGAATAGTCGAGCCACCACGAACGTTTGCCTTCTTCACCCCTGAAGAACCGCGACCGGACTTCGGATTCGCGAGTTTCTTCAGGGCTTTTTCATCATTGGGGGCTACACATCACAGGCCGACCGTAGTAGAACGGTGGCAATGAGCGAAATTTTGGGCCTGCATCACATGACGGCCATTTGCGGCGACGCCCAGACGAACATCGACTTTTACACGGGCGTCCTCGGTTTGCGCATGGTGAAGCTCACCGTCAACTTCGACGACCCCACCGCGTACCACCTCTACTACGGCGACGGGGCCGCCTCCCCGGGGACGATCCTCACGTTCTTTCCGTACCCGACGGCGCAGATGGGTCGTCACGGGAACGGTCAGGCGATCGTCACGTCGCTCAGCGTGCCCAGTGGCAGCTACGGTTACTGGCGAGACCGCCTGAAGGACGTCGCCGCCCCGAGCGAACGCGACGGTGTGATCGATTTCGCCGATCCCGACGGCCTGCTCCTGCGCATCGTGCCCGACCCGCACTACAAACTTCTGGCACCTTGGGACAGGAGCCCGGTGCCGGTGGAGCATCAGATCGGCGGGATGCACAGCGTCACGCTGCAGGTGGATCAGCTGGACCGGACCGCAAGTTTGCTGATGCAAGTCATGGGCTACCGGCACGACCCTGACATTGAGGTGCCGGAGTACGTTTTCTTCGTGGGCAAGGGCGGCATGAGCCAGCGAGTGGACGTGTCGAACATCGGCTACACGAACGGGCGTCCGGGCCGGGGCACCGTGCACCACATCGCGTTCCGGACCCCGGACGACGACACGCAGCTGAAATTGCGCGAAACGTTGGTCGGGGTGGGAGCCTCGGTGTCGGAAGTGCGCGACCGCGACTACTTCCACAGCATCTACTTCCGCGAGCCGGGCGGGGTGCTGTTTGAGATCGCGACCGACGGCCCGGGATTTACGGCGGATGAGCCGCTGGAATCGCTGGGAACCGGTCTGCGCCTCCCGAAGATGCACGAGCCGGCACGTGCGAAAATCGAAGCGGCCCTGCCGAAACTTGAACTCCCGATCTGATTCCGCGGGACCGTTTGCCCCGGGAATTCGGTGCGATAAGGTTAAATGAGCCGATGGCAGATCAGTTGACGCCCGAGGATGTTCTTCTTGGGGTTCGAGAGGTAAGTGCGGACGTATTGCGCGTGCCGCTCGAAAAAGTCGAGCCAACGTCACGATTTATCGAAGACCTCGACGTGGATTCCCTCTACGTCGTGCAACTTGCAATTGCGCTTGAAGACCGGTTCAGCATCACCGTGCCGGAAGATGAAGCGCAGACGGTGAAGACCGTGCAAGAGATGGCCGACCTCGTGTCCAGCAAGCTCAGTGCCTAACGACGCCCCACGCCCGAAGCCGTACCTCGTCAACCGCGAACTGGAGCGGGTGGTCATTACCGGACTCGGGGCGGTCACGCCCCTCGGCAACACCATCGAGGAGACTTGGGCCAACGTCTTGGCGGGCAAGTCGGGCATCGGACCGATCACGAAGTTCGATGCGACGAACTACGCATCGCGCGTGGCCGGCGAGGTCCGCGGGTTTAATCCCGACGAGTGGATGAACCCGCGCGAGGCCGCGCTGGCGGACCCGTTCCTGCACTTTACGGTCGCGGCGTCTACGATGGCACTCCGGGATTCGGGCCTGCTGACGGACCCGACGCGCGGTGAAACGACCGGTGTATGCATCGGCACGGCCGTGGGCGGGGCGGGCGTGCTAGTGGGCCAAAACCACTCGCTGATGATGAAGGGCCCGCGTGTGGTCTCCCCGCTGACGGTGCCGTTCTCCATTTGCGACATGGGTTCGGGCTACGTGTCCATTCAGCACAAACTTTACGGGCCGAACCACTGCATCGTGAGCGCGTGCGCGTCCGGGGCGAGTGCGATTGGCGAGTCCATGCACATGATCCAGCGCGGATCGGTGCGGGCGATGGTCGCGGGCGCCGCCGACAGCAGCGTGTTGCCGATTCACATCGCCGCGTTCTCGGCCGCCCGCGCGCTGACCACCCACAACGACGACCCGGAGAAGGCCTCGCGACCGTTTGACCTGAAGCGCAACGGCTTCGTGATGAGCGAAGGCGCGGCCGTGGTCGTACTGGAATCGCTCTCCTCGGCGATGGAGCGAGGCGCGACGATTTACGCGGAACTGGTGGGTTACGGCTCGTGTTCCGATGCGCACCATATCACGGCTCCGGATTCCAGCGGGCGCGGAGCCCTGCGCGCCATGCGCGAGGCGATCGAGATGGCCGGAATTCGGCCGGAAGAGGTCGGGTACGTCAATGCCCACGCGACCTCCACTCCGCTCGGCGACAAGGTGGAAGTCATCGCGATGAAGCAGATGTTCGGCGATCACCTGCCGCAGATTCCGGTCAGTTCGACGAAGTCGATGACCGGGCATATGGTGGGGGCCGCGGGCTCCATCGAGGCGATTTTTGGGATCTTGGCCCTGCGCGACAACCATCTGCCGCCGACCATCAACCAGGAGTTTCCTGATCCGGAATGCGACATTGACACCATTCCGAATGTCTCCCGAAAGAAAGAGATCGAATATGCACTCAGCAACTCGTTCGGATTCGGAGGTCACAACGTCTCCCTTCTCTTCCGAAAGTGGACCGGGGAGTAACGATTCCGCGGCTCGCCGCGACGCACACATCCGTTGGCTGCGTTCGTTTGCGCGTACGCGGCTGAACTCGGACCTGTCCGACGACCGGCGGAGCATTCAGCCCAACGTGCTGATTGCCTACGGTCGGCGTGGCTTCTGCGGGTTCACGTGGCCCGAGGCGCAGGGCGGGGCGGGGCTGACGGTCGGCGATGGATTTCGCGTCCTTCGGCAGATTTCGGCGATTGATCTTTCGCACGGCCTCGCGATTGGACTGCATAACTTTTTGGCGTGCCAAACGATCCTGCATCACGCGACCCCGGCCGCCTTTGCGCGGCACGGCGAGCCGCTGATCTCCGGGCGAGAACTGGCCGCGTTCGCCCTGACCGAGTTAAGTGCCGGTTCGGATCCGCGACGCATCCGCAGCACCGCGCACCAGCTCGCCGATGGGTCCTGGCGGCTTCGGGGGCGAAAAATCTGGTCGGGCCTCGCCGCGTGGGGAGATGTCGCGGCGTTCTTCGCCCGCGCTTACGATACGGATGGGCGCGATCTCGGGATCACGGCGTTCCTTCTGCCCCTTGATGCGCCGGGCGTCGTCCACCTCGACGAGGCCGTCACGATGGGTCTGCGATCGGTCGTGCAGAGCGCGTTCGAGGTCCACGACACGGTCCTAGGGGCCGAGATGATGCTGGGCGAGGCCGGACGTGGGCTCGACGTGGCGCAGGGCAGCATGATGCTGTGCCGCCTCGGCGTCAGCGTGTTTAGCCACGCCGGCATGATCCGTTGCCTGCAGGCCGTGAGCGAGTACGCCGCCGAGCGCACGATCTCGACCGGTTCGTTGGCCGCCAACCCGGTGGTCGCCGATCTGCTGGAGGAGCATCTCGCCCTCGCGCACGGACTGGACCTGTTTCTCGAGGGGTGCTTCGGTATGTTGGACCGCGGAGAAACGATTCCGGCCCCGGTCTACGTCGCCTCGAAGATCGTCGGGCCGGAGATCGCGTTCGACGCGGCCGACGCCTCGCTCCAACTGATGGGCGGTCGGGGATACATCGAAACCAATGTCGTCGCGCGCGTGTTGCGCGATCTCCGGGTACTCCGCATTTTTGAAGGTCCGACCGAAACTCTCGCCGCGTATCTCGGCAGCATCGCCAGCGTGAAGCCCGCCACGATCACGGAGGTGCTCGAAGCGACGAGCGCGCCGGACCTCGTGGGTGTGATTGCGCCGGTGCTGGATTCGATTCATCCGAAGCGGCCCGAGAATCGCGGCGTGAGTCGCGAAGAGTGGCAACGACGCGGTCACCACGCCGGCCTCGCGATCGCGATGGCCCTGTTTCTCGCGGTGGCGCGACGGCAGGCGGCAACCGGCGTGTCCGCGATGGGCGAATCGGACCCGGTGGCCGATGCCCGCGCGATTGACGCCCTGGAACGGGCCCTGCGCCAGCGGGTGCAAGCGCTCCGGCCCCCCTCGGCCGCGGCGACAACGACCGACGCGCTGACGGCCCGCATCCAACTGTTGGTGGGAGATGTGCGCGAGCAACGCGGCGGCGAGCAATGGTCGCGCGACCCGGTGACCGACGTGCCGTTCGTTTCCGGAACCGAGCCGGACGATTCCGCGGGAGTCTGAACGATGAGCTACATTCACCTTGCCGAACCCGGTCCGCCCGGATCGCCGACGCTGGTCATGCTGCACGGCACCGGCGGCGACGAGCGGGAGTTTCTGGCGTTCGGCCAATCCTTGGCCAGCGGCGTGGGCTTCTTGTCGCTCCGCGGGAAGGAGCCCGAACGGGGGGCGAACCGTTGGTTTCGGCGTCATGCGGAAGGCGTGTTCGACGTGCCGAACCTCATCGAACGTGCGGACGAACTGGGCGAGTACGTGCAGCAGGCGTTGCCGGATACGCCACGCATCGCGGTCGGGTTTAGCAACGGGGCCAATATCGCCGCCGCCGTACTGTTGCAGCAACCGGCGGCGTTTGATGCGGCCCTCTTGCTGGCTCCGATGGTGCCGTACGAGCCGACCGCACTGCCCGACGGCACCCTGCCGGACCTCGGCGGAAAACCGATCCTGATGGTGTGCGGCGAGCATGACCCAATCGTGCCGAGGAGCAACGCCCAGCATCTCGCCACCCTACTGGCCACCGCCGGGGCCGACCTTCAGATCCATTGGCACGCCGGCGGACACTCGCCTGACCAGACCGCGCTGTTCGTCGCCAAGGCTTGGCTCGCGCGGCAGAAGCAAGCCCTCGCCCGCCCGGACGCGATCTAAGCCGGGCTCGCCTCAAACACGGGTCGGCGGGCTCCATGCCAAAATAGCCGAAGCCATGGCTGGCCACAGTAAATGGAAAAACATTCGCCTGCGGAAGGGGAAGCAAGACGCCATCCGCGGCAAGCTCTTCACGAAGCTCAGTCGCGAGATTATCGTGGCGGCTCGCAGCGGAGGCGGCGACATCCAAATGAATCCGCGGCTACGCGTGGCGGTCGAAAAAGCGCGTGAAGCGTCCATGCCCAACGAAAACATCAAGCGGGCGATTGATCGCGGAACCGGAGCAGCCGAAGGCGCGGACTACGAAGAGATCGTTTACGAGGGCTACGGCCCGGGCGGTAGCGCCCTGATCTTGCAATGCTATTCCGAAAACCGGAATCGTACCGTCAGCGAAGTTCGGCACGCGTTTAACAAGAACGGCGGCAACATGGCCGAAAACGGCGCGGTCTCGTGGCAGTTCAAGTACTGTGGACAGATCCTCGTGGACCGAAACGGTCAGGATGAAGACGAGTTCACCCTGCAAGCGTTGGACGCCGGCGCCGAGGACGTGCAACCGGACGACGAGACGTTTACCGTCATCACGGCGATGCAAGACCTCCATCGGGTGAACGGGGCTCTCGAGGCGCAGGGCGTCAAGACGCGCGAAGTTCAGCTGACTTACCTGCCCACCAACAAGGCCGAACTGTCGCCCGACGACCAAATTAAGCTATTGAAACTGCTCGACGCGCTCGATGATCTCGATGACGTGCAAGAAACGTACGTGAACGTCGATATCAGCGAAGACGCGTTCCAAGAGGCCTAACTCTGTCCCAAGCCGTACCATCCGCCCCGCCCGAATCGCGACCTCCGATCATCACGCTTCTTTTGGTGACCGCGAACCTTTTCGCCGCCTTTGCCGTGCTGTTGAACCCGGACCTGGTGAACGCGTTCGGGTTTCGCGCCGGACAGCCGCGGGCGATGGACGTGCTGACGAGCCTGTTTCTGCATCAGAACGTGTTGCACCTACTCGGCAATCTCGTGTTTCTGGCGGCGGTCGGCAGCGCGGTGGAGATGGCGACCGGCTCGTTGCGGTTCAGCCTTGTCTATTTGCTGAGCGGTTTGGTTGGGGTGCTGCTGCATTTCTTCATGTCGCGGAGCCTGCCGAATGCGGTTCCTTACATCGGGGCGAGCGGTTGTATCGCCGGGTGTATTGGTTACTATGCACTCAGGTATCAGGCGGTTCGGGTGCCGGTCGTGCCACGGGTGGCACTCCCCGTGCTGGCTCTGGTCTTCGGGTGGTTGGCATTGCAACTGATCGGCGCCATCGTGCGGGTGGGCGACTCCGGCGGAACCGCTTACTGGGCGCATATCGGTGGATTTGGGATGGGCGTCCTGCTGAGCGTCGTCTTTCGGACCCCGGACTTCGGGCAGATTTCGGTGAGCCGGCAAACCGTGGCGCAAATGTCGGTGCGAGGGCCGGCCGCCGTCAAGATCGCGGCGGAGCGACACCTGCAACAGTTTCCCAGCGATCCGGAAGCTCTCGCGAACCTGGCGGAGGCATGCCGGGGATTGGCCGATCCCGACGGAGAAGCGCGCGCTTTGGTGCAACGTTGGAGCGTGGCACCGGGCGAGGCCGATATGCTCCGATTGGTAGAGCTTGGCCGGCTGGACCAACTGCCCCGTCACTCGGTGCGACAATCGGCCGAGCAGCTGGCCACCGCGCATCCGGACGTGGCCCGCGAGATGCTGGAGTTTCTGCTGGAAACGGCCACGAGCGAACGTCGGCCGGACGCCCTGCTCGAGCTCGCAGCGTTTGAGCGCGAGCATCATCCCGCGCGGGCAGAGGAGCTGTTGGCCGAGCTGAACGTGCCCGAAAACGCCCTGACTCCGGCGCTGGACTTGGCCCGGCGGCGCGGCTGGATTCACGATAAGGCCGACGGAGATGAATCTTGTCCGCCCTAAAGCGGTGGTGGCGCCAACGTCGGCCGGGCGTACACGCGGTCTTGGGTACGGCCGTGGTCCGTTTTCTGGGGCGGACGGCGCGGCGAGACTTCCGGGGATTCGAGACGCTTCCGCCGGCGCATATCGTCGCCGGATGGCACGGCCGGTCGCTCCTATTCGTCAGTCACCCGTGGCCGCGCCCGTACTGGGTGATGATCTCGCAATCGAACGACGGCGAGATGCAAAGTCGGATTTTTCGGGCCTTCGGATTCAAGATCATTCGGGGGAGCACCGGGCGCGGCGGCGCGCGCGCGGCGGTGGAGGCGATTCGGGCCCTGCGTAACGGCGATGCGATCGCGATGACTCCGGACGGACCGCGCGGCCCGACGCAAATCGTTCAGCCGGGGATTATGACGCTGGCCCAGAAGTCCGGCGCGCCAATCGTGCCAACCGGACTGTCCGCCGCGCCGCGAAAGCTCGTTCGTTCTTGGGATCGATACCTGCTACCGGCCCCGTTCTGCCGATGCGTGTGCATCGCGGGGGAACCGATTTACGTGCCCGCCGACGCTTCCGACGAGGAGGTTGAAGCGATCCGACTGCGGGTGCAAGAGGAGATCAACCGGCTGACCGAGCTCGCGGAAGCGGCGGTCGGGGCTACGCCAGCGAGTCGTTCGGCATGACCAGCACGGCCAAAAAGACGCACAGCAGCACGTAGGCACCGGGTACGAGGAGCGCGAAAGACTCGGGGTAGTCCGGCCGCGGGGCTTGCTTCGCCATGGCACTGATGAATCCATGTTGCAACCGCAGATACATGAATATTGCGGTGCAGAGGGCACCACCCACGAACCCGCACGCTCCGGCCAATTTGTAGCGCCGGGTGATCACCATGCCGACCGCCGCCGCCACGCCCGGACCGAGGGCGATCGCCAGCCCGAGCGTCGCCAGCCGTTCGGTTTGTTGAAACGCGATGAACGGCCAGATCGACAACATGTAGCCGAACACGGAGGCCAGCAAGAATCCGCTGCAGCCGAAGAGCATCTCGCGATCCATGTCCCGAGACGCGTCCGCGGCCTCGCCGGGGGCCCGCGTTTCGTCGGTCTGAAGCGGCTCGAACGCCATGACGTACTGTACGCCATCCGCCCGGTCCCCGGTTCGCCCGGTCTCTGGTTCTGCCGGACCCACCCGCACGTTTTCTCGGCGTCAGTCCACGACAATGCGCGTAAAGTCGCCCGCGTGGAGCAGTTGTAGCGACACCGCATGGAGCAACGTCAACCGCGCAAACCGTACGGCCTCGTCCTCCGCCATCACCATGGTGCCATCCATGAACGCGTTGATCGGGTCGATCAGCCGGCGGACCCCCGCGACGACGGTCGCGACGTCACCCTCTCGTGCCGCCCGCATCAGGTCGTCCTCCTGACTCCGGACGATCTCGGCCAGCGCTTCCCCCTCGCTCGAATCCAAACGGACCGAGGCGAGGGCGCCGACCGGATCGGTAAACGCATACTCGATTCCCTTCTTGCGCGCCGATGCGACGAGATTGAGGGGCCGGGTCGCGGTCTGAATCTCGGCGGGTGACGTCAGGAAATTCTGGAGTGCCGCGATCCGGAATCGGATGCCCTGCGGAATCGTGAGTTCCCACCGATGTTCCCGCATCATCGCCGCGTCGCGCACATCGTGGCGCACATCGGCCAGCAACGCGGCGTACCGCCCTTCGAAGAGATCGTACAGGGCCGCGTGGGCACCGGCTTCGCCGAGATCGACGCCCTGCGCCTTGTACTCGGCCAGCGCGATCCCGAAAAGTTGATCGTAGGCGGGCATGGCGCCCGGCCACGCCCACGCCGTTTCGATGAGCACGGTCGCCGCGCGACGGAGGGCGAACGGATCGCTGCTGCCGGTCGGCTCGAGACCGAGCCCGAGGTAGCCAGCGAGCTTGTCGAGTTGGTCGGCAATGGCGAGCCGCAATCCGGTGCGGTGAGCCGCCGAATCCGCCGGCCGATCGTGGCGGTGCGGCGCGTACTGATGACGAATCGCCCACGCCACTTCCGCCGGATAGCCGTCGCGGATCGCGTACTCGGCCCCGATCACGCCTTGCAGCGAGGACAGCTCGGACACGAGCCCGGTCGCGAGGTCGGCCTTGGCGAGGCGCGCCGCTTCGATCGCCCACTCGCGTTCGGCCGGATCGGCACCAATCGAGGCGGCACCGGTCGCGTCTGCGACTTCGGCGGCCAGCCGCGCCAGTCGGTCGGCGCGGGACCGCACCGAACCAAGCTTCTCCTGAAACACGATCGTGGACGTGCGCTCCAGAAACTCGTCCAGCCGGAATTTGCGATCCTCCTCCGCAAAAAACTGGGCGTCGCTGAAGCGGGCGGTGAGGACCCACGCGCAACCCCGTCGAACGGTCTCGTCTTCTCCGCTGTTGCGGACAAATAGGAACGCGTGGTCGAGCGTGCCGTCCTCCCGGCGAATCGGGAACATCTTCTCGTGCTTCGCCATGGCCGTGACCAGCACGGGTTCGGGCAGGTCGAGGAACGGCGCGGGAAACTCGCCGCGCACGACGGTCGGCCACTCGGTGAGATAGACATTTTCTTGCAGCAGATCGTCATCAATCTCGGCCCGACCGTTCGCGAGGGATTGCGCGTTCACGCGGATCGCCATCTCGCGCAGGGCGGGATCCGGTTCGACCGAGCGTCGGCGGAGCTCGGTCAGCAACGATTCGCACGTGGCCGCGGTGAACGTCTCGGGCGCGTAGAATCGGTGGCCACGGGATTCGAGCCCGCTCGTGACGGATTCCAGCGTAAACGGCACGACCTCGCCGCCGTACGCGGCCAGAATCCAGCGAATCGGGCGGGCAAACCGCAATCGCGAGCTTCCCCACCGCATCGACTTGGGGAAGCTGAGTTCGCGGATCGCCTTCGGCAGCAGCTCCCGGAGCACCTCGACGGCGGGCAGGCCCGGAATCGGCCTCGTCACCCACACGTACTGATCGTCCCGCCGAATATCGGCAACGTCCACGCCTTGCCCACGGCAGAACCCGAGTAACGCCGGTGTCGGGTCGCCCGATTCCGTAAACGCCGCCCGGATTGCCGGGCCGCGCATCTCCTTGACCGCGTCGGGCTGGCGCGCGATGACGTCTGGGAAGCTGATGATGAGCCGCCGGGGCGTGCTGAACGTTTGGACCGCCGGGTCACCGAGCAACGTGGCCGCGCTGAGGGCTCCGGCAAGCTTTTCCGCCAACTCGTGAACTGCGTTGCGCACAAACGTGGCGGGCAATTCTTCGCATCCGACTTCCAGCAGTAGCTCCGGCATGAACGCGGGAAGGATACCGCCGCACCCTGTTGCATTCCGGCGAGATCACGTATGATCGTCCGGATGGTCTGCCGCTCTCGATTGCGTCCATTCGGTTTCGCCGCGGTCGTGCTTGCCGCGTGGCTCAGCGGTTGCGCCCCGGCATCCAAAGGGTTGCCCAAGGTCGGGTTCGCCCAGTACACGAGCACGACCAGTCTCGACGCCCTGCGCTCGGGCTTCGTGGAAGGGTTGGCGGAGGGTGGATTCGTCGACGGCCAATCGGTCGAGATTCAGTACGTGAACGCGCAGGCGGACAACGGCACGCTTCAGCTGGGTGTGCAGAAGCTGGCCGCCGACGTGGAACTCGTCGGCCTGTGCAGCACGCAAGCCCTGCAGGCGGCGGTGAAGGCGGTCCGCGACAAGCCGATCGTGTACTGCGGCGTAATCGATCCGGTGGCGGCCGGCGCCGCGACCTCGCCGACGTCGGCCAACGCCAACGTGACCGGCGTGTACAACCCGTTCCCGGTGAAGGAGGGCATTGAGATGGTGCGCAAGCTCATGCCGAACGTACGGAAAATCGGCACCCTCTACGATCCCGGGGAGCCGTTTTTCGGGCAGATGCATCAGCAGGCCAAGGATGCGTGCGCGGCGTTCGGCGGCGAGTTCGTGGTGGTTTCGGTCACGTCGTCCAACGACATCACGACCGGCGTGCAGTCGCTCAAGTCGCAAGGGGTGGAGGCGATTCTGCAACTGCCGAGCAATACGGTGAACCAAGGGATCGATGGGCAGGTGAAAACGGCGCGCGAGCTCAAGCTCCCGATCTTTAGTCTTCAGCCGGACCAGTTGGAGAAGGGCGTCGTGGCGGCGGTGGGGATTGACCTGCGCGATGCGGGCAAGCAGGCTGGCAAGATGGCGGCCCGCGTGCTAAAGGGCGAGAAGCCGGCGGCGATTCCGATGGAAACCGCGAAGATCACGCCGCTGGAGATTCGCGAGGCGTCGGCCCGGGAGTTCGGGATCGCGCTCCCCCGCCCGTAGAGTCGCACGATGGAGCTTTGGATCAGTGCCGCGATTCAGGGATTGGCCACCGGCATGCTGGCGCTCGGCGTCTACCTGAGCTACCGGATCGCCCGGTTCGCCGACATCACGGTGGACGGCACGTTTACGAGTGGTGCGGTGTGTGTGGCCCTGGTCAGTCAACGCGGCGGATCGCCGTGGCTGGGGCTCGTGGCGGCGTTCGCGGCCGGTGCGCTCAGCGGCGCGGTGACGGGCGGGCTCTTCGCGTGGCTCCGGATCAGCGACCTCTTGGCCGGAATCCTGACGATGACCGCGTTGTACTCCATCAACCTCCGGATGATGGGCGGCTCGAATCTGCCGGTGAGCGGTCCCGAACTGGTCACCGGGCTGATTCCGGCGAGCATCCCGCGCGGAGTCGGCGTGATGGGCGTGTACGCGGCGTTGGTGGTTGGAGTGGCCCTCACGCTCCGGGCCGCACTCCGGACGGATGCCGGGCTGGCGTGGCGCGCCTCCGGCGAGAACCTTGATCTCAGCGTCGCGCTCGGGATTCCGGCGCTCGCCACCAAAGTATTGGTGTTGGCCCTGGCGAACGGTCTGGCCGCGATGTCCGGAGCGCTCTCGGCCGGTTACAACGGCTTCGCGGATATCTCGAGCGGCATCGGATCGCTCGTCACGGGGATCGGGGCCCTCATGATCGGGGAACGGCTGATTCCGCGACGCGGTCACGGACCGCTCTCGTTAGAAGCGGGGCTTCTCGCGGCGACGCTGGGTGCGCTGGCGTACCGATTGCTCGTGACGATTGCGCTGCAGGCCGGGCTCGCCCCGACCGATCTGCGGCTCATCACCGCCGTGCTCGTGCTGATCGCGATCGCGATTCCGCGACTGCGCGGGCGGAGGGCCGCATGATTGAACTGGTCGGCCTACGGCAATCCTTCGAATCGGAGGGTAATCGTACGGAGATTCTTCGCGGCATCGACCTGCGCCTGAATGACGGCGAATTTTTGGTGATCCTCGGCACCAACGGAAGCGGAAAATCGACGTTGCTCAACGCGATCGCGGGAACGATCGGCGGGGTGACCGGCACGATCCGGATCGGAGACGATGCCGTCGAGCGAATGCCGGCGTACCAACGCGCGCGGTACCTGGCCCGCGTGTTTCAGAATCCCCAGCAGGGCACGGCGGGCGATCTCACCGTCGCGGAGAATCTGCGGCTGGCCGATCTGCGGCCCCATCGGCGCCGGTTACGACGCGGACTGAATCGCGCGGCCCGGAATCGGTATGCCGAAGCCCTCGCGGCGTGCGGCATCGGGTTGGAACATCGGCTCGATCAGCCCGTGCGCTCGCTGAGCGGAGGGCAGCGTCAGGCCGTGACGCTGGTGATGGCGACGCTTCAACGTCCGAAGGTGTTGTTGCTGGATGAGCACACGGCAGCCCTGGACCCGCAGGCCGCACGCGTCGTGATGGAGTTCACCGAGCGCGTGGTCCGGGCTCAGGGGATTACCACGCTGATGGTAACGCACGCGGTTCCAGACTCAGTGCGCTACGGCGATCGCGCGGTGCTGTTGCACGCAGGTCAGATTCGACGCACGTGGGCCGCAGCGGAGAAGGCGAGGCTGTCGGAGACGGACGTTCGGGAGGCGTTCGGCGCGCTTTACGCAGAGTCGCCGATCGTAATCTCCGGGTAACGGTCCGGCAGCAGCCCGGCGCGCCGGGCCTCGGCGGAGAGTCAGAACCTGGCGGGGGCAAGCACGAACGGCGTACCGTGCAACCGGAGGTGGGTGGCAATCGACGCGCACTGCGCATGCCATCGTTTGGCCGAGGAAGACGGTTCGGGGGACTCGAACCGCCTCACCCCCCGTTCCTTGCCTTGGCCAACGCTCGGCGTCAATCGACGTAGTCGTCGGTGCCGGGTTTCTTCTTCAGATAGGCCTCGATGAAGCCGCCGATGCCGCCGTTCAGTACGCCCGTTACGTTGGCGGTTTCGTAGCCGGTTCGGTGATCCTTTACCATGGTGTACGGTTGCATCACGTAGCTCCGGATTTGGCGTCCCCACGCGGCCGGTCCGCCATCGCCCTTCAAGGCGTTGACTTCGTCCTGGGTTTGCGCCTTTTCAAGTTCGATGAGTTTGCCGAGGAGCACCGCCATCGCGCTTGCCCGATTCTTGTGCTGGCTCCGCTCGTTTTGGCACGACACCACGATGCCGGTGGGAAGGTGGGTTATGCGAACCGCGGATTCAGTCTTGTTGACGTGTTGGCCGCCCGCGCCGCCCGCGCGTAACGTTTCGACCTTCAGGTCTTCCGGATTAATCGCCACTTCGGACTCCTCAATTTCGGGCAGCACTTCGACCTTCGCGAAGCTGGTGTGCCGACGGGCCGCGGCGTCGAACGGCGAGATGCGCACCAGACGGTGCACCCCTTGTTCGGCCTTCAGAAAACCGTAGGCATTGGGACCGGATACGAGCATCTGCACGCTGCGGAAGCCGACGACGTCGCCCGGGGTTTCACTGATCAGCTCGACCTTGTAGCCCTGGTCTTCGGCATAGCGCAGGTACATCCGGTGCAAGATGCTCGCCCAGTCGCACGCCTCGGACCCGCCCGCGCCGGCGTTGACTTCCAGCAAGGCGTTGCGACCGTCGTACTCTCCGTTCAGAAGCGTCTGCAGTTCGTACTGATCGAGCCGGGTCAAGAAGTCGACGGCCATTTGATCGGCTTCGGCCTCCGTATCCGCGTCCGGCTCGTCTTTCAACATGCCGTACAGGTCTTGGATGTCCCGCTCCAGCCGGTCGAGGTCCAGAAACGGATTCAGCTTGCCTTTCATCGCGGCGAGCTTTTGCAGGTGCTTGTTGGCCGCCGTGCTGTCGTTCCAAAAATCGGGTTCCGCGCTGCGGGCTTCTAATTCCTCAATATTGCGTTGCAGGTGAGCGACGTCAAAGATGCCCCCTGATCGCGTCCAGGCGACCGCGCGCCTCGGACAAAGTCTGTTGCTGGTCAAAAGTCAGCATAGGCCATACGGTACCCGTGCGGGACCGGAGGCCGGGCAAACGCTTGCCGCGGGCCGGGACCTGCGGTACATTGTAATTTCGTGAAGTTGGGCATTGCGCCCATCGTGATGGATTCGGAGGAACTGGTGATGACCGTGGACGAGCGGAGTTTTGAAGCTGAAGTTGCCGCGTCCGATTCGACCATTTCTCGCATCGCGCTGTTTACGGACACGTTTGCCGAAGTCAACGGGGCGGCGCACACGCTGCGCAAGGTCGCCGAGACCGTGCAGGGCCTCGGCATCGGGCTCGACGTGTACACCTACGGCGAGGAAAACGCCGTAGAAGAACGCGGCTCGGTGCGGATTCTCACCTTCGACCACCGCCTGTCACGCACCTACTACGAGCGACTCCGGTTTGAACTCGTGCCTGATTTTCGGGTCGGCGAGACGTGGCGCCGCGCGATGCGCGAGCATCCGTACGATGTCGTGCACTTGGCGACTCCGGGCAGCATGGGCCTGGTCGGGCGAGCTCTCGCGAACCGCAGTCGACGCGCGCTGGTGGGCACGTACCACACCCACCTCGCAGATTACGGCGCGATGCGGTCCTCGGCCGCGATGCGCAAGATCATCCACGGGCTGAGCTGGGAGTTTTTGCGCTGGTTTTACGCCCCGTGCGTGTCCGTCCTCGGTCCGACCGAAGGCGTGGTGGAGGAGTTGCGCCGACGCCGATTCCGTAATCAGCTCGGGGTCTTTACGCGCGGGATTGATCTGGACCTGTACAACGTGGCGCGTCGCCAGCGGCAAGACACCGACGTCGTGACGAGCTACGTGGGACGCCTCGCCCCCGAAAAGAACGTGCGGTTTCTTCCCGATATCGTAAGCGGGACCCAGTCGCCGGTCTGGATCATCGGGGACGGGCCCGAGCGGCCGTGGCTCGAGCAAAAGCTGCACCGCGCCCGGTTCACCGGCTATCTGTTTGGCGAGCAGTTGGCGAACGCGTACGCCGACTCCGACCTTCTGCTCTTCCCCAGCACCACTGACACCTTCGGGAACGTGGTTTTGGAGGCGATGGCGAGCGGCGTCGTGCCGATCGTGGCGAAGGGGCCGGGGCCGAGCGACTTCGTACAGCACGGCGAGAACGCGTTTATCTGCGAAGGCCCAGACGGCATGCGCGACGCGATGACGCGACTGATTCGCAATCCCGAGTTGCGATTGAACATGCGGCACAACGCCCGCCGGTTTGCGGAGCGGTTTGACTGGCAACACGCCGTGCAACAACTGTTGCAACACTATCGCTCGGCCGCCGTCTCGCGATGATCGTTCGGAAATACCAGCCCGCAGATCGGGCGCAGGTGGAGGCGATCTGCGCGGCCAGCGGACTACGTGGCCAGCTCGACGCCCTGTTTTGCGACCGGGAGATCTTCACCCAACTTTGGCTCGCCCCGTTTCTGGACGGTGAGCCGGAACATACGTGGGTTGCGGAGGTCGACGGCGCGGTTCGCGGCTACCTCGTGGCCGGCATCCGCCCCGGCTTTCACTTGCGCGCGGTCCGGCGCATGGTGCCCCACATCGCAAGGATGCTGGGCCGATGGATCCGCGGTCGCTACCGCCATCATCCCGCGACATCGCGATTCATCCGCTGGTTCCTCACGAGGAGTTGGCGCGAGGTTCCGCCGCATCCGGCCGGGTTATCAAACTTTCACTTCAACCTCGATCCAAGGGCGCGCGGCGAGTTAAGGCTCGGCGATCATCTCATGCGGGCCTACTTCGATCACATCCGCAGCCTGGGTCACGATGCGTTCTACATTCACGTCTTTGCATCGTCCTGGCAACGCCCGCTGAACTTCTACCGCAAGAACGCGTTCCGAATCCACGCGACGTGCCTGTCATCGCTGTTCGAGGAGCCGACGGTGGTGGCGACCCTGGTGCGCGAGATTCCGGAGGCGGTGAATTGGATGCAGTTTCGGGTGCGCGAGCTTCGGGAGATCAGTCTGATCGTGCCCGAGGCTTCTCCGATTTGGGACGGCCAGGCCCTGCGGCATCGCGAGGTCGTGGTCGGGGAGGCGGCGGATCGTGAGCAGGCCGAAGCGCTGACGAAGTTTGACCTGCTTGTGGTGTGGCGCGATGCCGTACCGACGGTCCTCAATGCGCGTTGGCTGGCGGAGGTGCTCCGCGCGCTGGAGGAAGACCCGCATCCGAGCCTCGTCGCCGATTCCGGGCGTTACGAGGCGTGGCGACGCGGGGATCGCACGGCCCCCCGGGTCACCGCCGATCAAAGTCGACTCTAGTTCGCGCTGATCGTGGCGCGGCGCGGCACCTTGTACAGCCGCTCGATGACTTCGGCGGGTTTGATCGGCTTCGCAAGGTAGTCATCCATGCCGGCAGCGAGGCACTTCTCCCGGTCGCCGTCCAAGGCGTGCGCGGTCAGCGCAATGATCGGCAGGCGGCCGCGACCGTTCTCGCGTTCGCGAATCTCGCGCGTGGCCTCATAGCCGTCAAGCTCGGGCATTTGGCAATCCATGAGGATCACGTCGAACGTGTCGAGTTCGAGTGCTTCGATCGCCTCGCGTCCGTTGTTGACGTGGGTTACAACGCCTCCGTTGCGGGTGAGCAACGTCTTGATAACGATGGCATTGGTGGGGTTGTCCTCGGCCACCAGAATCTTGAGTCCTTCGATCGGCTTGGGTTGATCCTTCGCCTTCCGCTCCGGACGATTTTCGACGCCGCGCGGGGCGACCGGCACGGCAAGCTTGAGGTCGTCGTCGGTGACCGGCTTGACGATGGTTCGGACGTAGCCCATGTTCCGAAGGACATCGTTGTCGAGCGTTTGCGTGAGGGCCAACAAGACGAGCGGCAGTTGGCTGCGGCTGGGCAGGGCGTGGATCCGGGCGGCGACCTCTTCCGGCGAGACGGCTTCCATGGATTGGTCGATAAACGCGAACGAGATGTCCGGCTGACCCTTCACCCGGAGTGCCGCAAGCGCCTCGGGAAGGGTCGTGAAAGCGTAGACGGTGGCGCCCCAACCGCGCAGGCGGTCGGCTAAGGCCTCGCAAGCCAATTCGTTATCGTCGAGCACGAGGCAGGCGTGGCGGCTCAGGTCGATCGGCGCGCGCACGCGATCCGGTACGCCGGGCTGCTTCATGAACTCGAGCGTGAAGAAGAATCGGCTGCCGACGCCGGGCGTGCTCGACACGCGCAGGTCGCCGCCCATGTGCTGAACCAGACTGCGGCTGATCGTGAGCCCGAGGCCGGTACCACCGAATCTCCGGGTGGAACTGCCGTCGGCCTGGGTGAAGCTTTCGAAGATTGCGTTGAGACGGTGCTCCGCGATCCCGATGCCCGTATCGGTCACGGAGAACGTGAGCCCGATCGTGGTCTCGGTTTCGGCCACCACGTCCACTTCTACCGCGACGTGCCCTTGATCGGTGAACTTTACGGCGTTGCCCATCAGGTTGGTCAACACCTGACGCAATCGGACCGGATCGGCAATGACGGGCAGGGTGCGGGAGGCCGGCAGTCGCAGGATGACTTCAACGCCCTTTTGCTGGCCAGATGCGGAGAGCAGGGTCACGACATCTTCCGCTACCGACCGAATCTCGATCGGCGCCGGGTGAATCAGCATCTTGCCGGCCTCGATTTTTGAGAAGTCGAGGATGTCGTTGAGGATGCCGAGGAGCGTCATCGAACTCTCGGAGATCGTGCGCGCGTACTTGCGTTGCTCCGGCGTGAGGTCGGTGGCTTCGAGGAGGCCCACCATGCCGATGACCCCGTTCATGGGCGTGCGGATTTCGTGGCTCATGTTGGCCAGAAACGCGCTCTTCATTTGGCTGGCGGCCTGCGCCTTCGTGACCGCGTCACGGAGGTTGCTTTCCATCGACGCCTGCTGACTTTCCAGATCGCGCCGGTGCGCCTGACGATCATCAAGCGTGCCGGCCGTCCAGAAGACCAGCGCGGCCACGAACAGCAGGACCGTGACCCCGTACATCGCGGTGCCGGTGGCGAAGTCGATGTTCGTGCGGAAGTGCGACTGCACCCGGAGCCATCCGAGCAAGAACAGGGTGACCGCCATCACCGGTAGCACGCGCTTGACCAGCAGGCTGCCGTCGGTGCCGGAGAAGATTCGCCGCGACACGCCGGTATCGCCGGAGACGAGGAGCATGCCGGTCGAGAGGCTCACGATCGAAAAGGCCGTGATCATCGACATCTGCAACTGCACCACCTTGTCGATGGGGATGGACAGGTTGTACAGGTGCGCAACCGACACGACCGAGCCGACGATGGCGGCGACGATGGCGAAGTACTGCGCGATGCGGGCCCGCAGCGGCGTCGGCACTTCCAGAAAGAGCATGGCGAGGCCGAGGAAGCACAGCGCCCAGCCCGCCTGCGCCGACATCCGAACCTCGTGTGCGTACGGGTACTGCTTGAGAATCTGCTGATTGAGAAGCCGGTCGAAAGGCAGATCAATCATGAACCGCGAGGTGATGCCCTTCGCGAATCCGGCCGGAAACCACACAATGGCGGTCAGCCAGTATAAGAAGCGCGATCCGCGCGTGGCGAACAGCATGGAGACGCCGCCGACGAGCACCAGCAGGGCGGTCATCGGGTTCATCTGCAACAGCCACGGCAACCGCAGGCCCGCCCAATCGTAGGCCCACAGCCAGGCGTACAAACTGCACGCCGCCATCACGATGGGGATGGAAATGAGGATCTGCGAGAACGTGCGGATGCGCCCCGAAAAGCGCACGATCTCGCTTCCAGTTCCCTCCGTCTGATCCAACATGTCCTCCGCGCACGCCGATTCTGGTCAGCGGCCCCGGTACAGACGATCCAACGCAAGTAATCGGGGCACACTTGCCACGAAACGCTGCTTCCATTATCTGCTTAAAATGAAGGGCGAGTCACGCTTTTGCGCGTCACGTTTAAGTTTCTTTGCAAAATTTGCGTGAAATGGCCGGGGCGCGATCGAATCTCTCGCCCCAGCAGCCTCGGATCACTCGATTCCGAACGTGAGCACCCAGTCTTCCGCGGTCGGTGAATGCAGCCCTGCGTCCATGGCGACCGCGGGTTGGGACGCGCCGGTGCGGGGGTCGAACCACGCCAGTGGGCGTTGCATTGCGGCATCCGTTAGTCGGACGCGTCGCGGCCACGGGAAGTACACCGCTCCGGCCGAGCCGTCCGACCGGCGGATCGCCCGCGCGATGTCGGAGCCTTCGCCCAGGCCCTCGACGATCAGCGATTGGTCCGGTTCAAGATGCGGCAACCCGAGCGTCAACGTGAGATCACGCAGATGGCGCAACTGCTGGGCGCCGGGCAGCCCAAGCGACTGCCACCATGTGCCGATGGGGTGATTGATCGGGCTTTGCGATCCGTCGTACATCTGCCAGATCGCGTGGCAGCCGTACGTGACGCCGCATCCGCCCGCGAACACGCTTTGGTAGCACGCGCGGCGGACGTGATAAGCCATAAACGGTGGGATCGACAGGTCCTTGAGTTCGTGCATGCCCCGGAACGGGCGGTGATTCTCGTAACACGGCTCGCCATCGAGGACGGGCATCGTGGGCGATCGGTGCCAATCGCGTTCGGCGAACCGGTCCGGCCGCTCGGTGAACCAACCGTGGCCGCTTTGGAACATGTGGAAATCCAGCCAGGGCTCGCCGTGAACGTAGGCACTGCTACTTTGTCCCCCCATCGGATGCAGTGTCATGAGGTGCTTTTCGCCCTCGGTCTCGCGCACTCCTTCCGCCATCGCACGGACGACCTGCAGATCTTCACCCTGGACAGGTCGGTCGCCGCCCATGACCCAGATCACGTTAGGAAACGCCCCGTACCGGGCACCGATCCATTCGCCGAAAGCGCGCGCATTCTGGCGGGTGAACACTGCCGGGCCGTCTCCCCACAGGGTGCAGAACTTGTCGCCCCACGTCGGCAACAGGGCGATGTAAATGCCACGCGCGTACGCCTCCCGCACCGCGAAGTCGACGAGTTCCCAGTACGGCTCGTTCGGACGCGCGGGGTCCAAGTCTTGCAACGGTAGGTGGCCTTCGCGATTCGCCGTTTTCAGGCCGTCCAACTCGGCCAGTCCGACCGCCTGCACGACGTTGAACCCTTGCGCGGCGCGGGCATCGAGGTAGCGCACGATCTCTTCGCGGGTGAGGCGATGGAACAGTTCCCAAGCCGTATCGCCGAGCCAAAAGAACGGTGTCTCGTCGGGATGCTCGAGGTAGTGCCCGTCGGGATGAACGCGGATCAGATCGGGGGTGCGGACGGCGTCGGCCATGCGCCGATGTTACCGACGCCCCCTCCGGTTGTTTCGCTTGTTCAGGCCGAAACCCGCAATTCGGTGCGCTGCTTTTCGAGCAGTTCGATCGTGACGCCCATCGTCTCGCGCGCATCGAAGTAGGCGTATTGGCCCTCGCCCATGTCGCCCCGGTGGATCAGCGTCGCGCCCACGGCCTCCAGCGAGACTTGCGCGGACGCGGCGTCTTCAACCCACCACGCGATGTGATGGAGGCGTTCGCCGTGCTCCGGGAGCCCTTCGTGCCAGCTGGACTCCGGCTCGATCGGTTCGATGAGTTCTAACTGGATGTTCGGCAGATTGAAGAACGCCAACTTGGCGCGCGCGTCGGAGGGTGCCCCGCGGTAGGTCATCCGCACGGTAGAACCTGGCGCGGTCTCGATCGTCGGCGGAATCTCGGTTCCGAGGAGTTGGGCGTACTTTGCCTTGGCGGCCTCGATGTCGCGTACCACCATCGCCACCTGGGCGAGCGGCAACGATCCGAACGTGAAGGGAGTGGCGGACATGGGCGCAGTCTAGCCCGGATGGGCGACAATTTGGCCGTGAGCGCGCCGGCAACGTTTCTGGCCCTGTTGCGCCGACCGGGCGTGCTCGCGACGGTGGTTGTGGCGTTGCTGGCCGAAGTCGCGTTCGCGGTGCTGAACCTCAGCACGATGCCGTTGTTTCTGCTGCGAGAACTGCGTTTGCCAGAATCGCAGATCGGGCTCGTGATGAGCGCGTTTCTCATTTCGGAGGCGGCGTTGAAGCGGTTGACGGGCGCGTTCGGCGACCGGCGCGGTCATGCGCGGGCGGTGCTGTACGGCGCGCTGATTGCGGCGGTGAGCGCCTTTGTGACAGTGCAGGCACGCGCTCTCCTGCCGTTATTTGGGTGGGGCGGCGGAATGCTCGCCCTTCAGATCGGGCTTCGGGCACTGGACGGATGGGCGGCCGCACTGATCTGGCCCAATCTGTTCGCGTTGAACGCGCGGGCAGCGGGCGAGGCAGACGCTCCGACTTCGCTCGGGTTGATCAATGCGTGCTACCTCATCGGGATCGCGATCGCATTTCCGCTCGGCGGCGTGCTCAACGATTCGGCCGGAACCCCGGCGGCATCGGTGCGCTTTGCGGCCGGACTGTTCCTCGTGGTAGCCATCGGCGCGACAAGCCTTTTCGCGGTGCGGGCGGTCGATTCCCCGCGATCGACTGCGGGTGAGGCCAGGACGGCGGCAGTCCCAAGCGGCAAGGTTCCGGCGCGATTGCTGGCGATCGGCGCGCTGGTTTTCGGCGGGATCGGTTTTCCCACCTTCATCGTGAAGCTGTTGCCGATGACGCAGTTTCAGATGAGCGAGGCCGCGTTCGGCGCCATCATTCTGCCGGCGGCGCTGACAATGGCGGCGCTGGCAGGTCCGCTGGCGGCGTGGGGGCAGCGGCTCGGTCAGGTGCGGGCGATCCGGACGGGGCTTGGTCTGGGCCTGCTCGGGGCGATGCTGCCCGGGTGCGCGAGCGTGATGCCGGCGTTGCGGACGCCGACGCTTTTGGCCATCAGTAGCGTGCCGATCGGCATCGGATTTTTGCTGGCGATCCCGGCTTGGTATTCGTACGTATCGGCCACGGCGGATCGGGCAGGCACCGGGCGGGCGATTGGCGCGGTGATGATGGCGCAAGGCATCGGGGCGATCCTCACCGCCCCGGTCGGAAGCGCGTGGTTTGGGCTCAACGCGTACGGCCCATTTGTCGGGACGGCGGCGTGCCTCAGCCTCGCGGCGGGACTTGCGTGGGGCCTCCCGGCACCGGAAAGCGGTACATTACAATCGGAAGCGGGCAGCGCGGCCCGATGACTCCGAAAGGAACGCGTATGGCAATTCGTGTAGGCATCAACGGCTTTGGGCGCATCGGTCGCCTGTCACTTCGCACCATTCTCGCCCGCCACCCGGAGGCCATCGAAGTGGTCGCGGTGAACGACCTGACCGACACGAAGACGAACGCGCACCTGTTCGAATTCGACTCGACGTACGGCCCGTTCCACGGCACGGTCGGCTACGACACGGACGAGATCCACGTGAGTGGCAAGGCGATCAAGGTCTTCGCCGAGAAGGACCCGGGCCAGATTCCGTGGGATTCGGTCGGGGTTGATGTCGTGATCGAATCGACCGGCTTCTTTACGGATGCGACCAAGGCGGTCGCGCACCGGAATCACGGCGTCAAGAAAGTCATCATTTCGGCCCCGGCGAAGAACGAAGACCTGACGATCGTGCTCGGGGTCAACGACAACGTGTACGACCCGGCGACTCACCACGTGATCAGCAACGCCAGCTGCACGACCAACGGCCTCGCACCGGTGGCGAAGGTACTGCACGAGAAGTTCGGCATTGAGAAAGGATTGCTGACGACGGTCCACGCCTTTACCAACAGCCAGAAGACTCAGGACACGGCGGCCAAGGACCTGCGCGATGCGCGGGCGGCATCGCAAAACATCGTGCCGAGCAGCACCGGCGCAGCGAAGGCGGTCGGCCTCGTGATTCCGGAACTTCAAGGCAAGTTCACGGGCATGGCGTTCCGCGTGCCGACCCCGACGGTTTCGGTGGTGGACTTTACGGCGGTCCTCGGTCAAGAGGTGGATGCCGCGACGATCAATGCGGCCATGCTGGAATACGCCGAGAGCTCGATGGTCGGCATTCTGCAGTACACCGAGCGCGAACTGGTGAGCACGGACCTGCGCGGCAACACCCACAGCTCGATCTTCAGTGCCAAGGACACGATCACCATCGGCAACATGTGCAAGGTGGTCAGTTGGTACGACAACGAATGGGGCTACAGCTGCCGCATTGCCGACGTCGTCAAGTTTGTCGGCGACCGCGGCCTCTGATCTCCGTCTTGGACCGGGCTTCGCCCCGGTCTAGACCCTAACCACCTCCGATTTCAACTCGTGGCACGCGCTCAAGTCCTCGTCACCCTCAAGCCGTCTCTGCTCGACTCGGCCGGTCGAACCGTTGCCGATTCGTTGCACCGGCTGGGACACGCGGGCGTCCAGGAAGTCCGCATTGGTCGATTGATTGAGATCGAGATGGATACTTTTGACGAGGCCGCCGTGCGGGCCATGTGCGAGCAATTGCTGGCGAACCCAGTGATTGAGCGTTACGAGATCCGTGAGGTGGTTTGAACGTGCGCGTCGCGGTCATCCGGTTTCCGGGAGCCAACTGCGATCAGGACGCGTTGCACGCGCTGCGTGACGACCTTGAGATCGCGGCGGAGTACGTTTGGCACGGCGATTCTAACCTTGCCGGATTTGACGGCGTGTTCGTGCCGGGCGGGTTCAGCTTTGGCGACTACCTGCGATGCGGGGCGATCGCCTCGCGCAGTCCCATCATGGCGGAAGTGATTCGCCTGGCCAAACTGGGACGCCCGGTCATCGGCGCGTGCAATGGATTTCAAATCTTGTGCGAGAGCGGCCTGCTCCCGGGTGCGCTCATGCGGAATTTGGCCCAAAAGTTCATCTGTCACGACGTGCATCTGCAACCCGGCACGACCCGCGGGCGTTGGTTGCAATCGGTGAATGGCGTTACGGTTCGGTTTCCAATTGCCCACGGTGAGGGTCGGTACGTGATCGATGGGGACGACCTCAAGGCGATTCAGGACGGGGATCAGATCGCGTTCCGTTACGCCGATGCGCACGGCAATGTACACGAAAGTGCGAATCCAAACGGAAGTGCCGACAATATTGCGGGAGTCATCAATCCGGACGGCAACGTATTAGGTTTGATGCCGCATCCAGAACGCGCCATGCGGCCGAGCTTTGGCTACGGCGACGGTGCCTTGCTGCTGCGGGGATTTTTGCACGGATGAGAACGAGTCGAACGGTTTGGGGAGTCGCGATTGCGGTCGGTCTGGTGATTGGCGGCGCGGTTGAGGCATCGGCGCAGGTCAGCGTATTGGGGCGGTACGGCCAAACGCTGGACGCGCTCAAGATTCGGCGCGCGCCGACCAGCCGATCCCGCACCTACTACACGACCAAGCCGTACGAGTACCTCTGCGTCAACTGGACCGACAACCCGAAATGGCTGAAGGTCCTGATGTCGAATGGCGCGCAAGGTTACGTCGAGAGTGAACGGATTGCGGTCCTTCCGTACGAGGTCACGCTGGACCGACGCGGTACCCGTGCCGGGTCGCGCGGCAATGCAGGCGGGCGCGAACTCGGAACGCCGTCGTCGCGGGCCGGCGCCGCGCAGTGGGGGCTGAATTTCATCGGTACGCCGTACAAGTGGGGCGGTAACGACATCCAGAACGGCATCGACTGCTCGGCGTTTGTCAAGAAGCTGTACGGCGAGATCGGCATCAGCCTGCCCCGGACGGCCTCGGAACAGGCGAAAGTCGGGAAGCGCATCACGCGGCTGGAGGACTTGATTCCGGGCGACCGACTGTACTTCTGGGAGAATCGACGCAACAAGATCGGGCATACCGGCATCTATCTTGGAAATGGATATTTTGTCCACAGCTCCAGCGGACGAAAGGGCGTCGCGACGGACTATTTGACCGAGAAGTGGCGTCGAATTCTGGTGGACGCTCGACGCTAACCAGGCGACGGCGGAACTGAAATCGCGGGAACTCGGCGTATAGTGGGTGCTCATGCGTCCGCTCGTCGCCTCCGCCGTTCTTTTTGCGCTGTCTCTCGGACACGCCGCCGCGCAGTATCCGGGGGCAAAGGCACCCCCGTCCGACGTGCGCCGAGGCTGGGACAACATCACGGAAGCGGACGCGAAGTCCTGGCTCGGCTACCTCGCCGGTCCCGAGACGTTGGGTCGAGGCACGGGTCAGGATGGGTACCAACGCGCGGCAGAGTACGTCGCGAAGAAGCTCAAGGATTGGAAGATTGCGCCGTTCGGCGATGACGGGACGTACTTTCAGAACGTTCCGATGTGGCGATCGCGCGTGGTTCCGACCTCGCTGAAATGCACGGTGAACGGGCAGTCGGTCGACCTGAGCAAGGACCTCGTGTTCGGTTCGGGCACCAAGCTGGACGTGGCGGGAAAGATCGCGGTGGTCAGCACGGCGGGCGGCGAGGTCCGCGACGCCGCGGCCCTGAAGGATCACGTGGTCTTCGTGCTCGGCACCCCGAAAACTCCGACGATTCGGCAACTGTTTGGCGCTGGCGCAAAGCAATTGATCTTTGTTCGCAAGGGGCTCGTGACCGGTCAGTGGGCACCGGCGCGGAATGAACCGCGGGCCGACCGACCGATCGGACAGATTTCGGTAGAGCAGGCCGGTTTTGAACGCGTGGCAAAGGCGGCCGGATTGTCGCCCGCGATGCCGGCCCCGACCGACCCGGCGCAGGTGCTGACCGGCGGCGACTTTACGCTGAAGGGCGACGTGACGGTGGAACGCGTGGGCGTGCCGAACGTAGTCGGCATCTTGGAAGGCAGTGACCCGACGCTAAAGGCCGAAACGGTTGGCATCGGTGCGCACCTTGATCACTTGGGCGTGCAAAACGGCGTGGTTTACGCCGGGGCGGACGACGACGGTTCGGGTTCCACCGCACTGCTGCAGGTCGCAAAGGCATTTGCCACGAACCCGGTGAAGCCGAAGCGTTCGATCATCTTCATGTGGTTCGCGGCGGAAGAGATGGGCCTGATCGGGAGCGGCTACTACGCCGACAACCCCAAGATGCCGCACGCCCAGATGATCGCGGAACTGCAGATGGATATGGTCGGTCGCAACAGCGACGGCATCCAGAATGGCGACCCCCGGCGGGTCGACGTGGCGGCTGAGAACGAGGACACCATCCGACTGGTCGGATCGAAGAAGCTTTCGACCGAGCTGGACGATCTCATCCAGGGCCTCAACGTCCACACGCAGTTCCGGTTCAAGTACGACGCGGAAGACGTGTACACCCGGAGCGATCACTACAACTTTGCGAAGAACGGCATTCCGGTCGCATTCTTTTTCGATGGATTCCATCCCGAGTACCACCAGCCCACGGACACGATCGAGAAGATCAACTTTAAGAAGATCGTGACCACCGCGCGCCTGGTGTTTTTGACCGCCTTTGAGTTGGCGCGTCGGCCGGAGCGATTGCGCAAGAACGGCTCATAATCGGGCGTCATGCGGGGCACCCTTCTCAATACGGCGACGGTCGCTGCCGGGGCCGGGCTCGGGATGGCGCTCGGCAACACGATCCCGGGGGCGATGAAAGAGATCATCCTGGCCGGTTTGGGCATGGTGACCTTTGGGCTCGGGCTGAAGCTGTTTCTCACTTCCAACCGGGTGATGATCGTCGCGGGCGCGATTGCCCTCGGCGGGGCGTTGGGAGTTTTGCTGGGCATTGCGGCCGGCTTCGACCTTGTGGCCGAGCAGCTGCGGGCTCGGCTGGGCGGAGGGGCGACCTTTAGCGAGGGGCTAATCTCCGCGACGATCCTTTTTTGCGTCGGACCAATGACGCTCATGGGTTGCATCCAAGATTCGCTGGAGGGAAAGATCGAATTGCTCGCGATCAAGTCGCTGATGGACGGGTTCGTCGCGATCTTTATGGCGGCGACGTTGGGATCGGGAGTATTGGTTTCGGCGCTGATGGTGCTTGTGATTCAGGGGACGTTGACCTTGGCCGCCCGCATGTTGCGCGGGTTTGCCGCCGACACCGACGCGGTCGAGGTGGCGACCTCCGCCGGCGGAATCATGCTGGCGATGATTGGGATGCAGATCGTGGGGGTAAAGCTTCCGACTTCCGCGCATTACCTGCCCGCGCTGATCTTGGCCCCGGTGTTCTTGCAGATCGCGCGGCGGTTGCCGTCCGTGACTCCGAAGCCGTCAGCGTGAGCGGGTTCGCTGGATGCGCACGTTGAGTTCGCTCACGAACTCGGTCTTTTCCGCCGGACTGATCAGGATTCGCTTTCCGTTGCCGTACGCGATGTTCAGTCGGTCGAGCGAGAGGGCCGGCGAGGACCATGGCTCGCGGGTGGGCGTGACTTCGGTGATTTCGGCCAACGGGATGCGGTAGCGAAGCAGCCCGGACTGCACCCGGAGCAGGTCTTTCGTGAGCGTGTACTGCGTCGGAAACGCGACCGCCCCGAGCATCAGAGAGAACAACACGAGCGGAATCACGGCCGTGGCGTCGCCCGAGGCCCACAAACTCAGCACCATGACGCCGGCCATCGTGACAAACGCGAACCCGAGCACCGCGATGAGCCACGCGTCGACCTTGCTGCGGTATGTCTTTTCCATCGGTTCGTACGACTTGGTACGCGGCGCGCGGAATCCGGTTGCGATCGGTGGCGGAGATGACGGGGCCGGTATCTTGTCGGTGTGATCCCGCTCGCGTGGCTGAGCCAGCCGAAATGGCTTCGCGAGATTGACGATATTGCCCGGGGGTTTGGGCCAGACCAGGCGTTCGGCGTGTTCCGGATCCTGCTGTTTGCGGCGTGCGCGTACGGCGTCGGCTTCGGCCTCGCCGCGCTCGCCATCAAGTTGTCGCGTCGATTCTCGGGCCAAGAGATCGCGCCGCGGAATCGGCGCTCGATCCGCGGGGCGGCCGGGTTGCTCACCGCGACGTGGTGGGCCGATCAGCTGCTGGCATTCGGGCCGTTTAACGCGCTGCAACGTACCGTTCTGAACTCGCTGACCGACGTCATGAGCCTGATCGGCGCGGGTTGGTTGGCGTTCGCACTGTGGGATACGGTCTGCGACGCGATCATCGAGCGCACGGGCAATCAGCGGGCCGAGCGATTGCTCATTCCGGTGACCCGGAAGTTGGTGCGCGTGCTCATCGTTAGCGTCGCGGCGATTGTGTCGCTCTCCATCTTTGGGGTCAACATCGCGGGCATCGTCGCGGGACTAGGGATCGGCGGCATCGTCGTCGCGTTGGCGGCGAAAGACTCGGTTGAGAACGTGTTTGGTTCGGTGACGATCCTGTTCGACACGCCGTTCAAGCTCGGCGACTGGGTGCGCATCGACAAGATTGAAGGCGTGGTGGAAGAGATCAACCTGCGCTCAACCCGGATTCGGACGTTTGAAGACACGCTGATCACCCTGCCGAATGCGAACCTCATTCGGGCCTCGGTCGAGAATTTCGGCGCGCGGCGGTCGCGACGGCAACGGGTGACCATGCGACTTCCTTACGGCAATCCGCCGGACGGGATCGAAGCGTGGACGTATGACCTGCGCAGCTACCTGGCCGAACAATCGGAAGTCACGCCCGATCGGAGCATTGTGGCGATTTCGGAAGTGAACGACGGCGGGGTGGTGGTGCTGATCCAGACCTATTTTGAGGTCGAAAGCCAAGCCGAAGAGCTTGAGTTGCGGCAGCGGCTCGTCTTGCACGCGATTGAACGGGCCAACGCGCGCGGGCTGAGCTTCGCCGCCGCGCCAACCGTCGTGGTCAATCCGCCCATCGATCGGGCAGCGGAATCGGTCGGGTGAGTCCGCACGGATAGACTGTTTTTATGGAGCGCATCCCCGACGCGGAACTCGAGCGATTGGCGACGGAACCGGAATCGGACCGGGTAGAGCGAAAAGAGCTCTGGAGTAAGGGCGTTAAGGGGAGTGCGCAGGAGGCCGTTTGTGCCTTTGCGAACGATTTGCCGAATCACCGCAAACCCGGCGTCTTGCTGATCGGGGTGCGCGACGACGGGACTCCGGCCGGAATCGATGTTGACGATCGACTACTGAAGGACCTCGCCGAGATTCGGAGCGATGGGCGAATCATTCCGCCGCCCACGATCTCGGTCGAGAAACGATCGTTGCGAGGTCACGCGATCGCGGTGGTCATGGTGGCACCGAGCGACAGCCCGCCGGTCCGCTTCGAAGGCCGATGCTTCGTCCGGATCGGACCGCGTCGGGCGATGGCTACGGCGCAGGACGAACGGATCCTTGCGGAAAAGCGACGCTCGCTGGACTTGCGATGGGAACTCCGTCCGCACGCGACCGCCACGATTGAGGACTTGGACTTGGCTTTCATCCGCGAATCGTACTTGCCGAACGTTGTCAGCCCGGACGTACTGGCGGCGAACGGTCGAACCCGCGAGGAGCAGTTCGCGAGCGTCAACCTTCTGTACGCGCGCGATGACGCGAGGCCGACCAACCTGGGGATTTTGGTGGCGGGCAAGCGCCCGAGCGATCAGATTCCGGCGAATTGGCTCACGTTCATGCGTTTCGATTCCGAGCGATTCGATCCAGACGCATTGGTCGATGAGCTGAGCGTCTTCGGACGCGTCGATGAAATCATTCGGCGTACGGAGGACAAGTTCCGCGCCCATAACCAAACCCAAATCGACATTGTCTCGGCTCCTACCGAGATACGCCGGTACGACTACCCGCCGGCCGCTTTTGAACAAATCCTCCGTAACGCGGTGGTTCATCGGAGCTACGAAGACACCAACGCACCGATCCGGATCCATTGGTTTCGCGACCGGATCGAAGTCCAGAGCACGGGCGGTCCGTTTGGTTCGGTCACCACGACGAACTTCGGTCAGCCCGGGATCACGGACTACCGGAATCCGGCCCTCGCCGGTGCCCTCCGGAACCTCGGGTACGTTCAACAGTTCGGGTTCGGCATTGCGGCCGCGAATCGGGCTTTGGAGCAAAACGGGAATCCGCCGGTTGAGTTTCTGGCCGATCCGACCCGGATCGTGGCGGTGATCCATCGGCGATGAGAACGATTGCCTTTTTCAACAACAAGGGCGGCGTCGGCAAGACGACGTTGGTCTATCACCTCGCCTGGATGATGCACTTGCTGGGCAAGCGGGTACTGGTGGCAGATCTCGACCCTCAGTCAAACGTCACCTCGATGTTTCTGACCGACGATGAGTTCGACAAGTTGAGCGAAGCCGGGGGGCAAAGCACCATTTTTTCCGCACTTCGACCGTTCTTGGGTGGAGAGTCCGGCCTTGGTGCACTCGAGCCGTGGTACGCCGCCGAGGGGTTAGGCCTTTTGCTTGGTGACTTGAGTCTGTCAATGGCCGAAGACCAGTTTAGCGAGACGTGGCCGAAGTGCCTCGATGGCGATGGGCGTGCGTTCCGCGTCACGACCGCGCTGCATCAGCTCATCCATCAGGCCGCCACGACGATGCAGGCCGATCTCGTGCTGATTGACGTCGGGCCGAACCTCGGTTCGCTGAATCGCACGGCACTCATTGCCGCGCAGGAAGTCGTGGTACCGCTCGCGCCGGACCTCTACAGCTTGCAAGGGCTTGCCAATCTCGGACCACGACTGTTTGTCTGGCGAGAGGCTTGGCGCAAGCGGTTGGATAGTGCTCCGGAGGACCTGAACCTCTCGTTGCCGAGGGGAGAAATGCAACCCATCGGATACGTGGTGCTGCAACATGCGATGCGCGCAGACCGACCCGTGCAGGCGTACCAGCGCTGGCTCGAGCGGATCCCGACGACGTTCGCGACGAAAGTATTGCAACAACCTGAGAGCTTTCCTTCCCCGCCCGTGCAAGATGATCCGCATTGCTTGGCCATGCTGAAGAATTACCGGAGCCTGATGCCGCTGGCGCAGGACGCGCGCAAACCGATGTTTCTGCTGAAGCCCGCCGATGGCGCCCTTGGCAGCCACACCTACGCGGTGGAGCAGTGCCGAAAGGACTTTCAGGCCCTGGCAGAAGCGATCCTTGATCGGGCGGCGCGGACCTTGCCTCTATAATTGCGGTGTGCTCGTCGCGCTCCTCGTCCCGTTCGTTGCGTTTTCCCAAGATTCCGCCGTCGACATGAACCGATACCAAGCGATGGCCCAGTTCCAGCGAACGGTCTCGCAGGCGTGGGTTTCGGGCCGGGTGAGCGTAGCGTGGCACGAAGACGGCAAGCGCGCATTCTTTCGGCAAGGATCGAAAACGTACGTTGTCGACCTCGCCCATTACGAGGTCCGCGAAACCTCGGAGCCGATGCCGTCGGCGCGTCGCCGAGGTTCGGGAGCGCCGGACCGAGGTCGGCAATTCCGGGTCGCGACCTCGCCGGATGGAAACTGGTCGGCCGAGTGCAAGGACCGAAACGTCTTCCTGACCGAGGTGAAGTCGAAGGAGTCGCGGGCGGTGACCACGGATGGCTCGGTCAGCGAGCGCATCAAGAACGGCGAAGCGAGTTGGGTGTACGGCGAAGAGCTGGGCGTGCGGGAGGCGATGTGGTTCTCGCCGGATTCCAAGCACTTGGCCTACTACCGGTTCGACGAGCGTCCCGTGCGCGACTTCTACCTCGGGATGAAACAGTCCGAGTTCTACGTCGATTTAGATACCGAGGCGTATCCCAAGGCCGGCACCGCGAACCCAAAGGTTGAGCTTTGGGTCGCGCCCGTGACCGGCGGCGATCCGGTAAAGATTCCGGCGGACTTCGGCGACGCGAGCTTAGCGGAGTACGTTTACGGCGTCGAATGGTCGCCGGGCGGGAACGAACTGACGTTCTTTCGCACCAATCGCAAACAGAACCGCGTGCAGTGGGTCGCGGTGCGTCCCGATGGATCGAACCCGCGGGTGATCGCGGAGGAGTTGCACCCGGAGAGTTGGGCGGAGAATTCGCCCGAACACCGCTGGAGCACCGACGGCGCCCGAGTCCTGTGGGCAACCGAGCGCAACGGATTCAAGAACTACGATCTCATCGATACCAAGACGGGCCGGCGGACTCCGGTGACCCAAAATCCGTACGACCACGTGCGCGTTTTGCGGTGGGACGAAGCGGGGCAACGCCTCTGGACGGTGGCATTTGCGGCCACCGAACCTTACCGAGAGCAGGTCGTGCTCACGGACCTGCGGACCGGGAAGCAGACGTTGCTGACCGATCCGTCCCTCCACCACACGGCGACAATTTCGCCAGATGGTGAACATATTTTCGTTACCTCGCAACAGCTTGACGTGCCGCCGACTTCGTCCCTGCTCCGCGCCGACGGTTCCAGGCGGGCGGTCGTGGCGAAGAGCGACACTTCGCGATTGGCGGAACTCAAGATTCCGGCCCGGAAGGTTTTTCAGTACCTCGCGGCCGATGCCAAGACGACGCTTTACGGAACGTATCAACTCCCGAGGAACTTTGACCCGGGGCGCAAGTACCCCGTGATTCTCGACGTGTACGCGGGCCCGGAATCAGGCGGGCTCAACGTCAGTTACGCACCGGCCGATGCGCGCACGGAGCTCGGATTCATCACCGTGAGTTTGGCGGGGCGCGGCACCAACGGACGCGGCAAGGCGTTTCGCGACGCCGTGTACGGAAAGCTCGGAGTGGTCGAGATTGATGATCAAGCGGCCGGCATCCGCGAACTCGCGAAATTGCCGTTTGTCGATGGCAAGCGCGTCGGTATCAACGGCACGTCGTACGGAGGTTACGCAAGCATCATGGCGGTGCTTCGGCACCCGGACGTTTTCCGCAGCGCGTGTGCCAGTGCGAGCGTAACGGACTGGCGGCATTACGACACCATCTACACCGAGCGTTACCAAGGGTTGCCGGGCGAAACGGAGAACAAGTCGGGATACGACGCGGGCTCGGCCATGACGCACGTGCGGCTGTTGAAGGGTCACCTGATGCTGTTTTATGGCACCGCCGACAACAACGTTCATCCCAACAATACGCTGATGCTGGTGAAGGCGCTCGACGCAGCCAACAAGCGGTACGAGCTGCAGGTCGGCCCGGATGAGGGCCACACGGCGATCTCTGGCCAAAAGATGCTGGAGTTCTTCGTCCGGACGTTGATCGATGCGCCGAATGTCCGTCCGCAAGCCCGTCGCCCATCGCTTGGGCGTAAGGGTAAAACCGTGGCGTGACCGGCCTTTTGCTCGCCCTCGCCCTGACCACCGGGGCCCCGCAGTTCGAGGCGAAACTGCCCAAGCGCCCGCTCGACATGTGGGTGTTCCGCTCGGTGCTGGATAAGCAAGCCCGCATGGTAACGATCGCCCTGAGCGAAGACCTATGGGTGGCGTACGATGCCACCGATTGCGGCCTGTACAAGGTCTGGAAAGGCGGAGTGAAGTTTGACGGCGCCGTGTACACCGCCGCACACGGTCCGCAGCCCACCACGCAGGGTCAGCGTTACCAAAGCGGTTTCGACGGTCCGGTGTGGACGATCGCGAAGGGCAATGAGCGCAAGCCCGCGAAGATGCGGTTCCGCGGGTACCGATTCGAACTCGGCCAGGTCGTATTGCAGTACGACACGACCGGCTTCGATGGCGAGACGATTCGCATCGAGGAGATTCCGGAGTACTACCGGCGAAACGACCGGCCGTCCCTCATCCGGACGTTCAAGGTAAGAGGGCTCACGGCCTCGACCCAACTCTATCTCAAAACGCGGATCGAATCGATCGGCGACCCACGCGAATTCATCACCCAGACGGACTTCATCCGGCAGGACACGAAGCAGGTGACAGTGGCCGGACGCGAGACGTTGGCCATCACCGGCGAAGTCAAGTTTGAGTACGACGCCGACGAGGTAAAGCGAGCCGGCTTCGTCCTCGGCACCATCGCGGTGAGCTATCTGCCCGCGTTGCCGGAAACGAAGCTGTTCGCCCAGAGTCCCGACGCGGCGATTGACGGGGCGGAATACGCTACGGAATCGCCCGAACCCGCCGTGCAGGCGCCAACCGAGCCCGGCGTGGCCGTGCGCGTTTACGACGTGCGCGAGAACATGGATCGGCTGCCGACACTGGTCCCATCGCAAACCCCGAACCGATCGTTCGTGGCGAAGCAGGTCAACTTTCGACGGAAGGCCGAATTCGGCGAAGTCTCCGACCAGTACCTTGCGCACCTCACGGGATTCCTGAACATCACCACGCCGGGCAAGTACGAGTTTCGGCTGACCAGCGACGACGGCTCGATGTTCTGGATCCGGGATACGTTGGTGGTCAGCAACGACGGACTGCACAGCGAAGCGGGGGCCGACGGGACGTTCGAAATGAACCCCGGGGCGCAGCCGTTCCGCATCGAATACTTTGACAATGGCGGCGATTCGGTCCTGCGATTGGAATGGAAGCGCCCGGGTACGAACAGTTTCGAGCTTGTCCCGGAATCGGCCTTCATCACGCCTTCCGGCGAAGTGCGCGTCACGTCTCCGGGCAAGAAGAACATCATCCAGGCGGGTTCTGCCAATCGGCCAGGGGATCAACGTCCGCTGGATGGCGTCCACCCGTCCTACGATCTCATCACGATTCGGCCGAAAGACTTTAAGCCGCGGGTCGGTGGCATCGACTTTCTGCCCGATGGGCGTATGGTGATTTGCACCTGGGATGCCGAAGGCGCGGTCTACGTGATCAGCGGGGTGCGGGGCGACGCGAGCAACGTACGGGTCAAGAAGATTGCGCAGGGCCTAGCCGAACCGCTGGGGATCAAGGTTGTCGGGAAGGACATCTACGTTCTGCAAAAGCAGGAACTGACGAAGCTCATCGACCGGAACGGCGATGAGGTAACGGACGAATACTACGCGGTCGCCAATGGCTGGGGCGTAACGGATAACTTCCACGAATTCGCGTTTGGCCTCGTCTACGATAAGGGCTACTTTTACGCCAATCTCGCCATCGCGATTGATCCGGGCGGAGCGAGTACGCAGCCGCAGAACCCCGACCGTGGAAAGGTCGTCAAAATCGACGCGAATACCGGGGATTACGAGTTTGTGGCAAGCGGTTTGCGGACTCCCAACGGCATCGGATTCGGTTACCAGAACGAGATTTTCATTACCGATAACCAAGGCGATTGGCTGCCCAGTTCGAAACTGTTGCACTTTAAGCCCGGGGCATTCTTCGGCTCCCGCGCCGTGGACCCCAAGGGCACCGCAAATCTGAAAGAGCAGCCTCCGGTGGTATGGCTACCGCAGGGTGAGATCGGGAATAGCCCGAGCCAGCCGACGATCATGAAGGATGGTCCATACCGAGGGCAAATGTTGCATGGCGACGTCACCCACGGCGGCCTGAAACGCGTGTTTGTCGAACGGGTAAACGGGCAACTCCAAGGGGCGGTGTATCGCTTTACCCAGGGCCTCGAAGCTGGCATCAACCGCGTGGCATGGGGACCCGATGGCGGTCTGTACGTGGGCGGAATCGGGGCGACCGGCAACTGGGGACAAGAAGGCAAGGAACGGTTCGGGTTGCAGAAACTTCGCTATAACGGCAAGCCGACGTTCGAGATTCTTGCCACGCGCAGCCGCTCCAACGGGTTCGAGGTCGAGCTGACTCGCCCCCTGAGAGAGGATGTGACCCTCGACGCGAGCCATATCACGATTACTCGGTACAAGTACGTCCCGACGGCAACCTACGGCGGCCCGAAAGTGGACGAGCGGATTTTGCAGCCGAAGCACATCTGGACGTCGCTGGACCGCAAGCGCGTCAACGTGCAATTGGACGAGCTCAAGCCCGGGTACGTGTACTACTTCCGGTTTGATCCCACGCTTACTTCGGCGCAAGGCGACAACCTGTGGAGTACGGAATCTTGGTACACCCTCAACCAAATTCCAAAGGTGGCCCTGCCGGTGTACATGGGTCCGCGCCTCAAGTTTGAGCCCGGCTTCGACGACTTGTTCGACGGCAAATCGCTGGATAAGTGGATCGGCTGGAAGCAGTCCGCAGTACCGAAGGGTTGGCGAATTGAGGACGGCTTACTCACCTACACTCCCGGCATGGGCGGGGGCGACCTCCGAACGCGCGATACCTTCGGCGACTTTGACCTCCGACTCGAATGGCGGGTGCAACCGGGCGGAAACAGCGGTGTGATGTACCGCTCCTCCGAACGATTGAACGCGCCGTATCAAACCGGTCCGGAGTACCAACTATTGGATAATGCGCGGCATCGCGACGGTCAGAGCCCGCTGACTTCGGCTGGTTCCAACTACGCGTTGCATCCGACGGATCGGAACCAATGCCGCCCGGCGGGGTACTGGAACGAGACCCGGATCGTGGCGCGCGGCCCCGTGATTGAGCATTGGCTGAACGGCAAGCTGGTGGTGAAGTACGAAATCAACTCGGCGGACTGGAAGGCCCGGCTGGCGAAGTCGAAGTTCGCACGGTGGGAAGGGTACGCGCTGGAGAAGGCCGGGCATATCGTGCTGCAAGACCATGGCGATCCGATCGCATTCCGAAATATTCGAATTCGGCGGTACTGACCGCGCCATTTCGCGACGTGGCCGGACTAAACTCCGGCCATGACTGAAGTCACCGTTAACGCCGACGGCCGCCTTTCCGACGCCGATGTCCTGACCGCCAAGCACGCCATCGAGACCGATGGCTTCGTCGTGCTCCGCAACGCGGTTGATCTGGATCACATCGCCAAGCTCCGCGAAAAGATGTTTGCGGACGCCGAGTACCTGTTGAACCGCACCGACCAACCGTTTAACTGGACGCGCGGCAACCTTCAGCAGAAGCCGCCCGTGATCGCGGAGTACCTGTTCCGCGACGTCTTGGTCAACGAGGCGGTCATTCAGGTCACCCACTCCATTCTTGGCCACGGGCTAAAGAGCGCGTTTTACGAAGGGAACACCGCCGTTAAGAGTGAAAGTCGGCAACCGGTACACGCCGATATGGGTCAGCTCTGGCCGAATCTTACGGTGGCGCATCCGGCGTACGCTCTCGTGGTGAACGTGCCAACGGTCGACATGTCCGCGGAGAATGGCAGTACCGAAATTTGGCCAGGTACTCACCTCGACACGTCCGTCGCGATTCAGGACGGCGAGATTGAGGTTTCTGCCGAGCGGCTGGCCGAACGTCGCGCGACTCACCCGCCGCTGCAACCGACGGTGGCCGCCGGAAGCATCCTCATCCGCGATATGCGGATGTGGCACGCCGGAATGCCTAATCGGACCGAGACCCCGCGACCGATGATCGCGATGATTCACTACGTCGGCTGGTTCCCGACCGGTCAGGTCCTGATGCCCGCCGGCACCGAAGACATCTTTACGCACCCCACGCTTCGCACCGAAGCAAAGTTCGTGGATGGCGAGATCGACTATCTGAATAGTGTCGGCGGATATAAGGCAGAAGAAGCGACGGCCTAGCGCACCTACACGCCGACTTGCGTGACACGGCCTCCGCACACCGGCAGGTAGGTTCCGGTGCAGTAGCTCGAAAGGTCGCTGAGATAAAACGCCGCGACCTTTCCGATTTCGTGACCCGTACCGTGGCGGCGAAGTGGCAGGCTCGCGGCGAATCCGCGCGAACCTTCGCTCTCGCGGTCGACCTGTTCGGTCGCCATCCAACCCGGCGCGATCATGTTGATCCGAATTCCTTCGGGCCCGAGTTCGGCCGCGAGCGAGCGCGAGATGCCGACCATAGCGCCCTTGCCCGCCAGGTACATCGACCACTCGGCCGAACCCATATTCCACAGCTCCGTGACGATGTTCACGATACTGCCGCCGCCCTGGGTGCGCATCGGCCCGCGCGCCGCCCGGACCGTATTCACCACCGCCTTCGCGCCGAAGTCGAGCATGTTTTGGTACCCCGCCCACGTCGCGTCGTCGAATCGCCCGTGTTGGTCGCCGCTTACCGCGTTGTTGACCACGCCGTCGATGCGTTCGTGCCGATCCAAGATCGTCGCGATCATCGCGTCGACATCGGCCTCATCGCGAACATCGCCCGCCACCGTAAACGCGGTGCCGCCGGCCGCCGAAATCTTCGCGACGACGGCCTCCGCGCGGTCCGCATTGACCGCGTAATTGACGGCGACCACCGCCCCGTGCTCGGCCAACACCTCGGCGGTTTCGGCCCCGATGCCGCGCGATGCCCCGGTCACGAGGACGACCTTTCCGGCGAGCAAGCTCATGCTTCCACATCCTGAAAGTCGGTGGTCAACGTTTGGGTCGTGCCGGTTTCGGCGGCGCGATAACCGGCTTCGAAAATCTCGATCACGTGGCGGGCGTGCTCGGCCGTGCCGTAGGGCGCGCGATCGGTCTGCACCCAGTCTACGAGTTCCATGATGTCCTCGAATACGTGGTGCTCTTCTAGGGCCAGATGCTCGCCCGTGACGAATCGGCCGCTGGCGTACGGATTGAAGTCGTCGGATGCGCCCGCGAACGGCAACCGCTGACCATTGAGTCGGGTGCCGAGCAAGGTGCCGGCACTACCGTAAATGTTCGGCTGACCCCACTCGGATTCGATCATGCCGAACGCAGCTCCGTAAACGAATGCGAACGTCGAATCGCCGAAATCGAGCAGCAAGAACGAGTTATCGTCGGCCTCGGTCGTAAACGGCTCGCCCTGGAACGCCCGCACGGGCACGGCGATTCCGGACATCGCAGTGACCCGCTTCGCCGGGCCGAGAATGCCGGTGAGGGTGTGCAGTCCGTACACGGTCATATCGTAGAGCGGTCCGCCGCCCGGCTTTTTCCAGTACCAGCTCGGGTTCACGTTGCTCAGCAAGTCGTTGCCTTGACGGACGCCCTCGTTCTCGTGGTAGTCGCCGAATCCGGCCCCGACGAGGGCCCACGCCACTTTGCCGAGTTGGCCAGAGCGGATGAAGTCGCGAATGAAGAGGTTTTGCGGCTGACCCATCTGACCCGGGCTCGCATTGATACGGACCCCGCGCTCGGCGGCGGCGTTGATGAGATGCGTCGCCTCCGCCGTGGTCACCGACATCGTCTTGTTGAAGTGAACGTGCTTGCCCGCCGCGATCGCCGCGAGACCCTGATCGTAATGGAGGCCGATGGGGGTGCCGAGTGTGACGAGATGCACCTCGGGATCGGCCAGAAGCTCCTCGTACGAGTCGTACGCCGCCGCGACGCCAAATCGCGCGGCGGCAGCCTGAGCTCGACCGGGCACCGCATCGCAAACCGCCGCCAGCCGAACGCGCGATTGCACGTCATCAAGGCACAAGTGCATCAATGCCGCGCGAATACCGATACTGCCTGCCCCTACCACGCCAATGCCGATCCGTTCCACGCGCGTAGTTTGGCACGAAAGTGATGCTCGCGCAAGGTAGCGATCTCGTCGTATAATCCGAACGCGCGCGAGGCTTTACGATGCTGTTAACTAGTATTTATGCCGGGATTATGCTTACTACTCCCGTTCAACAAACCGGAAAACTCGCGGTGGAAACGGTGGTCGGCAAGCGGGTTGCCCTCGTGATTGGCAATAGCGAGTATTTGTACGGTGGCCGGCTGAAGAATCCGGTGAACGACGCCGCGGACATGGCCGCACTGCTGAAACGGATCGGCTTCGAAGTAATCCTATATCCCAACGCGAACCGGGAACGGATGCTGAAAGCGCTCGGCGAATTCAAGAAGAGTGCCGCCGATGCGAATATCGCGCTGGTTTACTTTAGTGGGCACGGTATCCAGAGTAACGGCGAGAATTTCTTGATTCCGGTGGACGCGAAGATTGATGAGGAGTCGATGCTGCCATACCACGCGATCAACCTCAGCACGATCTTTACCCACATGACCGAGAAGCGGAGCCGTCCGAATCTCGTGATCTTGGACGCCTGTCGCGACAACCCGTTCCGCAAGTCCTTCCGATCCGGTCGCTCTGGCTTAGCCACACCTCACGCGCCCGATAACACTCTCATCTCATTTGCCACCGCTCCGGGCAGTGTGGCCAGCGACAACATCGCCGGTCGAAACGGGCTCTTTACCACCGCTCTCCTAAGCGAATTTGTGACGCCCGGCGCGAAGGTCGAAGACGTGTTCAAGTCCACCCGCAAGCGCGTCGCCGATGCGTCGAAAATGAAGCAAGTCCCGTGGGAGAACTCGTCGCTTCTCGTGGATGTTGTCCTCGTGCCGACCAAATCGCCGACTCCGCTCCCGCCGAATCCAGAGCCCGAACCGGCGCCGAAACCAGAGCCCCTCCCGAACCCCAACCCAACGCCTCACCCGGAGCTGAATGCCGTAAACCTACGGAAACTCGGGGACATTGCCTACGCACAAAACGACTTCCCCACGGCGTTAGCGCATTACGAATCTGCCGCCAAACTTGGCGATGCGTCGGCGAGCAATCTCATCGGAAACATGCACGCGTTGGGCAAGGGGGTACCGGTCAGTTTTCCCGAAGCGCTCCGATGGTATCGGCGCAGCGCAGACGCGGGATTTGCGCCCGCCATGGATAACCTGGGCACCATGTACGAGTACGGCTACGGCGTAACGTTTGATTACGTGCAAGCGCTTAACTGGTACCGCAAAGCGTCGGAACTCGGAAACGTCTCGGCCATGCTGAGCCTAGCCCATTGCCTGGAGTACGGCCACGGGGTTCCGCACGACTACGCCGAAGCCCGCAAATGGCTCCTCAAGGCCGCCGAACTCGGAAGTCCGATCGCCGAGTACGGCCTTGGTCGGCACTCTGAACACGGGCTCGGTACGGAGCGAGACGACCAAGAAGCACTCAATCGTTACCGAGTATCGGCCGAACAAGGTTACGTACCCGCGATGCTTCAGACCGGGCTGATGTACCAGGATGGCCGCGGGACTCCCCAAAGCTACGAGCAGGCGTACCGGTGGTACTCCAAGGCAGCGGAACTTGGTGATCCGGTGGCAATGTACCGAATCGGCACTTATTATCAGTTCGGTTTTCACGTCGAGCGCGACTATGCGCAATCGCTGACTTGGCTCCGGAAGGCGGCCGACCGGGGGAATGCCGCCGCGATGTTTCACCTCGGTGCGCACTACGAGAACGGCTACGGCGTAACCCGCGATCTGGATGCGGCCCGGGGCTGGTACACCCGCGCGGCCGACAAAGGGAACGACGACGCGCGCGACGCATTCAAACGCGTGAAGCAATAAACTCGCCGCCATGCCGTACCGAAACCGTGTAAATCCGTTTAGCCAGATCGAAATTCATTCCGCGCGCGGACTCTTTACCGGCAACCGCGGCATCATCCATCGCGATGGCGAGATCGTTCACCCGTACGGCAAAACCACGCTCTGGCTCGTTTGCCTTCTCGAATTCAACAATCGTAAGCGGCCCATTATGGAGAATGGCCAGTGGATGCCGCTGTTTTTTCTGGACGAAGTGACGGCATTTGCGGCGGGTCACCGCACCTGCGCCGAGTGTCGGCGGGCCGACTATCGCCGATTTAAGGCGGCGTGGATGGCGGCTTTCGGCGAAAACCCCGACGCGATGACGATCAACCGTCGCCTGCACGGGGAGCGGATGCCCATCATTCGCGGCGATCGGCCGCTTGTCCGACCCGCCGACCTTCCCGATGGCGCGATGTTTACGCTCGGTGGCTTAGCCTATGCCAAGTCGCACGATGCTGCTCTCCTGTGGGACCACGCCGGATACGGAGCCCCGATGCCTCTTCCCGACCAGGCCGAGCTGCTGACGTGCCCCACGCTGGTCGAGATTTTCCGCGCCGGATACGAGCCGGTGTGGCACCCCAGCGCTAACCGTTAGTTGGTCGCGTACGTCGCGGCGGAAACCTGCGCTTCGGGCACGGGCTTGTCGTCCACGGTAACGGTCCAAGCGGTCGGCACTTTGCGCCCTTGCCAATCTTGGAAGCGCGAAAACTCGATCCGCACCGCGCCGATAACCGAACTGCCGAAGCGGCCTCGGTACGCGATTCCCTTGACCGCGCCGCTCGTCGGATCCGCGTGGATGGTCACGATCACACCCTTCATTTGAACCTGAATGGACCCATCGGCGGTGCCGGCGGCCACGGGTGCATCGGTTCGGGAAGCTCGCGATGCGGAATCGGCGAGGGTGGTGAGGGCAGCCCAATAGCTGCGGTCGCGCTCGCGTTCCATCGATCGCACCTGCGTGGACACGGCGATGCGCTCGACGGCACCGTTCCGCGTGAATTCGCCCCGGACCGCACCCGCAGCGGGCATGACGAGCCGGTGCCCGTACCCCACGTCGTTCCACTCGTCGACGGCCGTGTACTCGCCCTGCGGACCAAAGAAATGCGACGTGCGATGGCGATAGGCCGTACCGCTCAACGTAATCGGGTCTTCGGTTCGGATCGTCACCGGGATGGGGACTTCCCACCGTGCCGCGCCGCCTGCCCAATCCAAAATTCGCTTCCGCAAGGTGACGGCCGGGTCGGAATTGAGTCCGTGGGTTAGCCACTCATCTTGCTCCAAATACTTGCGGGGCGTACGTACGAAGGCCCGCTGACAACCCGCGCTCGCAAAAATATAGAGTCGATCGCCGATGACCGACGATAGCTCCGGACGCCCAACCCCGCTGAGTTCGCCCATGCGACCGCACGCGCCGCCGAGCTGAACCGCAAACTTCGTCGGATTTTGCCGGAACGTCCGTAAGTTTTCGGCCGACGCGAAGCGGTACTCCCACGCTCCGTACACGGTTCGGTGCGTCAACAGGCCCGTGACCCGCTTCCCGACGCGGATTCGTTCGACGACATCTTCCGTAAACACCCCGGTTGGCGCGGGGGTCTGACCGACGGCGAGTAACGCGGCAACCATGGGCAACATGACGTTAATCTATCACGTTTCGCCCAAGACTTGGGCGGCCGCCGCCCGCCGCGCCTCCCTCGGCGACATCTGGAACCGCGCCCGAAACGCTCGGAAGAAGTGGCCCTCGTACCGGAATCCGACGATCGCGGCGATCTCCGCGACCGAAAGCTGGCTTGATCTCAGTAATCCGTAGGCGCGCTCCAGCCGACGGCGAAGTACGAATTCCGACGGGGACTGACCGTAAACAGCTCGAAACACCCGGGCCAAATGCTCATCGCTGACGCCGGCGACCGTTCGCAACCGCGGCAATCCGCCCCGCAAGGCGTCGTCATCGCGAAACTGACTCACGGCCGCGATCAGCCAAGCCGGACCGGCTGCCTCGAACCCGGGCCGAGCGGGCGGGTGGAGCAAGCGCACCAGCTCGCCCAAGAATTGGTACCGGTACAAACCGAGATCGTCGCCCATCGCCCCGGAAAGTGCCCGCCGGAATGCACCTTCGAACGCCAAGTTGCTGATGGAGAGTGGCTTATCCGCTGAACACCACTCTCGGTACGCATCCTGCGCATCGGCCAATTCGCAAGCGAGTTCGAGTGCGTTCAGGCTGAACGCGATGTTGATGAATTGGACCGCCCGGGCGGCCTCGATCGCGTGCGCATCGTGCGGGCGGATCAGCCAAAGGTCGCCCGCGCGGGTGCGGATGCGTGCATCACCGATCCGATGGACGGCGGCACCCGCCACGATCCAAAACGCCTCGGCAAAGTCATGGTCATGAAGCGTGGTTTGCTCGGGCTGGCGCAACGTGACGTACGCCGCGTGATACGCCCGACCACCCGAGACCTCGTTCCAAAGAATTCTTCGCATGGTATCAAGCCAGTGCAGTTTTTGGTTTGATTCTGCACTAGCATTCTCCGGTTACGTACTCTATAACGCGAGTATGCCAAACGCACTTCATCCGCTGACCTCCCAAGACGTTCATCACTACCACGAGCAGGGGTATCTGCTGCACCGAGCCCCCGTGTTCTCGCCCGAGAAATTCGCCGCGCTTACCGCGATCTTTGAAGAGAACCTCGCCCAGTACGGCCCGGACGACCTCGACACGATGCACTTCCGCGATCCGCGATTGCTGGATTTCTTGCTGGCCGACGAGGTGCTGGACTTGGTGGAACCGCTCATCGGCCCGGATATCGCCTTGTGGAGTAGCCACTTCATTTGCAAGCCCGCCCGGACCGGCAAGGCCACTCCCTGGCACGAAGACAGTTCTTACTGGAACGGCCGAATGGACACGATGGCCGACATCGCCACCGTTTGGTTGGCGATTGACCCGGCATTTCCGGAGAACGGCAGCATGGGCGTGATTCCCGGCACGCACGTCAACGGATTTTCGACGTACGAATCGGTGGATACCGACAAAAACATCTTCAGCGCGCAGGTTGCCGACGTCGACGAGTCGAAGGCGGTTTACTTCACCCTCGATCCGAACGAGTGCAGCATTCACGACTCGCGGATTATCCACGGGGCAAAGCCAAACACGAGCGACCACCGTCGGTGTGGCTACACCATGCGCTACTTTCCTACCCGGAACAGGGTGAATCAGGAGGACCCGCGCAACCACGGCTTTCGGCTGTGGCTTGCCCGCGGAAAGGATATCGCGGGCAACCGGTACGAAAACGCTTAGTCCCGTAACGAAACCTGGACCGGCCCGGACTCGCGAGACGTCCGCGTCACCGTCACCCAGCCGTCCGACCGCACCAAGTTTGCGCCTTCCGCCCGTGCCGGTGAACCAGAATCACGAAATCGGAGCCAAACGGATTCGCCCGCTTGCGGAAGGATGACGAGGCGAGACTCGGTCAGTTCCGCGAGCTCGCCGGTTGCGGACAGGTCTTGGAACGGTCCCCAGGCTCCGCCGAATGGCAAGATTTTTGACGCCTTCGGACCGAGACGCAATGCCTCATCCGGGAAGGACGGCTGGCCGCGGTCGAAAAGCGACAGGGACTTCGCGGCGATATCCAGATTGATGACCGCCAACGCACGGGCACCGCGCGGGCTTGTCATGGTTTGGATCAACACCCCGTCCGTTTGCCCCTCGATCGACAATTCAGGGATCGGGCCAAAGCGGCTAAGCCACGCCATCCAGAAGGACCGGTGCCAAGGATAAGGGCTGGTCAGCACATGCGCCACGCCGCGACCGACACGCTGCGAAAATCCGACCACTCGCTGCGGTTGCACGAGCCGCATCCACACCTCGGCTTCGGCACCAACGGTTACCGATTGCGTTCGCCAAGTCCGTACCTCTGGCTCAAATTCCGCCCAACCTTCGCCCTGAATGGAGGGGTGGTAATCGCCGTCTCCCGTGTGCCATTGCGGGTGACTTACCCCGATGGCCTGCGCCAATCGTAAACACTCGCGACCGTCGGCATCACGCGTTGGCACCCCGCCGTACAGCAATAAGGTTCCGCCGGAAGCGAGAAACTCGACGAGACGGCGTTGCACGTCTTCCGCCATCACTTCGCCGCAAACATGCACCAAATAGCGTGTCTTATTCGGTAACGAAGCGTCCAATCGCGTAGCCCCAAACCGATAGCCCAGTGCCAGCAGGTTGCGGGCCAAGTCAAACCGCAGCCCGCGCACGTCCTCTCTCGAGCGGCGGACCGTTTCGGCGGTACCTTCGCGGAAGTATGCCGTTTCAAAATCGCCCGGATCGAACCCGAAAGTGAGGTCATCGTACTCCGTAACCGCGTCGGCTAGGTACGGCGCGATCACGCGCATCGCCCCCGTCACTTGTCGCAATGCGTCGTACTGCAAGGTGAGTTCACCTTCCGGGTTAATCGGTGCCGCAAAACCGTGGCGTTCCCCCGTGAAGGCCACGCGATCGTTACCATCCCCGACGGGTGCCGGTAGTTTTGGATTCCGTCCTCCGGTTAGGAGGTAGTAGTTCAGGAGCCGGTTCCCCTGTACCAGGCTCAGCCGCACCTTGGCGGCGGTTGACTCACCGCTTTGAGCGACCGCACCGGTTTCCCCGTAATCTCCCGAACCGACCTCAAATTCAAGTGACGTAAGCGGCTGCTCTGGCCGCTGAACGCACGCGGAAAAGGCATTCATCAAGACAAAGTCGGCGACATTCTCCCGACTCAATTCGCCAAAGTAGTGATCCGTCCCGGCGACGTAACCGCGATCCTGCGTGAATGCGGTCTGCAACTGCTGCAAACCGATGGGATAGGTCAGCCCTCGCCCGCCACCCGTGCCGTGAACATTGATCAAGAATGGAACATCTCGGACTCCGCGCTCGTGGGCAAATCGCCGGAGGTCCGCGGTGTATGCGGCGATTCGATCGCGCTCAAATCCGGCGTAGTCACTTACCAAACGCCCCGAAAAGGCCGCGGTTGGAGTGCGAACCGCCTTTCGCCTTGCCTCCGGGTCGGCCCAGTCAAACGGGTAAAGGCGGGCCCGATTCCGAGCCTGTATCCATTCCGCAAACGCGCATAACGTGTCCTCGCTGAGGTCCGGCTGATTGTTGACCCAGTCCAACATGCCGATCTCGTTATCCAGTTGAACGGCGATCACCGGTCCTCCAAGGGTAATGAGACGCTCGGCTAGTACCGGCATCACCCCGCGGTACCAATCGTGTACCGCCGACAAGTATCCGGCATCCCGAACGTTCAGCGATTTAGAGCGGGCAACTTCGCCATCCCACGTCCGGATCACGCAACTCGGAATCTCGCGGCGCACCCAGTAAGGAATTCCCTCATTCTTCATTTCCGCCATGATGAATGGCCCGGGGCGAGCGATAAACCAAAGGCCTTGCGCATGGCACAGATCAATAAACTGGTCGATCGCCAGATAGTCCGCGGTGCGACCGGTGACGTCAATCTGGCCACGAATCGGTTCGTGCATCAGCCACGGGATGTACGAGGCAATCGCCGTACACCCCATCTGCTTCGCCTTGATAATCCGATCTTCCCATTCGCCACGCGCCAATCGAAAGTAGTGGACTTCGCCGCTGAAGATCCATTGCGCGGCTCCGTCAATCCGAATCGATTGTTCGGCGATCTCGATCCGTTGCGCCATCAGCTGGGTAACTTCGCCAACGCGTCCTTCAACGTGTCGATGTTCGCGATTTGCGTCGGATCAACGCCATTGAGGCGGGCCAGGTAAATGCTTACCCAATCTCCGATGTACGTCAACGAGAGCATTCGCTCCAGAAGCGTGTCGCCGATCGCTTCGGCACGAGTAAACGGTACCAACTCCGTGCCGATCACCTGCTCCGTGACCTCGGCCCGAACCTTCATCCGTAACGGTTCTTGGCCGTCGGTCAATAGGACGCCGGCGTACCGATCCGCTTGCAGATTCGCCGCCACCCATCCCATGATCTCGTTATGGCAGAGCTCCGGGTACCCGTTCACAAACAGCAGGTACTTCGCGTTCTCGTTAAACTGGCATCGCCACCGATTGGCGATGGCCGATCGATAACCGCCGAGCCCGTACGCCAGTCCGATTCGGCCGTGCATCGCCCCGGCGAGCTCCCGCGCAAACGGATCGTCTCCAGTTAGTCCCAGTGCCGCCGATACGCGGTCTAGCCCGGCGAAGGCGGCGTCAAACGGTTGCGCGGGCAGTAACCCGAGGGCCACGCAGGCGACAATCACCGGCACCATCATGTACCCCAGCGCACTTCGCGGCGGCTGACCGCCCGGTACCGTGATCACCGGATGGCCGTGCCGGTTCGCCCATTCGGTGGCTTGTCCACCGCTCGAAACAACGATCACCGATGCGCCGCGGGCAATCGTCTGGGCATAGGCCGAAAGGGTTTCCTCCGTGTTTCCGCTATAGCTTGCGATAAACACCAGCGATCCCGCGCCGACATATCCGGGCAGATCGTACTCGCGGACCACGCTGAACGGGATGTCGCTCTGCGCTTCAAACAGGGCCTTAACAAAGTCCCCGCCCGCAGCACTGCCGCCCATGCCGCACAGCACCACGGCATTCGGCCGCGACGCCAAGGGCTCCAGCTGAACGGCCTGCGCAATCTCCAGGGCCCGTCGGCATTGGTTCGGAAAATCCTCAATGAGCTCCAGCATCCCGAGCGGGTCCAGAGCCTTCATGACGTCGCGATTGCGCAAGTCCATACGCCGAAGTTTGGCAGACTCCGGCCGATTATCGAACCTAGTAAATGACTTTGTTGAGCGGATACTCGACCAATCCGGTGGCGCCCGCACGCTTCAACGCCGGAATCAGGTCGCGCACTTCCGTCTCCCGCAGAATCACTTCTGCCGCGACCCATGCCGGGTCGGCCAACGGCGATACGGTGGGCGTGTTCAGGGCGGGCAAGATCGCAAAGATCTCCGCTTGGTTGCCGGCCGGCACGTTCATCTTTAACCCCACGAGGTTGGCCGCATTCATCGCGCCGGTCAACAGAATCGCCATCGACTCAATCTTTTCTCGCTTCGCGTCGTCGGCCCACGCCGCCTTACTCGCCACAAACCGAGTGGTGCTCTCCAGCAACACGTCCACCACCCGCAGATTGTGGGCCCGCAGACTGCTGCCGGTCTCCGTATTCACCACGATCGCGTCGACCAGTGTCGGCACCTTCACTTCGTCCGCGCCCCAACTAAACTCGACGTGCGCCGTCACGCCGTGACCCTCCAGGTACCGCTTCGCCAGCCGAACGTATTCGCTGGCAATGCGCTTGCCCTGCAGGTCTGCCGCCGAACGAATGTCGCTGTCCTGATGGACGGCCAGCACGATCTTGATCGGGTTACGCGTCAGCTTGCTGTAGCGCAGCTCGCACACCTCCACCAGGTCGGCCGCGGTGTCTTCGATCCAGTCCTTGCCGGTCAGCCCCGCGTCAATCACGCCGTCCTGAACGTACAGTGGAATCTCTTGCGGACGCAACAACACGGGCTCCAACGTCTCGTCGTCCACGATGGGCTGGTAGCTGCGACCGGTCGCTCGAAACGACCAGCCGGCCCGTTCAAACAGTCCGAAGGTCGCTTCTTGAAGGCTGCCCTTCGGGAGTCCGAGCTTAAGAATCATGCCAACCAGTCTACCGGCTTGCGGAATATTGCCATACAGTGACGAGATCATGGGCACGCCTTGACGATTTTCCGTAACTGTCGTACAATGCCGGCATGATCGCTCGACGGATCGAACCGACCGTGCGCGAGGCCCTCGCCGATACGCCCGTCGTGCTCATCGTCGGCCCGCGCCAGGTCGGGAAGTCCACCCTCGTCCTCCAGCTTTCCGACGAGACCCGCGACTACATCACTCTGGATGATCCGTTCGAACTCGCGATGGCGGTCGATCAACCCGCCGCCTTCTTGCGCGCCCATCCGACGCCCAGCACCATCGACGAAGTGCAGCGCGCGCCGGGCCTGCTCCTACCCATGAAGCAACGCGTCGATCAGAACCGGGTGGCGGGCGCGTACCTCCTCACCGGCTCGGCCAACGTGCTCACGATGCCCAAGGTGGCCGATTCGCTGGCCGGCCGCATGCAGGTCATCGAGATGCTCCCCCTTAGCGTGGGCGAACGCATCCAAGCGCCAGACGGCCTCCTGGACGCCATCGTGGAACGCGGGTTTCGCCCGCATACCCGCCGAACTCCCTTGCCCGAAGTGCTTCAACTACTGACCCAGGGCGGATATCCCGAAGCCGCCCAACGGACCGATCCCCGCCGCCGCGCCGCCTGGTACGGCGATTACGTGCGCACCATCCTCGAGCGCGACGTCCGCGACCTCGCCAACATCGGCCGGCTGCACGCGTTGCCAAATCTGCTTCAGCATCTGGCCATGCACCCGGCCGCCGTCATGTCGGCCAGCACCAGCGCCCAGATGTTCGGCATTCCGTACAGTTCGGTGCGGCGCTACCTCACCCTCTTGCAGCGCGTGTACCTCACCGTCGAGCTTCCCGCGTACTCGCCTCCGGATGGCCGCCAAACCACGCGTTCGCCGAAAACGTACCTGCTTGATTCCGGGCTGTTGGCCTACCTACAGAATCGCGAGGCCCTGGCCGTGGCGGACTCCCCCGAGTTCGCCCGCGTGCTCGAAACGTTCGTGCTCGGCGAACTGCTGAAACAGCGCTCGTGGTCGCCCCACCGCTGGCAACTTTCGCACCTGCGCACCATCCGCCAGCACGAAGTCGCATTCGTCCTCGAAGGACCGAACGGCGACGTCTACGCGATTGACGTCCGGCCCATTACGGACGTCCGCCCGCAAGACACCCGGGGCCTGGATTTCCTTGCCGAACTCGTCGGACCGCGCTTCCGCGCCGGCGTGCTCCTCACCCTCGGCGCAGAAGTACGGCCGATCGGCGAGCACCGCTGGGCGGCACCCATCGATGCCCTCTGGTACACGCCACCGACGTCCTCGGTTCCGGCGGCCGGCTCCGCGCTATAGACCCATCGCGTCGAGGAGCCGATTCGGACCGTCCGGATCGCGCACCGGATCGGCCGCCACCAAGCCGGTCTCTTCCGCGATCTGCGCAATGGCATCGGCCGCTTCCGCTTCGTCGGAAAGGTGCGCCGTATTCACGGCCACGGCGCGAGTCGCCGGAATCGGGTAGCGACCGCACATCCCCGCCACCTGCTCGTACAGTCCGATCAATTCGCGCAGGGGTGGAATCTCGATATGGTCCAAAAACCGGAGCGTTCGCTGACCCGCACGCACGCACAGCACGAAGTCGGTGGGGACCGAGCCCCGAATCAGGGGCAGATTCGCGGTCGAACTTGGGTGGACCAGCGAGCCTTGCCCCTCCACCCACACGATCTCGGCACCGCGATCTGAGACCATCAGAACCTCTTGCTCAATCGCGCCACTCGCAAAATCCACCCGCACCGCATCCAGGGCCACGCCCGAGCCGGTGACCGTGATGCCGATTTGCCCGGTCGCGACAAACTCGCTCCGAATCCCGCGTGCTTTGGCCGCCGCGTGCAGCTCTAACCCGGCGGTCATTTTGCCCACGCTCATGTCGGTGCCGATCAGCAGCGCGCGGCGATTCTTCAGCGTCGCCGCCAGCCCCCGGCCGTTCACCAATCCCGGCGGTTCCCGACGAATGTCCCACACGAACGGCACGCTCGGGTCCACGATCCCCGGCTCTGGAGCATGGGGATACCGCCACATCAACAGGTCGTGCAGCCCGTTCACCAGCGAAATCCCAAGCTCCAGCGCACGGTCAAGATCCGGCCACCATTCGGCGGGAATCTGGCCACCGAGCGGGGCGATCCCTAGAATCAAGACTTTGGCCCCCGCCGCCGCCGCGTCTTCGACGGTCGCGACCACCGGCACCGCGCGCGGCAGATTGAACTCCGCCGTGTTGCGTCCCGCGTGCTCCGGATCGATCACCGCAACGACCGGGTTCGGCAAAAAACGCAGCACCCCGTGGCCCATCTTGGCGATCGGAGAGACGAGATTCTTTGGCATGTACAGGGCGACCGGTGATTTCGGATCAAGCATCCGCGCCCTCCGATCGCAACTGCCCGCCGTGGCCCGACCGGTCGGTCGGCACAATCACTCCGTTCACGATCGGCGCGCCGTCGGCCGGGTCTGGGTTCAGATTGAGATGGCTGTCCAAGTCAATCGAGTCGAACAGGCTGCCGATGGCCGCCCCGGCCGCAATCGCGATGCTGCTCTCGCTCATACACCCGATCATCGTCTTCAGACCGTGGGCCCGCGCGGTCGCCACGATGCGGAGTGCCTCCGTGACGCCGCCGCACTTCATCAGCTTGAGATTCACCCCGTCCACGGCGTTGGCGAGCGCAGGCACGTCCGACGCAAATCGAACGCTCTCGTCCACGTAAATCGGCAGCGCCCGACCGGCGTACACGTGCGGTAGTTCCGACTCTTGTCCCGCTGCCAGCGGCTGTTCGACGTACTCCACCCCCCGATCCCGGAGCCAAGGGATCATGGCCTGCGCTTCCGGCACGGTCCACCCGCCGTTGGCATCCACCCGTAGCGTCACGCCGAACGGAGCCGCCGCCTCGCGCGCCGCCTCGAAATGGCTCCGATCGTGATCTCGCCCTTCCGGAGAGCCGAGCTTGATCTTGAGATACTTCGCGCCGGTTCGCGCCAAGATGTCCGGCACCCGCTCGCGCGTCACCTCCGGCGGATTGATCCCGATCGTCACGCTGGTCGAAACGGCGTCTCGCGACAGGCCCAATTGGCGGTACAGCGGCATCCCGGCCGACTTCGCCAACCAGTCCCACAGGGCCGTATCCAGAGCGGCCATCGCCGGCGGGTCCAGTTCCGCGGCTCGCATCCTCGCGTACGTGACGCTCGGAATCAGAAAGTCGGGGTCATCGGCCCGTACGGCGGCGAAAGCGGCCAACTGCGCTTCTCCCCGGGCGGCGGTCCACGCCGAACCAGTTGCCGGCGACAGCTCCCCGATCCCGACGAATCCGTCCGCTTCCACCGTCACAAAAAGATTCTCGGAACTGGCCATCGCGCCCCGGCTGATCGCCAGCGGATAAAGTTTTTGCAACGTGAGAGTCTGGAATCGGACGGTGGCCATACCGCGCAAACGTTACCCGCCGCCCTAAAAATTCGAAAAAACGTTCGGCATTTTCCGGACGAAACGGCGATAATATCGGCAACATGAATGGTTCGATGGCCGCGGCGCTTTGGCCGCAGCGTTCGGCTGCCCAAGAAACCGCCCTGGTGGTGCTGGGTGCCGTGCTGACTTCGCTCTGCGCCCAGGTGGCGATTCCCGGCAATCCCGTGCCATTCACCATGCAGACGTTCGCGGTGACCGTTTGCGGGCTCACCTTGGGGGCACGCGCCGCGTTCCTCAGTCAGCTCACCTACCTGATCGCCGGTGCCGCCGGATTGCCGGTCTTCGCCGAGTACTCGGGCGGACCGCAGCACCTGGTCGGTCCCACCGGTGGCTACCTGCTCAGCTTTCTCCCGGCCGCCGCGCTGCTCGGTTACGTCGCCGACCAAGGTCTGGCGCGGCGCGGATGGTCGCTCGCCATCGCGCTGGTCGTCGCGAACCTGCTGATCTTGGGAGTCGGCGTCACCTGGCTCGCGTTCTTCGTGCCGCAAGCGCAAGTGATGAACGCGGGTTTCTGGCCGTTCATCCCCGCCGCGTTCATCAAGTCCGCACTGGCGTGGGCGACGCTGCCGGTGGCGTGGCACCGAGTGGATCGACGGTAGCCGGATCGATCGCCGTTACCGACACGTGCACCCGTAAGGACTGCGTCGGCCCGCCAATGTAAATTCCCATCGTTGGCGAAACATCGGCGTAGTCGCGCCCAAAGTGCACCCGCACGAAGTGATCGTTCGCGGCGAGGTTGTTGGTCGGGTCCAGCCCGTACCAAGTGCCGTTCGGCATGAGGCATTCGACCCAGGCGTGGGTGGCCTGTTCGCCGCGCATCGTTGGGTCATCCCCCACGTAGAGGTAGCCGCTGACGTAACGGCACGGAATGCCGTGCTCCCGACATCCCGCCAGCATCAGGTGGGTCAGGTCTTGACACACCCCCGCCCGCCGCACCAACACCTCCGGCAACGTCGTCTGCACGTGGGTCGCGTCGGTGTCGTACTCAAAGTTCGCGTGAATCCAGCGCATCCAGTTGAACAGGCACTCCGCCACCGGGATTTCCGCCTGAAAGAACGGGGCCGCCAACCGCGCCACTTCCGGACTGGTGGGCACGTAAATCGTGGGCTCCAGGTAAGCGCGCCACTCGCGCCGCAGCCGGGCCGATCGGTAATGGACGAGGTCGGGGTTCACCAAGTTGACGCGGGGAAACGGGTCCCACAGCGTGGTCTCCACGTCCGCCCGCAGCGTAATCGCGAGCCGGTCGTGCGGTTCTCGCACCGTGAACGTGTGGACCCAACCGCTCGGCGTGGATCGCCCCACCACCGTGGCTGCCGGCTGAGTGACCAGCTCCCAGCCGTGCACGGCCTGGTCCGCATCAGAAAACGGCACGAGACGAACCTCGTTGTGGCTGTCCACCGAGGGCCAAGGATAGCGGTATTCCGTCGTGTGCTCAATGCGGAGATGCATCAGGGCCGGTCCGGAACCATATCACATTCGACGCGCGAACGGGCTAGTAACGTAAGTAGCATTCGTAAATCGCATCGCCAATTTCCGTGCATCGCACTTCTACTGACTCCAGAAATTCGTGCAACCCTCCGGCGATGATCTCCGCGGCGTCGGTGTAGTTCAGATCGTTGTACAGGCGACCCACCGCCCGCTCCGCTGCATTGCCCGGGCTCAGCTCTCGATTGCCGCTGATCCGCCGCAACGCGCCGTCGACCCGCCCCACGCTGTACCGCACCGAAGCCGGAAACTGCGGGTTCAGAATCAAGAACTCCGTCACCCGCTCCGGGGTCACCGTTCGCCGGTACGTCTTGCGGAACGCCTCGAACGCCCCGACCGACTTCAGTACCGCCGTCCAGCCGTGCGTATCCACCGGACCGCCCACCGATGCCGGATCGGGCAGGGAGGGGTCGGGCGGTGCCGGAATCGCGGTGTCCTCGGTAAATCTCGGCAAAAGATCGTGGTACTTCACGTCCAGAATCCGCGCCGTTTGGTCCGCCCGCTCCAGGTACCGACCGGCATCGTGAAACTCCCGCGCCTCGCTGAGCATCAACGTTCGGCTGGTGATGCCCTGGAAAAGGTGCGACGCGTCCTTTACCCAACTGAAGAACTCGAACGGCGTTTGATCCAGCACGACCTCGACATTCCACCGTTGGAATTCGAGATACGTCCGGTTCAACGATTCCCACATCTCCGAGCTGATCTGATCGCGAATGCTCCGCCCGTTCTCGCGCGCCAGCCGCAAACAGCTGGAGATCGAGTTCGGATTCCTCGCGTCGAACGCGAAGAACTGCAAGATGTTCCGTTCGTTCGCCTCGCCGTACATCTTGGAATAGCGTTCCACCTCGTCGGCAATCGCCAGGATGGACTCCCACTTCAGCACCCGTCCCACGTACGGGCTCTCGAGCCCGAAGTGGTAGTGCACATCGATCATGCGCGCGGTCGCTTCGGCGCGCTCCACGTAACGCCCGATCCAGAACGCGGCGTCGGCGTGACGGCTCAGCATCCGATGCCTCCGTTTCGGTCGCCCGCCAGCACCCACGTGTCTTTACTGCCGCCGCCCTGGCTGCTATTGACCACGTACGAACCGCGTCGCAGCGCGACCCGCGTGAGCCCGCCCGGCATGATCGTTACCCGATCGCGGCCGCACAGCACAAACGGTCGCAGATCGACATGCCGCCCTTCAAAGTGATCCTCCACGAAGCATGGCATCTGGCTCAGCGAGATCAGCGGCTGGGCGATGTACCCGCGCGGATTCGCCCGGACTTGCTGCAGATAGAGGTCAATCTCGCCCGCGCTTGCCTGCGGACCCATCAGCATCCCGTACCCGCCGCTCTCGTTCGTCGCTTTAAACACGAGGTCGGAAGGGTGTTCCAGCATGTACGTCAGATCGTCGCTTCGCCAACCCATGTACGTTGGCACCTGCGCCAAGATCGGCTCTTGCTGCAAGTAGTAGCGGATCATCGCCGGAACGTACGGATACACCGCCTTGTCGTCCACCACGCCCGTCCCGATCCCGTTGGCCAAGGCGACGTTGCCGCGTCGGTACGCCTCGACCAGCCCCGCCACGCCGAGCACGCTCTCCCGCCGAAACTCGCTCGGATCCAGGAAGTCGTCGTCGATACGGCGGTAAATCACGTCCACGCGCTGCGGGCCCTTCGTGGTCTTCACGTACACAAATCCGTGCTCGACGAAGAGGTCGCGGCCCTCCACCAGTTCGATCCCCATTTGCTGGGCCAAAAACGCGTGTTCGAAGTACGCCGAGTTAAACACCCCGGGCGTCAGTAGCACGACATTCGGCTCGTCCCGCCCCACCGGCGCCAGCGAACGGAGATTTGCCAGCAACGTGCTCGCGTACCCGTTGATCGGCCGCACCGCGTAATCGCGAAACAGGTTCGGGAACACCCGCGTCAAGATCAGCCGGTTCTCCAGCATGTAGCTCACGCCGCTCGGCGTCCGCGCGTTGTCCTCGAGCACGAGGTATTCGCCTTTGTCATCGCGGATCAAGTCAGAACCGCAGATATGCACGTACAAATCGCCCGGCACATCGGCCCCGACGAAGCTCGGGCGGAAGTTCGGCGCACCCAAAATCAGTTCGCGCGGTACCACCCCGTCGTTCAGGATGTCCTGACGGTGGTACACGTCGTGCAGAAACAGATTGATCGCCCGTACGCGTTGCTCCAGGCCGCGTTCGATGTGGCTCCATTCGTGCGCGGGAATGATGCGCGGCACCAGATCCACCGGGAACGGCTTCTCCAGCCCCTTGTCATCGCTGTACACTGTAAACGTAATGCCCTGATTCATGAGGGCCAAGTCCGCAAGCTCCGTGCGCGCCCGGAACTCCTCGCAGCTCATCGCATCCAAGGTTTCGAACAGGTGCCGCGCGTGGGATCGCGGCCCGTCCCCCTCCATCATCTCATCGAAAAACCGTTGTGCGCGATAGTCCCGAAACAGGCGTGGCGAGGAGCTCATAAATGGACACCGGGAGGAAGGCGTTCGTGCTCCGCGACCCTGCGAAGTCGAGCGACCGCGCCAGTATAACAATCAATTGGCGAATATGCCTACTTCCGCTCGCTTTTCTCCGGTTTCCTCGCAAATCGCACCTGAAGCGTGGCGTAGCCATCAATCTGGAAGTGCTCAACCTTCACCCGGCGCGTGCCACCGGAGATCGGGACGCGGTACACCGTCGGCCCCTGGTACTTCCAGGCGTCAATCGGTGCGATGGCTCCATCAACGGTAACCCGCAACCCGTCATCCGCCGTAAACTCCATCTCGTACTCGCCGGTGGGCAACGTAATCGTAGCCTCGGCCACGGTCGCAAAATGCGTCGCGGGAACCCCCGCCGTAAATCGGCCGTAGCCGGCGAAATCGAGTTGCGGAATCCGGAAGCGCGTGATCACCGGGTTCTTTCGGAACGCGTCCCCCGCCGTGCGCGGGTCCTGAGACCGAGGGTCCCACGCGTAAAACGCGACGTCCCACTCTGCCCGAACCGCGAACTCCGACCATTTCAGCCGCACGGGACGCCCGGCCTTGGTCATGACTCCCCGATGATCACGGGTGGCTTGGCCACGGTACGTCATTGTCAGCGTGCGCTCGGGTCCGGGACCGTCGTACGTCACTTCGACCACGCCGGGCACCGTGCCCGTGCTCGCCTCCGTCCGCACGCCGATCGCCTGATCCACCTTCCACTTGCCGCGCGGGCCAAGCACTTCGAATCGACGCGTGTTCTCCCGAACCGCCGGAATCTCGCGAAGCAACGGCCGGTCCCCGAGATACGGACCCCACTCGTCCACGATCATCGTGGCCCAGCCGCGCCGAGTGCCAGGCTTAAGAAACGGGTCGATCCCTCCCGGAATCGGTGTCGGTCGTAGCGACAGCACGTCGGTTCCGAGCGATTTACGGGTCGCCACCGCCGGCGTCGCCCCAATGTGACCCGAACCGACGGTAACCGGGCTCGCCGGCCGCGTCAGCGGATTCCAATCGGTTCGGAATCGGCCTTGGTACTCCGCGTCATCGGTCGGAATCTCCGCCGTCCGCATCGCCGGGGTCGCCCTCGGATACGTCTCACCGATACCGCCGGTGGTGCCGCTCGCTCGGTCCGACTGAACATCCATCGGAGGGATTCCCACGGAATCGGTTCCATCAAGGCCGCGCACGACCGCCGCATCCATGCGCAGGTCGCTCATCTCGGCGTACCGCAGGAACAGCTGATTCGCGACGTACTGGTTCTGCCCCACCCGCATCGCCCGGGTTCGGCGCGTATCAAACACCGGTCCGGCCGTGCCGATGAACATATTGTCGCGGACGTTCCAGTCGCGGCTCACCGTATCGCGAGACTTCGGATAACCCCAGTTCGGGTCCTGCGTTGCGTTGGCCCACAGCTTGATGTCGGTGCCGTTGCGGAAGAAAAGGTTCTGCCGCACCAGGTTCTGTTGACCATGCTCCCACGCCACACCCTCCGTGCAGTAGCCCACGATATTGCCGAGCAGCTTCGATTCGTAGCTGTATCCGCCCCAGACGCCGTGCCAGCACTCCAAAATGAGATTGTCGGCAAACGTGTTGCGGCTAAAGGTCGCCTCGATCCCGTTGGTCGGGGCATGGCTGAAGTCATTGCCGTAAAGCAAGTTGTCGTTGCAGCCACCTTTGCCCGTATCCATCGTGGATTGACCGGCCCAAAGAAAGAATCCGTCCCCGCTGTGCGTCGCGGAGTTGTACGCGACCACGTTGCGATGGCACTGTTCAAACATCAAGATCGCGGCCGAGTCTTGGCCCCGGTTGTAGTAGCCGTAACTGAACCCGCGCAGGCAGTAGTCGAGGCGGTTGTGCATGAGCCGGTTATCGGAACTGCGGTACATGCCCACGCCGAGCCCGCTCTGCCCGGAGAAGTCGCAGTTCCAAACCGTGGCCCGATTCGTGCGCGACATCAGCAGTCCGTTGATGCCACGATGGGCGACCACGCCCCGTACCTCGGCCCGATCGCAGCTGTCAAGCAGGATCGCCGCGCCGAACCGCATCCACTCGTCCCGCTCGTTCTGGTGAAAGCTCATCCAGTCGGCCAGGTCCTCTTTCTCCCGACCAGATTTCAGCCGTGGGCGAAAATTGTCGCTGAGGTTGCCGCCCACGATCCGGAGCCCTTCGGCGCCCCGGGCGACGATCGCGTGCTGGTACCCGTGAATCCGCGCGTTCTTGATCGTGACGTTCTTCGCCCGAATCTCCACGCCGATCCCGCGCCGTTCGTCCGGTTCCGCCATCGCGGGCGAACCTCGAAGCACCATCTTGCCCAGATCAAGCACGGTTCCGTCCCGCGTGATCGTGATCGCCGCCTTTCCGTCCGCCACCGGACGCAGATTTTCGCCTACTTTGAGCCCCAGCGCTTCGATGCGTTGCGGCGCGCTGTCGCACGTAGCAAGCCACCCGACGATTCCAACCACCATCATTTCCGCTACTGTATCACGTCACGAGGTCTGTCCAAAATGCCCCACGCCGCCGGTCGTCCGGACCGACGGCGTGGGGGAACGCTTCGCGGAGGCGTCGCCTTACTTCGACTTGCGGCGTCGCAGGAACGCGAGTGCGCCCATGCCAAGGACGGCCATGCTCGCCGGCTCCGGAACCGGGGGCGGCGGAACCGAACCCGCGAATCGGAACTGGTTGCCGAAGTGCAGTTCGGCTCCATTTTGGTTCGTCCAGCTCTTCGCGATCAGGTTGCCCTGGATGTTCTGACGCTGGCTGACGTGCGCGTTCACCGCGAGGATCGAACCATCGAGGTTGCGGTTGTGCACGTTGATGTTCGTGGCATCCACGAAGTTCCACAGCAGGCGATTCTTGCTGCCGTAGTTGACCTGCCAGCCCCAGTCCACGTTCGTCCCGTGCACGTTGACAACGACGGTCTCGCTGCCGTTACCGCCGCTCAGATTGAAGGTGCTGAGCGAGCTGAGCTGGCTCGCGTTCACGTTGTAAACCTTCAGATTGCCGTTCAGGTTATTGCCACCCAGGTTCAAATTGATGTTGTTCGGGTCGCTGATATTGATCGACGCGCCCGTCAGGCTGGCGAGGTACTGCGACTGCGAGAGGCTGTACGCCTTCTGCGCATTGAAGACCGAGGCGATCGAGGCTTGGTTGCCTGTGATCGTGCTGCCGCCGCCGTGAATGTCGATGCTGCCGCCCGAGACCGATCCGCCCACGTAGGCGTTGCCGCGGAACAGTCGCGAAACACCCGAAACATTTACGTTTCCGCCGACCAGAACGCCCGCATTCGCGAAGCCGCTCACCGTCGGGAACGGGTTATTGTGTTGGAAGCTCTCGTAACCTTGAGCCCAGTTACCGCCCACCGCCATGGCGCCTTCGCTGTGGCCACCGGTCGTGTTTGCGTTTTCGAAGATGAAAGCGTTGAAGCCGTTCGCGACCCCGAGGTCACCCGCGAACGCAACGGTCG
>JANRKI010000018.1:0-29513 GCA_033763535.1 Fimbriimonadaceae bacterium | reverse complement strand
CGGAGAGGCCAGCAAATCCCTCGCGATGTACGCCGACGTCGCGGGCACAATCTTGCGGAGCAACCCGCGTCGCCAAACCGTCTTGGTCGCAGTCGGCGGCGGAGTCGTGGGCGACCTCGTCGGTTTCGTCGCCGCGACCCTGCTGCGGGGAGTCCCGTTCTGGCAGGTCCCGACCAGCCTCTTGGCCATGGTGGACAGCGCGATCGGCGGCAAGGTCGGAATCGATACGCCGGAAGGGAAGAATCTGCTGGGTGCCTTCCACCCGCCCGCACGCGTGCTCCTCATTCCCGACTGGCTACGCACCCTTCCGAAGGCGGAATGGGTGAACGGCATGGCGGAGGTGTGGAAGTACGCCTACATCGGAGGCCAGCCGTCCCGAGCCCAAGTGGCCGCCGCCAGTCCGGAATCTGCCGAAGACCTAATCTGGGCGTGCCTGGAGCACAAGCGACGCGTGGTCGAAGCGGACGAGCACGAAACGCTCGGGTTACGGGCGACGCTCAACTTCGGGCATACCGTCGGCCACGCCATCGAGCGGATCCAGGACTACCGGGGCTATCGGCACGGCGAGGCCGTTGCGATCGGCATGGTGGTTGAAGTCGAGATCGCCACCCAACTCCTCGGCGCACCGGCAGACCTGCCCGACCAGCTGCGCCAAGACCTGCGCGAGACCGGCCTGCCCACGGCCCTTCCGCCCGAACTCTCGCCCGACGCGATGTGGCAGGCAATGCAATCCGACAAAAAGGCCGACCGGGACGGAATTCTTATGAGTTTGCTTCCGGAATTCGGGCACTGTAAACTAACGGGCCCGGTACCCTTCGCGGCGTTCCGAGAAGCCGTGCGTCGATGCCAAATGCCCTCCGCCTGATCCGAACCTTGCTCGCCGGGCTGGCGATGTTCATGCTCATCGGCGGATCCTTGCTTGCCATCTCCGCCAGCCTTTCGGGAGAATCGTTGAGTCACGCGATCAAGATGGACAGCGCGCCGATCCGCACGCTGGCGCTGGTCGTCCTCGTCGGGGCCATCGCGCTCGCATTCGTGCCCGATCCCGGGCCGTCCGATCCGGACGAAGGGTCGCCGGAATGATCGGCGAGGTGCTGGCCCAGCGGTACGAGCTGATCTCCGCCGTCAGCGACGGCGTGGTTTTCTCGGTCTGGTCCGCGCGAGATCGGACCGCCAATCGCGACGTCTGCATCCGCCTGGTGAAGCCGCGGTACGAGGCCGATGCGGAGTTCGCCCAGGCCCTGGCGGAAGCGGTCGACCAGATCCGCCGCATTCCCAGCCCGCATATCGAGCCGATCCAGCGCGTGGTGCGCGATGGCGAGCGACTCTTCTTGGTGGGCGAAGCGACGAAGGGTCCGTCTTTGCAAGATCGAATCCGGCTGCTCGCACCGTTCAGCATCCAGGTTGCCACCGGCTACGCAGCGGCCGTCTGCCGCGCGCTAGAACCGTTGCACCGGCAGAACATCCCCCACGGCGACCTCAGTAGCCATAACCTGGTCGTTTTGGCCAACGGCGATGTGCGGGTCCAGATGACCGGCCTGTGGCAGGCATACAGTGCCAACCGAGACATCGCGATGGCGGTGTTGCCCCAGATGGCCCCGTACGTCGCGCCGGAAACTTCCGCCCAAAACCTGCTCTCCCCGCGTACCGACGTCTACGCGATCGGGGTGCTGTACTACGAGCTGCTGACCGGACGTCAGCCGTACGAGGGGCCCGACGCGTTCCTCACGATTTCGGCGCACCGCACCGAGCCGACGCCCGATGTTCGGCAGCTCAACGCATCGATCCCGGAAGCGATCGCCGGCATTCTCGCGACCGCCCTCGCTAAGGACCCCGCGGATCGATACGAAAACGCGACGGCGATGTATCAAGATTTGCGGTACGTGCAAGAGGCGCTGCGATTCGGGCGCGTGCTCACGTGGCCCCTGCGGCCAGACGACGCGCGGGTCACCCGCGCCGTACGGGCCGAACCGTCGACTGAACCAAAGCGGCGTACGGAACCCTCCGCGCCGAGCGAGCCCAAACGTTCGGGCGGACGCGATCGGAAGCCGGCGCGCGCCGAAACCGGGGCCGTCGCGCCCAACATGCCCGCGGTCGAAGAAGAGGACGAACGAGATCGGCGGCTCCGTAAGCGCCGGACCGAACGGGATGTCCCGGTCTGGATGATCGTGCTCGCGACCTTTTTCTTCGCCGTACTCTGCACGTTCGTCGGGTTCTGGACGTTCGACAATCTTCGCCGACCGCGTACCGTGCCCGTGCCAAATGTTCAAAACCTCACGCTCACCGAGGCGCGCGCGATCTTGGCCCGACTCAAGCTCGACCTGCGCGTCCGCGATCGCGAAGTGAACGATCGGGTGGAGGCGGATCGCATCGTTTCGGTCGACCCCGAACCGGGTCGGCAGGTGCGCGAGGGAGGTTACGTCAACGTGGTGGTCAGCATCGGCAGCAGCCGCGTGCAGGTGCCCGTGCTGAAGGGCGAAACGATCGACCGCGCGCAGACGATTCTCGAGAATCTGAGTCTCCGGATCGATCCGATTCAGGAAACCCGGGCGAGTGCCGAGGTGGAGATCGGTAAGGTACTGGCCAGTGTGCCGCCCGCCAAGAGCACGGTGGCCCGTGGCTCCACCATTCGCCTGGTGCTCTCCGGCGGAAGCGTCGTCCGACCGGAAGAGATCACGAAGTCGTACACCTATTCGATTCGCGTCACGCTGTCGGATATCACGGCCCCGAAAACGGTGAAACTCGAAATCTCCGATATTCAGGGTGCGCGAACCGTCACCGAGCGCGTTTGTCAGCCGAATGAGGTCTTACAGGCCGAGGCCACCGGCTACGGATCGTCGGCAACCTTCCGAATCTATTACGATGGGGAGATGGTCAAGGAGTTCGAACGTTCGCCGGAGGGGATGCGACCGTGACGCCGGTGCTCTGTCCCAGCATTCTGTCGTTCCCGGTGGATCGACTGGCCCACGCGGTGGCCGAGATGGCCGCCCACGGGGCAGGATGGATTCACCTTGACATCATGGATGGACAGTTCGTGCCGCCCATCAGCTTCGGAGCGAACCTCGTCGCCGACATGGTGAGACTGTCCGCCGTGCCGTGCGAAGCGCACCTGATGACCGAAACGCCAGAACGGCATTTTGAATCGTTCGTGGCCGCCGGATGTCGGCGCATCATCTTTCACGCGGAGGCCACTCACCACGCCCACCGACTGCTCCAATCGCTGCGGCAATTGGGCGTCGAAGCGGGTCTCGCGCTGAACCCGGGCACGCCGGTGGAAGCGGTTCACGAAGTCGCGGATGTGCTGGATTTTCTGCTGGTGATGACGGTCAACCCGGGCTGGGGTGGTCAACGCCTCATTCCGGCCACGCTGGAAAAAGTGCGGCGGGTCCGCGCGGCGTATCCGTCCTTGCCGATCCAAGTCGATGGCGGCATCAATGGCGACACGTTGGCTCCGGCGATCGCCGCCGGGGCGTCCCATCTCGTGGTCGGCAGTTACCTTGCGGATCAGGCGAACCTGGCCGACGCCACGCGGGCCATTGTCAGAGCGTTCGGCTTGGCCTCCGTGCAAGACCACCCCATGCTCGATGCCCCATGAAAGTTGCGACCGCCCTCTGCATGATCGTGTGCGTGCTCGTAATGGCGAGCTACCCTTGGACGGTAGGGAAGCCACCCGCGCGGTCTGAATCCGTGCCGGTCCGGCGCGATTACGCCATCCGCAGCGCGACGTACTTCGGCACCATTTGTCTCACCCTGATCGGGGCGGCGGTCGGATCGTGGCTGATCCTCCGCCGGGCCCGTCACGACTACCGGGAGGCGAGCCGGAACAACCTCGAGCGGTTGGTGGTCCCGGAGGACGACGACGGACGCGTTTGATCAGCGTTGCATGCGCCGCGCGGTCACGCTGGCGAAACGCGGGTTTCCGGCCCCAAACCCCCGCGTCGGCTGCGTTCTCGCGCGCGACGGCGTGATCCTCGCCGGAGGGTTTCACGCGGCGGCCGGCACCGCTCACGCGGAAGTCGCAGCACTCAGCGCGTTGGCCGCAAGCGGGGGCAATCCCCGCGGCGCGACGGCGTACGTGACGCTCGAACCGTGCCATCACCAGGGTCGAACCGGCCCGTGCTCGCACGCGCTCGTGGCGGCGGGGATCGCCCGGGTGGTGTACGCCGTGCCCGACCCGAACCCCCGGGCCGCGGGCGGCACCGCCTTTCTGCGCGAACACGGGGTCACCGTCGAGACCGGCGTGGAAGCCGCCGCGGCCGAGGAGGTCAACCGCTACTTTCTGGGTGCGCAACAACTCGGGCGAACCTATGTCGTGGTGAAGGCGGCGATCAGCATGGATGGCCGCATTGCCTTGCCCAGCGGCGAAAGCAAGTGGATCACTGGGCCGCGGGCTCGGCGAGAAGGGCACCGGCTTCGCGCCGAATGTGGGGCCGTGCTCGTTGGGCGCGGCACGGTGGCGGCGGACGATCCGCACTTGACGGCGCGCATCCCCGGCGTCCAGAATCCGCCCACCCGGATCGTGCTCGACCCCCGCGACACGCTCGATCGGACCCGGTACCGCGTTTTTGACGATGCGGCCCCGACGTGGCACGTGACGGGGGAGATCGACCTCGCGGAGTTTCTGCGCCAATCGCTCGTCGCCGGCATCACGGCGGTGTTGGTGGAGGGCGGCGCGGAGACGATCCGGCGACTGATTCGGGCCGAACTTGTGGACGAGATTGAGCTGTTTCTGGCCCCGAAAATTCTCGGTGCCGGTCCGGCATGGGTGGGCGATCTCGGGATTGAACAACTCGTGAACTCGCCGACTTGGACGATTCAGCGGACCGTTCGAGTGGCCGAGGATTTACGAATAAATTTTCGTCCATTGCGCTAACACCGGACAACAATTTCCGTAGTAACGGGTGAGAGACACATTGATTGCCCGCAACCTCGTCTTCCCCCTGAGGTGCGGGCTCTTTTTCTTTTGCGCCTCGTCTCCGGCGTGGGTTAGGACGGGTTTGACGCGGCGTTTAGGCCGAGGAACCACGCGTGGACGCCAGTATCCGACGTGAGCTCGGGGTGAAACGACGTCCCGAGCACGTTGCCCTGGCGCACCGCGACGATTTCGCCCTCGTACCGTGCCAAGACCTCTACCGCCGGGCCGACCTCCGTCACGATCGGGGCGCGGATGAACACGCCGGTCACCTCGCGATCCGGACCGGCCATGCGCAACGTGTCCTCGAAGCTGGCGACCTGCCGACCGAAAGCGTTGCGGCGCACCGTCACGTCGAGCAGTCCGAGCGAGTACTGGTTCCGGCCTTCGATCCGTTCGGCCAGCATGATCATGCCCATGCACGTGCCCCAAATGGCGAGGCCTCGGCGACCGGCGGCGATCAGTGCGTCGCCAAGCCCGTAACGTTGCATCAGCAGGCCAACCGTCGTGCTCTCGCCCCCCGGAATGATGACGTGGGTGCACCCGACCAGGTCCTCGGGCACGCGCAGTTCTGCCGTGGCGAGGCCGAGTCCGTCGACCATCGCGATGTGCTGCTCGAAGTCGCCCTGAATGGCGACGATGCCGACCCGCGGCGATCCCGTACTCACGCCTTGAGTTTATGGCACGAAGATGGTTGACAAAATGGTTTCTCGCGTACTGGAAAGTAGACTGCGCACGTGATCGAACTGATCGGAGCGCCGTTCGACCTGTGCGGATTCCGCCCCGGTAGCCGCCTCGGACCGGCGGCGTTGCGGTTTGCCGGCCTGCCGGAAGCGTTACGCGACATGGGTCTGGACGTCATCGATGGCGGCGACATCGACGCGGACTTGACCCCGAATCTCGCGGAAGGACTGCGAAACTTCGCGCCGATGTTGGCCTGCGTGCGGACCCTCCGTCAGCGGGTGAGCGAGTCGCTCGATGCCGGCCACCTGCCCATCATGCTGGGCGGCGAGCACACGTTGGCGGTGGCGAGTGTGTCCGCCGCGCTGCAACATCACGGCGAATCGCTGGCGGTGCTATGGATCGACGCCCACGCCGACGTCAACACGCCCGGCGGGAGCGTGACCGGCAACCTGCACGGGATGCCCTTGGCCGCGCTCTGGGGCCTACCCAGCGAGGCGACCGGGGTGCGCCACGAGCAGTGGGAGTCGCTCGTCACGGCACTGGGCGCGGCGGTGCTGCGACCGGAGCGAACCGCATGGTATGGGTTGCGCGATGTCGACGCCGCCGAGCGACCCCGATTGCGCGGATTGCCGCTGACGATGCACGACATCGACCGCTTTAGCGTGGCCGCCACCGTCCAGCGGCTCCAGCTTTGGCTCGAGAAGGAGAGCATCCGGAAGCTGTGGATCAGCTTCGACGTGGATGTTCTCGATCCGATCTTGGCGCCCGGCACCGGAACGGCGGTGCGCGGCGGACTGTCGTACCGCGAAGCGCACTTGCTGGCCGAACTGCTGCACGAGTCACTTCGGGCCGCCGGTACCGAGCTCGTTGGCCTGGACCTGGTCGAAGTGAATCCGTTGGTCGATCGGTACAACGAGACCGCTCAGATCGCGGTGGAGTGGGTCGCGAGTTTATTCGGCAAGACGATCCTCGGGAGCGCGACGTGACCGCACGCGAAGCCGGTCGGCAGGTGCTGGCAGACGAAGCGGCCGCGCTGCGCGAACTGGCTGACGCGCTGCCGCCGCAGTTTGACGCGGTGGTCGGCGCGATCTTGACCGGCCGCGGGCGGGTGCTGACGTGTGGCATCGGAAAGAGCGGGCACATTGCCCGCAAGACGGCCGCCACGCTGAGCAGTACGGGGACGCCCGCCCAGTTTTTGCACGCGGCCGAAGCGGTGCACGGCGACCTCGGGATGGCGCAGCCGGGTGATGTGGTGCTGCTTTACTCGCACAGCGGCGAAACGGAGGAGATCGTTCGGCTGTTCCCGAGTCTGCGCGAGATCGGCGCGCACACGGTGCTGGTGACGGGTCGGCCGGAGAGTACGGCGGCGCGGTACGCCGATTTCGTTCTGGCTACCGGCGTCCAACGCGAGGCGTGCGCGATGAACTTGGCGCCCACCACAAGTACCACGGCGATGCTCGCGTTGAGCGATGCCTTGGCGATTGCGGTGATGGTGGCGCGAGACTTCACGAGCGCGGATTTCGCGCGCTACCACCCCAGCGGCACGCTCGGCAAGCGGCTCTTGCTGCGGGTGCAAGACGTGATGCGCGGTCGAACCGAGATCGCGACCGTGGCGCCGGATGCGCCGCCGCTGGTAGTGATGCGCGCCATGACCGAGGCCGGGATCGGCGTCGCCTGCGTGGAGGACGCAGCCGGGTTCGTGGGGCTGATATCGGAGGGCGACCTGCGCCGATTCCTGGTCGCGCGAGAGTCGGTGTCCAGCGGACGTGCGGATGAGATGGTGAACCGATCGCCGAGCGTGCTGGACGCGTCGATGCTGGCGATTGATGCGCTCGAGGCGTTTCAGAACCACCCACGCAAAATCGGCGAGATGCCCGTCCTGAGTGACGGGCGTCTCGCCGGAGTGCTGGTCCTCAAGGACCTTCTGCGTTCGGGCATCGTGTGACGCCCGAACCGGGACGTTATTCGGTGGTGGCTTCCGGAGTCTCTTGCGGAGCGGCCTCGACGTTGGCATCGTCGCGTCGGCGTCGCATGGAGAGCGGGCGCTCGGCGGTCATCTCGGTGACCACGAACGGCAGGAGGGCCATTTCGCGGGCGCGGCGGATGGCGGTGCTGATCATGCGTTGCTGAGCCGCGGTGTTGCCGGTTTGGCGTGCGGGCAGCATCTTGCCGCGATCGTTGATGAAGCGGCGCAGGATGTTGACTTCCTTGTAATCGACCGTTTCGATCTTGTTCAGCGTCAGGTAGCTGACCTTTCGCTTACGTTTGCCCTTCGGACGCGCCGCGTCGGCATCTTTGTCCATGCGCGCGGCCGCGGCTGCCATCGCGGCAGCAGGTGCGTTTGTTTTCAGTTCTTCGCTCATTGCGGGAGGATCGCATGCCGGGCACGCGAACGGTCATTATGGCACGTTCGGCCTTCGGGACGGCGTGATTGTGCGGGGCGCGAACCCGAATTGGGAGAATTGCCGCGCGGTTTGGTTGCATTTTCGGCCCGCGATTCGGCATAATCTTCGTTTGCGCCTTCACGGGTGCGGACGAGAACGATGTACGCAATTGTAGAGACCGGCGGCAAGCAGTACCGTGCGGCAAAAGATGAAGTGATTGTGGTGGACAAGCTGGAAGGCGAAGAGGGTACGGAACTCACGCTCAGCAAAGTCCTGATGGTGGTGGACGGCGAAGGCACGCAGATCGGTTCGCCGTTGGTCAAGGGCGTCGAGGTCACGGTGGAAATCGTGAAGCAAGGCAAGGGCCCGAAGATCAACGCCTTCAACTACAAGCCGAAGAAGAACGAGCGCAAGCGATGGGGCCACCGACAGCCGCTGACCCGCGTGCTCGTGAAGGAGATCAAGGTTAGCTAATGGCACATAAGAAAGGTCAAGGTTCTTCTCGCAACGGTCGCGATTCGCACTCGCAGCGACTCGGCGTCAAGCGGTTTGGCGGTCAAGTGGTGCGCGCGGGCACGATCATCGTGCGGCAGCGTGGCACGCAGTTCCACCCGGGGCCGAATGTCGGCATGGGACGCGACCACACCCTGTTCGCCCTCATCGACGGCGTGGTCAAGTTCGAAGGTCCGGAGAACAAGCGCCGGATCGCGATCTACGCCAGCTAGCATTTTCCGTCGTTCTTGTCCAGCGGTTCGGCAACTTTCGAGTTGCCGGACCGTTTTTTCGTTTGTCCGGGCGGAACATCGCCAACGAATGGGACCTTTGTCACGTATGCACACATGACATGCTGGTATGAAAAGTATGAAATCTGAGAACTGTAGTCCAATGTCGTACTTTGAGGAAGGGTTCTACGGAACCTCGACGCTCGGTGAGCGTGGCCAACTCGTGATCCCGGCGGAAGCGCGGGCGGAGATGGACATGCAGCCCGGCGACAAGATTTTGATCATGCGTCACCCGGTTCACCGCGGTCTGGTGCTGTTCAAGCTTGCTCACGCTCGGCAGTTCTTGGATGAGTTCAGTCGCAGCATTGAGCGAATGGAGACCACGGTGACCGAGGAGGATAAGGAAGACGCATGATTCCCGCAATAGGCGCATGGACCGCACTGGTGGGCGTATTGGCCGCCCAGGACGGTTCTAAACTCACCGTCGAACTGGCGGCACAATTGGCCGAGCAACGGGCCTACAACGTATTGATTCAGCAATCGGCGATCACTCGCCAGCGCGAACGTTTGAGCGAGGCGAAGGCCGGGTTCAACGTACGCGCGGTCGTGCAGGCGACGTACCAACGGAACGACGAGCAGGTTAAGGCCTCGCTCGGCCAAGGTGCGCCGCCGGTGATTCTGCAACCGTTCGATACCGGTACGGTGGTGGCCAGCGTGTCGCTTCCGCTGGATATCAGTGGGGCCTTGCGAAAGCAGGTCGATGCGCAGCGCAACTCGCTGAGCGCGGAAACGTTCAATCTGCTCAGCACCCTCAACGACGTGCGCTTCTCGACGAAGGCGGCGTATCTGAGTGTGCTGCGGGCGAAGGCGCAGTTCGCGGTCGCCGACCAAGCGTTGGCCCTGAGTAAGGCGCGGCGCGATCAGGCGAAAGCGCAGTTTGAGCAAGCGGCGGTCGCCAAGATCGACGTCACGCGGTTTGAGGCGCAGGTCGCGCAGGCGGAAGCCGAACGACTGGCCGCGCAGAACAATTACCAGAACGCGATCAACCAGTTCAACGAGGTGTTGGCCCGACCGATCGAAACCGAGAGCGAGTTCAGCGACGTCACCACGTTGCCCGAACTTCCGTCCGATCGGGACCAGCTCGTGCTGCAAGCGCGCAAAGAACGACCGGACTCGCGAAGTCTGTTCGAATCGATCCGCGGGCTCAACAACGTGGTCCGAGCCCAGGAGACCGGGGACGACCCGAGCCTCAACCTCAGCATCAACCACACCCGCAACCTGGTCACCACGCCGTTTAACCCGCGCGAGTTTCAGACGGTCGGTCAGTTGGTGCTGTCGATTCCGATCTTTGACCAGGGCCTGACTCGCCAACGGGTGAAGCAGGCGCGGCAAGACGAGCTCCAGGCGCAGTTGCGTTTGCAACAGTTGCACCTGAACATCTCGCAAGAGATCCGTTCGGCGCTCAACAGCATGGCGACGGCAAAGGCGCGGCTCGAAAGTGCGGAGCAACAGATTCGGCTCGCCGAAGAGGTGTTTCGCATCGCGGGCGTTCGGCGCGACGCGGGCGAAGGCACCTACGTCGAGGTCATCGACGCGATCAATGCCTTAACGCAGGCGCGAAACAACGGGATCTCGGCCCGCTACGACTATCTCACCGGTTATTACCAACTTCAGCGCGCGATGGGACGCGATAACTTCCAGGAGCCAGCATCTTGAAACCAATCACTCTGAGTGCGGTCGCGATGGCCGCGGTTTTCGTGGGAGGCTGCGTGGATCGCGCAGCCCAGGAGGACGCCAAGGCGACGGCGGTCATCGTCAGCGACCCGCTGATTTCGGTCGCCCTTGCCAGCGCGCAGACGCGCACCTTGGCGGAGCGGATCGAAGTGACCGGTAGCCTGGCGACGGGCGATACGACCCGGGTCGGGGCCAAGAACAACGGTCGCTTGCTGCAGGTTTTCGTGACCGAAGGCAGCACGGTGTCGGCCGGGCAAACGCTGGCGGTGCAGGACACGTCGCTCTTGCGGCCCCAACTCGACCAGGCCATTGCGAATGTCAGCGCGACGGAAAGCCAACTCGCGCAGACGCTCAAGAACGCCCAGCTGACGCCGAACCGAAGTAAAGCCCAGGTTCAGCAAGCGGAGGCGGCCCTTCGGCAAGCACGGGCAAACCTCCAGAAGGGGATGAACGGCGCGCGCCCGCAGGAACGGGCCCAGGCCGAAGCGCAACTCGCGTCGGCAAAAACCAACCTTGACGTGCAGCGGCTCGAGCTGACGCGCGTCGAGAAGTTGGTTTCGGAAGGCGCAGTGGCGGCAAGTCGGCTCGATCAACAGCGCAACGCGGTGGCGAGCGCGGAGGCGAACTACCGAAACGCAGCGCAAGCCGTATCGTTGATCAACGAAGGCACCCGACGCGAAGACATCGCCTCCCTGCGAGAAGCAGTCCGCGCGGCGGAAAGTGCGCTCAGTCAGGCGAAGGCGAGCCAAGAGCTCGATGTACTGCTGCTCGATCAGGTGCGCTCGGCGCGCGCGCAGGTGGAATCAGCCCGCGCGACGGTGAGGCTCATCCGCGAGCAGATTGACGACGCGACGATCAAGGCGCCTTTTGCCGGGACCGTGGTGGGTAAGCCGGTTCAGCCCGGTACGGTGCTGGCCCCGGGGACCCCAGTGTGCGAGATCGTCGGGGACGCCAAGCCGTACTTCGAAGCGAACGTGCCCGAGCAAGCGCTCGGCAAGCTTGTCATCGGCCAAGGCGCCATGGTCACGGTGTCGGCCCTCAACCGGACGTTGCCGGGACGCATCGCCAGCCTCAATCCGATCGGTACGGAATTCGGGCGGCAGTTCAGTGTGCGGATCAATCTCGGGGGCGACACGTCGGGCATCAAGGCCGGCATGTTCGCGCGCGGCGTGATCACGCTGGCGGAAGTGCCGAATGCAGTCATCGTGCCGTCGGCGGCAATCGTTGAACGGCAAGGCAAAACTTACCTCTTCACGGTCGTGAACGACGCGGCGAAGATGCAACCGATCACGCGCGGCCTGCGGGATGGATCGATGCAGCAGGTGAATGGAATCGCCCCGGGCACGCGCGTGGTAGTGCGTGGGCAAGAGGGGCTCGACGAAGGCACGAAGGTCAAGGTGGAATCGGCGGCGAAGACGGACGCGAAGTCGGGCGGGGAGCAGGGATGAACCTGACCAAAACCGCGATTGAGCGGCCGGTCTTCGTGCTGATGGTGATGCTGGCCACCATCGTGTTCGGTTTGCTCGGCTATTCCGCGATGCGGAAAGAGCAGAACCCGGACGTGAGCTTCGGCACAATCTCGATTCTGGCGATCTATCCGGGGGCCAACCCGGAAGAGGTCGCCACGTTGGTCTCGCGGCCGCTGGAAGAAGCGGTCTCGGGGGTGAACGGACTCCGCGAGGTCACGAGTACGTCGGTGGAAGGCCGATCGGTCGTGATCCTTCAGTTCGAACTGACGCAAGATATCGACATCGCGCTGAACGACGTTCGCACGAAGGTGGACGCGGCAGTGCCGCTCCTGCCGGACGACGTTGAGAAGCCGACGATCAGCAAGATCGACACGTCCTCGACGCCGGTGCTGTATTACGCGGTGTCGTCCCAGGGCCTCAGTTCTCGCGACCTGCGGACGCTGGTGGACGACAAGCTGAAGGACCGATTCGCGCGGATTGCCGGCGTGTCGGAAGTCGGGATTCAGGGCGGGGACATTCGCGAACTGCAAGTGCAGGTGAAGAAGGACCAAATGTTGCGCTACGGCGTCGGTTTGGCCGACATCCGCAACGCGATCGCGGGGGCCACGCAGAACATTCCTTCGGGCCGTATTGTCTCTGGCGATGAGGAAACCACCGTCCGGGTGCCGGGCGAGTTTACGAAGCCGCAGCAGCTGGAAGACCTGGTGTTCTCGGTAAGCGATCCGAAGAACCCGATGGGTCGGAACAAGCTGGTGCGGTTGCAAGACGTCGCGACGGTGCGGGATGCGACGCAGGAACGCACGCAGTACTCCACGCTGGACGGCAAAGACACGATCGTGATCGTGATCCAGAAGGCGCGCGAAGGGAACGCGATCGAGATCGCAAAGGGCGCGGAAGGCGTCGTTGAGAAGCTTCAGGAAGAGTACGGCAACATCGGCCTGAAGTTTGTGAAGACGCAAGACGAGGCGACGCGAGTGGAAGAAGGTCTGTTTGACCTCAACCTCACGCTGTACTTCTCGATCTTCCTCGTCGGCCTGATCGTCTACATCTTCTTGCACGACTGGCGGGGCACGCTCATCGTGGCGTTGGCGATTCCGGTCTGCCTTTTCGCGACGTTCGCGGCCTACCGAGTCTTCGGCTTTACCATCAACAACTTGTCGACGCTCGCGCTCTCGCTGGCCATCGCGGTGTTGGTGGACGACGCGATCGTCGTGCTCGAGAACATCTACCGGCACCTCAAGATGGGTGAAGACCCGCGCGAGGCGTCGATCAACGGACGCGCGGAGATTGGGATCGCGGCGATCGCGATTACCCTCGCGGACGTCGTCGTGTTCCTGCCGCTTGCCTTCGTGGGCGGTGTCGTCGGTCAGTTCTTCCGACCGCTGGCGCTGGGCTACGTGATGGCGGTGCTCTTCTCGCTATTCGTGTCGTTTACGCTCACTCCGATGCTGGCCTCGCGCTGGTACCGGGCCGGCGAAGACGTTGAGAACCCGAAGGGTGCGTTTGCGCGCTGGTTCGAGAAGCGGTTCCACGGGTTCGAAAACTGGTATCGACGCGTGTTGCAGTTCTCGCTGCGACATCGTTGGCCGGTCTTCGTGAGCAGCAACGTCGTGTTGTTCGCCGTGTTCCTCATCATCGGCGGCAGCAACCAGAAGTCGTACGGCGACATTCTGGCGCCAGGGCCGTTCATGGGCTTCTTCATGTTCTCGGCGGTGCTGGGCATGCTGGTGTTCAGCTTCACCGTGTACCGGAAGTTCAACCAGCCGCGAACCGGATTCATCATTTACGGCGTATCGGCCCTGATCGGCACCGCACTGGTGTTGTTCGCGAAGATGCCGATCCCGGTTGCGATCGGCACGACGTTTGTGGGTCCGATCATTCCGGCCATCATCCTGAACATCTACTTGAAGGTGGAGCGACGCCCGTCGGCCAATTTCTGGGAGCTTGGTTCGGGTTTCGTTTACGGGTCCGTGTTCCTGCTCGCCGGCTTTCTGGGATTCTTCCTGGTGAGCGTCAAGCAGGAGTCACTCTTCAAGTTCTCGTTCTTCCCCAGTAGCGATACCGGGAACGTGCGGGTGAACATTCAGCTTCCGCCGGGGCGAAGCCTGGAAGCGACTCAGCGCGTCGTCAGCGAGGTCGAACGTCGGCTGGAAGGGATTCCGGAAATCGAGTTCAAGCTGGCCACGGTCGGTTCACAGGGCGTCAGCCAATTCCAGGCGGGCACGAGCGGATCGAACTACGCGCAGGTGGTCGTGTCGCTGTACGAGAAGGAAGCGATTCTCGACACGTTGATGTTCTGGAAGAAGCACGAAGAAACGCTTCGGACGCGCTCGACGAACCAGGTCATCGCGCAGATGATTCGGCAAGTGGGTCGCATACCGGGAGCCGAGATCAACGTGGCCCAAGCGGACACATTCGGGATCGGCTCCGCGATTCAGATGTCGTTTAGCGGCAACAATCGCGAGGAACTGATTGAGGTGGTCAGCAAGCTCAAGCGCGGTCTCAAGGCCGGCGCGGTGCCGGGGGTGATCAACCCCGACCTGTCCTCGAAGCCCGGGAAGCCGGAGCTTCGGGCCGAGCCGGACCGAACGCGTCTGGCCGACGCCGGCCTCACGGTCGGCGACTTGGCCGCGGCCTTGCGCATCGCCTACACGGGCGACGACACGGTGAAATACCGCGAAGCAGGGCGTGAGTACGTGATCCGCACGATGCTCGACCTCGACGATCGCAACGACCCGAACATCCTGAGCGAACTGCCGATCCGGTTCCGTCAGGGCGAGCCGGTGTACGTGGACGGCGTCGCAACGCTGACTCCGGGCACCAGCACGGATAAGATCGAGCGTCGCAACCGGGCCGAAGAGGTGCGCTTGACGGCGGACTTGCTGCCGGGCTTTGCGGCCGGGACGACTCAGGCGGCCATCGATAGTTGGATCGCGCGGGAGAAGCTGGTACCGGCTTCGATCACGATCAAGCCGCTCGGTCAGGCGGAGAGCCAGGCGCGGGAGCAGGCGGCACTGGGCGGAGCGTTGCTGTTCGGCCTGTTGCTGGTGTACATGGTGCTGGCCTCGCTGTACAACAGCTTGCTGTCGCCGCTGATCATCCAGTTGGCCCAGCCGCAGGCGTTTGTCGGCGCGCTGTTGGGGCTGATGATTCTGAACAAGGAGTTCAGCCTCATCGGGTTCATCGGCTTATTGACATTGATCGGCCTCGTCGGGAAAAACGCAATTCTGTTGGTGGACTACACCAACACGTTGCGAAGTCGCGGTCGGGAGCGTCTCGACGCGATTCTGGAGGCGGGCCCCACTCGGTTGCGGCCGATCATGATGACGTCACTGGCGTTGGTCATCGGCCTGTTGCCGGTGGCGTTGGCGATCGGGCGCGGTTCCGAGTTTCGCGAGACGCTTGGGATCGTGATCATCGGCGGCGTGACGCTGTCGACGATCTTGACCCTGGTCGTGATTCCGTGCTCGTACACGATCTTCGACGACTGGTCGCTCTGGTTGGGACGCATTCGTCGCGGGGACTTCAGCAGTCCGTCCGGCGGTGACGCTCCGCCGGTTGTCGCTGCGCCGGAGACTCCGGTGGCGAAGGTCTGACGCGCGCCTGACCGAAAACGGCCCGACCTCCGTACGCGGAGGTCGGGCCGTTTTGGTACTTGCGAGGTTGGACTACAGGGTGCCGAACGTCAGCACCAGCTGCGGGCGCACGGCGGCGCGTTCGGCGTCTTTGCTGAACAGCTTGTAAACGGCGCGGGTCTCGGCGCTGATGCGGCTGGTGAGGGCGATGGCGAGGGTCCCGTCGGCACCGAGCGCACGATCGACATCGGCCGCGAACCGGGACTTCTCGCCGAGGAGGTTGATCCGGATCTCCGGCTCTTTGTCCGGAACGATCTCGGTCGCGAATCCAATGCCGTAGCGGTCGGCGTCGGCGGTGCCGAGAGTGAGTTTGAACAGGGCGTCGTACGTCCAGGATTTCTCGTCGATGGTGCCGGTCACCGAGCGGGCTTCGATGGGGTTCGCCTTCGATCGGGCCGCATCCCAGGCGGGATTTGCGATGTGCGTGACCACGAGCTCGGCGGCAAGCAGGCGTTCGCCTTTGCGCGAAACGGGCAGGGCAAAGCGCAGCAGCGAGTAGCTGGCATTTTCGGTTTCGGCGGCGTCTCGGCCGGTGCTGCGGTCGCCGAGTCCCCAGACGCGGAGGTACGGGTCGCGCTGATCGGCGGCGTGCGGATAGGCCCAGATGTCGGCCTCGGGAGTCAGGCGGACCGGGTCGGCAACGATCAGCAAGGCGGTGATGGCGGCGATCATGAGGTCATTTTGGCGCGGGACCGCGCGGCCCCATGTGCCCAATTTGGTGATCGCGTGCTTGCGATCACGACACAATAGACAGGGTCCATGCACGCACTGGATGTTTTGGAGTTTGGCGAGGTGCGGCGTCGGTTGGCAGGTCACTGCGAAACGGCGATGGGCCAGGCATTGGCCGCCGAGCTCGTGCCGTCGTTTCAGCCCGACACGATCCGGTGGCGGCGGGAACGGACGCTGGAAGCGTCAAGTGCGCTCGAGCGCGAACTCGTGCCGTCGTTGCACGCAGTGCGCGATCTGACGCACGCCGTCACGCGAGCGGAAAAGGGCGGGGTGCTCGGCGGCGAGGAGCTATACCACGTCGGCGAGGCGCTCTCCGCGATGCGGGCGATGCGCAAGTTTTTGGCGGGACGGATGGAGGCGAGTCCGCGGCTGGCGGAGGACGGGCACCGCTTGCCGGATCAGTCGGCGCTGGAGGGCAAGTTGCAGGACGCGCTGGAACCCGGCGGCGGTCTGCGGGATTCGGCCAGCGTTGCCCTGGGTCAGATTCGGAGTCGGAAGCGCAGCACCGCGTCGCGGGTCGCGGAGACGATTCAGCAGTTGGCGGTGCGGTACCGAGACTTGCTGAGCGACCCCATCTACACGGTTCGCGACGGTCGGTACGTGTTGCCGCTAAAGGCGGAGAATCGGGGCAAGATTCGCGGGATCGTGCACGACAGCAGCGCGAGCGGGCAGACGATCTACGTCGAGCCGGAATCGGTGGTGCAAATGGGCAACCTGATTCGGGAGCTGGACGGTCAGGAGCGCGAGGAGACGTTGCGGGTGCTGGGCGAACTGTCGTCGAGAGTGGGGACGGTCGCGGCGGAGATTCGGGAAGGTTTGGCGGCCTCCGCGAGCCTGGACTTGGCGTTCGGGATCGCGCGGTACGGTCACGCGGTTCGCGGGGTGGTCGTGGAACTCGGCGAAGGCGAGGCGGCGGTGGAGATTCGCGGCGGGAAGCATCCGTTGCTGGACCCGGAGACGGCGATCCCGCTGGATTTGGCCTTGCGGGTCGGTCAGAACGTGCTGATTACCGGTCCGAACACGGGCGGCAAGACGGTAGCGATCAAGTGCGTCGGGTTGTTCGTTGCGATGGCGCAGGCCGGGCTGATGGTGCCCGCAGGGGCAATGCGGTTGGCGCCGGTGAGCCAGATCTGGGCGGACATCGGCGACGAGCAGAGCATGGAGCAGTCGCTTTCGACGTTCTCCGGGCACATCAAGAACGTCGGAACGGCCTTGCGGCAGCTGAAGCCCGGCGCGCTGGTGCTGTTGGACGAAATCGGATCGGGGACCGATCCGGCCGAAGGCGCAGCGTTGGCGCGGGTGATTCTGGCCGAGTTGGCGGATCGCGGGGCGGTGGTGCTGGCGAGCAGTCACTACGGCGAGCTGAAAGCGTTTGCGTACGAGCATCCGGCGTACGGCAACGCGGCGATGGAGTTCGACCCGCGCACGTTCCGGCCGACCTACCGGCTACTGGTCGGGGCGCCGGGGGCGAGTCACGCGCTCAAGATCGCGGAGCGGTACGGCATCCCGGCGGAATTGGTGGAGCAAGCCCGGCAAACGCTCGGGACGCAGGCGCAAGATATCGCGCACATGATCGAGGAGTTGGCGCAGGCGCAGCGTCAGGCGCGGAAGGCGCAGGGCGAAGCGGATCGGCGGCTCAATGAGCTGCGGGATCGCGAGCGGCGCGCGGAGGCAAATCTTCGGGAGGCGCAGGAGATTCGTGACAAGGCGTTAGCGAACGCGCAGGACGTGATGGAGTCGGCGCTGCGCGAGATTCGGCTGGAAGCGCAGCGGCTGTTCGACGAACTCAAGCAATCGCCGGGCGACGCGCGGAAGCGGGAAGCGGCGCGGCAGGGACTCAAGGATTTGGACCTCGTGGGACGCGAGTTCGCGCGGGAGTTTTCGCCAAAGACGCCCGAGCGCGATCCGGATCGGGTGGAGAAGGGCAGTACGGTGCGGGTGGAAGGGTTTTCACAGGCCGGAGTGGTACTGGAGCTTGGTCGGGACGGCAACGCAACGGTTCAGTTGGGCGCGCTGAAGATGCAGGTGCCGTTGCGACGATTGCGCAAGACGGGCGAAGTCACGGCGGCGCCGAGCAAGACGACGACGGTTCGACTCGCGAGGGCAATGCACGCCACGACGGAGATTCAGCTCATTCATCGGCGCGCGGAGGATGCGGCGGAGCAACTGAGCAAGTTCATTGATGATGCGGTGCTTGCGGGCGTGCACCAGGTACGGATCGTCCACGGCAAGGGCGAAGGGGTGCTGCGCAAAGTCACGCAGGAGTTGCTGAAGAAGCATGCGGATGTCGAGTCGTTTCGGGATGGCGAGCCGGCGGAGGGCGGTCACGGGGTGACGATCGCGGTGCTGAGCGCATGATGACGGCCTCCCAACGAGAGGCCTTGGTCGAGGCGGCCCGGGCGGTGCGCGCGCGGGCGTACGCGCCGTACAGTCGGTACCCGGTGGGCGCGGCGGTGCTGGCTTCCGGCGGGCAGGTGTACGTCGGCACGAACGTAGAGAACGTGTCGTTTGGCCTGACGGCGTGCGCGGAACGGGGTGCGATTTCCGCGATGGTGGCCGGCGGGGTTCAGCGCGCGGTGGCAGTGGCGGTGGTCACGCGGGATGGCGGGACGCCGTGCGGCATGTGCCGGCAGGTGCTGGCCGAATTCGCGGTGGACCCGGGCACCTTCGAGGTGGTGATGGAGTCGGAAGGTGGGGATCGGAAGAGTTTTTTCCTTGCCGAGTTGTTGCCGCACGGATTTTCGACCGAGTTCGGGCAAACTGAAGGGTGAACGAATCCGGCGCGGCGGGCGGTCTTGTTGGACAGGCCAGCGATGCGGGCGACGGAATGCGTGAGGGGTTGATGATGGAACGACGTAGGATGCCGCGATGGACGATCTCTGTCCCCGGGTTTGGGGCGACCGCCGTGACGTTGACATTGCTGGCGTGCGGCGGTAGCGGCGGCGGAGGGGGCGGCACGACTCCGCCGGACCCGACGATTACGTCGATCGTGATTGAGCTTCGCACCGCGGATGGCTTCGTGGTGGACCCGTTGCAGATTCGAACCGGCGAAACGTTGGTGGCGCGCCGATGGGGTCGGGACGCGGCGGGCGCGGTCACGGAGGTTCCGACAACCGATTTCAGTACGACGGCGGCGGGAAGCGTGGCGACGATCACGTCGGCCGGAGCGTTTACGGCGGTCGGTGCGAACAGCGGCACGTTTCAGATCCGGGCCGGTGACGGGGCGCAGACGTTGAACTTTCGGGTTTCCGGTGGAGCGGTTGCGCGGGTGCGCGGGCAAGTGCGGAACGATGACAACCAGGGAGTGCCGGGCGTTCGCGTGGCGACTTACACGTCCGGCGGCACCGTGACGGGCGGCATGTTTACGGGCTCTAACGGGTCGTTTCAGTTGAACGTGCCGACGACAACGACGGGATTTTTGCTCGATATGGAGACGATCGTGAGCCGGTACTACAACCAGTTCGGTTACGGCAGCAACGAGTACAGCGTGGTCTGTCCCGATTTTCGGGCACCGGTGCCGGCATTGACGAACGGGGTGACGACGGCGTTGCCGGGCACTCCGATCATCACGCGGAAAGTCGCAGGAACGCCGCCGCCACCGCCGCCAGATTGCGGCTTATAGGCACGCTGAAACGTCGTTATCAGGATTCTTGAGGGAGAGGGTAGTCAGAAATGCGAACCGTTGGCATAATAGGGGCGATGAAGTGCGTCAATTCGTGGACTCGAGCGGGATGGATCCTGCTCCCGTTCGCATCACTCGTTTTTGCGGGCTGTGGCGGTGCCGGGGGAAGCACCAGCTCCACGGGTGGCAGCATCGTGGCAGGTCCGGAGACGTTCGTCGAGGCGATTGAAGTTACGACGACGTTTAACGGCACGCCGCGAATCTTGGATCCGCTGAACTTGGAAGTGAATCAGCGCGTCCAGTTCCAGCTGGTGACCTACAGCGGCACGACACGCACGGTGCTCCCGACTTCGGGCTGGCGCACGTCGGATGCGGCATTCGCATTCGGCACGCTGGGCGACGACAGCGGTCTGTTCCAAGCGGGGAATCAGGTCACGGGCACCACGTACTACGCGGGCGTGCGATTCAACGGTACGGACTACTTCACGCCGTACCAGATCAAACCGCGCCAAGGCGTGGTGGTCGGGCGGATCGTGGACGGGACGACGGGCACGCCGGTTCGGGGCGTGACGCTGGAGTTTTACGACGCGGCGGGCGTGCGGGTTGGCACGGTGGCGCAGCCGTTCAGCGGCACCTTCCGCGCGTCGGTTCCGACCAATGCGGCGGCGTTCAGCGTGATCGCGGACACGATGCCGGCTTCGTACCGACGGGTGTTCTCGTTCGACGGTCTGGGCTTCCGCACGGGTGACCCGGGTTGCAATGCGTCGCTGCCGACGCTCGGCCTGACGCCGGTGAACATTGGCGATATCAGCCTGACGCCGCGCACGGCGGCCGAGCCGGACCTGACCGGCTGCAGCTAGTCGGGCTTCGGCGCGTCCGGCTTCGGCGCAATGGGGAATCGGAGGAACTCGGCGATGGCGTCGAGTTCCTCTTTCTTTGTGTCCGGGAACGCGGGCATCGTTGACGTGGCCTTGACCGACTTGGGATTGACGATGTAGCGCACGTAGTATTCGGCCTCCGGGTGGCGGACGTGCGAACGCGTGAGCGACGGTCCGGCGGGCGTGCCGATCCCATCCTGGCCGTGACAGCCGGCGCACGGTCCGGCGTTGAAGGCGGTTCGGCCCTTGGCGGCAAGCGTAGCGTCTTGCGGGGGCTGCACGGTTGCGTCGACGGTGCCGGGCGGAGTCACGCGCGTTGGATCGGACACCGGATCTCGGGTTCCGACGAGAGGAGCCGACCGGCCGATGACGTGGAGCGTTGGCAACCCGAAGGCGAGGGCAAGGATGATGACGGTGGTGCGAGCGGCGCGCACGTCCGCTTCAGTCGCGGCGAGGCCCAGAAGCACGGCGCCGGCGATGAGCGGCAGGAGCATTGCCCCGACCCAGCCCAGGCCCGGGGCGATTTGGTCGAACACGACCAGAAGTCCGTGGGCGGGCAAGGTGTACCAACTCGGGGCAGCATCGAAGCGGCTGTAATCGTCGGGGGTGGCGGCGGAACCGAGCGGGGCGGCCACAAATGCCGCGACCAGCGCGCAAACTACGGTGGGGATGGCGGCCAGACGAAGGTCGATCTCGACGTCCTCGTGCCGCATGTAGGCGAGCGCGGCCACGATCCCGGTGATGATCCAGAGCACCGGGAAGAGGAAGCGGTGCGCATTCCACCACAGTTCAAGGGTCGCGGGGCCGAAGGCGTTTCCCGCGAGCGTCGCGGAGGCGAGGGTCGGACCGATGCCGGGGATTCGGGCAATGATGGATCCTTCAATCGCGGCGGTTTGCACACCGTGGCGGTCGAAGGGAAGCAGGTTTCCGGTGAGCTGAAACCCGATGGTGACGGCGAAAATGGCGAGCGCGCACAGGTACCGGCTACGAGTTTGGCCTCGGTACGCGCCGGACCACGTCGCGGCGAGAACCAGAAAGCCGGACAAGAGAATCAGGAGCGCGGAGCCCCAGTAGTGGACCCCGTGGAGGAATCCGGAGCCGGCGTGCTTCGCGATGGCGGCGGTGTCGGCGTGGGCGGTTTTTTCCCCCGCACGGTACTGAAACGCCAGAATCGCGCCGACCGCGATCTGGACCGCCAACAAAAGGTTGACGGAGGCGCCGAGCGTGGCGATCGGGTCCGGATGGCGTTGGCGCATGGACGTTCACACTTTAGCCCTGTTCGGGCCAGGAATCCTAGGCACGACGGCGGCAATTTTGATGAAAACGTCGCATACTTTTGGGACGCGTACGAAACGTCGGCGTGATCGAACCCCGTAATGATCAGCAACGGGGGCGGACGGTCGGAGTTTGCGCGCGAGGACGGCATTGGGGGAAGGTTCGCGGTGAGTACGGAGCTCAATAGTATTTCGGTCTCCGTTCGGGAGGCCGAGATGTCCGACGACGCCGTCGAGCAGATGATCACGCTGGCCGAGCGGTTGCGCAAGGCGAACGGCGGCACGCTGGACGACGACGCGATTCAGGCGGTGGCCGAGGCAACGGGCGCTCCGACGGAGTACGTACGGCTGGCGGTCAAGGTTCGGACGGATCGCACGGCGGCGTCGGGCCTCACGACGGTCCGAGCGCAGTTTTTGACGCTGGAGCCGGAGACCCGGCGGATGGTGGCGGTCGGCACGATGGCGGCGGTGACGGCGTTGCTCAATGCGATCAACTGGCGATTTGCCGACTTCGTGAGTCAGTACGGCATCTTGCAGATGATCGCGCTGCTGACGGTCTCGGTGGGGATTTATCAGATCGCCTTGGCAAAGGACACGAAGTCGGCGGCGATCTGCGGCGCGATTTTGGGCGGCGGAGCCTTTGCGTTGTTCGCGCTGTTCAGCCTTCTGTTCCGCACGCCGGTGGCGATCGAATCGTTCGCGTTGTTGCCGATCACGATCGGCGCGGCGGTCGGCGGGGCATTCCTCCAGCGGATCGTGGCGCAGCACCGCGATCGCTTCGGCCTCAAGGACCCGGTCCGCGAGCGGATGGAACTGCTTTCCCAACTGGTGGAGTTGCAGGACCGTCTGCGTCAGAACGAGAAGCACATGACGTTTCTCAGTGTGGACATCGTGGGTTCCACGAAGATGAAGGAGCGGGCCGATCAGTTGTCGATCGAGTACACGTTTAACGAGTACCACCAGTTTGTGGAGAAGATCACGCTGAAGTTTGGCGGGCGGGTGCACTCGACGGCGGGAGACGGGGTGACGTGCGCGTTCGATCATCCGAGCCAGGCGTTTGCGGCGGGCAAGGCGATACAGGGCGCGTTGCCGGAGCTGAATACCTATCGCAACCGGATCGGCGTCCCGATTCAGGTGCGGTGCGGCGTCCATACGGGCTCGGTGGTGGCGCCGGACACGAACGACATCACCACATTGAACTTTAGTCACGTCATCGACATTGCGGCCCACGTGCAGAAGGTTTGTCCGCCGGGCGGGGTGGCGGTGAGTGAGGCGGCGGCGATGTACCTTCCGGGCGGACGCACGGCAGTGGGGCCGGAGACGGTGGATTCGGCGGACGTTCCGGCGGCGATTTGGCGGCCACGGACGACGCTGACGGTCGGGCGCGCGATTACAACTCCTCCGGCACCGATGGCGCCGTAGCATTACGGATCAGACGATGCGGCGGACGTACCGAGACTCGAATGCTTGGCGCCGCGAGGTGCTTCCGGCCACGGATGTGGCGAGTGCGGCCCGGGCGTTGTCGGTTCGGCAAACGTTGGCGGCGGCGTTTTCGCCGAAGTTTGAGCGGGCGGGGTTTCGTCGATTCCACAACGGGGGCACGCCGTTATTCGAGCGTCGCTTTGAGTCTTGGATCGCGGAGTTATTGCTACGCGTGGACGATGCGCGGGATGAGTCTGGTCGGCTGCCGGTCCGAGTGCAGTTTCACCTGAGCCACCAGCGGATGCGGGACGTGCGGGCGAAGTACTGGTCGGTGCCGAGCGACGCCCCGATGAAGGTGCTGAGCGGGGACATCGGCGAGCTCGAGCTTCCGCCGGGGCACTGGGCGTGGTGGATCGGGAGTGAGCCCCGGTACGACGCGGAGATCGTGGACGCGGTGTGCGAGCGATTTTTCCCTTGGCTGGCGCAGTTTGAAGATGGCGAGGAACTGCTGGATCAATTGCTGGATCGCGCGGTGCCGCTGGTAGATGAGCCGACGGGGTTGGAGGTGACTCTGGCCGAGGGCGGTCGGCGGAGGGCGCGGCGGTACGTCCAGACGTTCTTTGCGGATGACGAAACGTTTTGGGAAGAGGTGGACCGACTGGGGGAGCGCGGTCGGTTGCCGGAGGGTGCTCCGCTGCGACGGGCGGCCGCGTTGGCGTTCACGTACAAATTGCTGTAGGTCGGCGGTCCCGGTTTTCCGGGGAAGGCGAACGATTGGTGCGCAGCGGGAACTTGGGACGGTTGGGTCCGGTTGAACCTGCCGACGGGTATTATCGGCGCACGATGCGGTTCGGGAGGCGCGACAAGCGCGACACTTTCGAGCGGCAGGCTGAGCAGGTGTTTCCGTCCGTGTTTGGTACGGCTTTACGACTCACGCGCTCGCGCGACGAAGCGGAAGACCTGTCCCAGGAAGCGATGGTGCGAGCGTACGAAGCGTTCGACCGGTTTGATGGCAATAACTTCAAAGCGTGGTTATTGCGGATTGTCACCAATCTGTATATCAATCGGTATCGGCGACACCAGCGCGGCCCGGGCATGATTTCCCTGGAGGAAGAGAGCACGGCCGAGCCGGTTGGTTCGGAAGCGGAGATTCCGGAGCGAGTTCTGTTTGACGAAGCCCTCGGGGCGGAGATCGAAGAGGCGCTCGCGTCGGTGCCGACGGACTTTCGGATCACGGTGATCTTGAGCGATATTGAAGGATTGAGCTACCAAGAGGTGGCCGATGCGACGGACGTTCCGGTCGGAACGGTGCGATCGCGGCTGGCCCGGGGTCGGGCATTGCTTCGGAAGTCGCTTCGACAGTTCGCCGTGCGCGAGGGTTACTTGCGACCGGAAGAAGTCGACGGGTTTTCGCCGGAAGATTAGGCGATATCCGGCATAGATCGGACGAATGGAACGTTAAGTAGAGACAGGGGAATCGTAAATTGGATCAGGTCGAGCAAGAACTCATCAGCGCGTACATCGATGGCACCGCATCGGCAGAGGAAAGCGCCCGCGTGGAATCGCTTATGGCGGACCCGGCCATCCGGGCCGAAGTAGCCGACCTGACCTTCCTTCGGCAGGCCCTCCGCGCCCGGGCCGCGGTGGAAGTTCCGTCGGAAGGGTGGCAAGCGTGCCGCGCACGATTTGACGAAATGGACCGAAATCGTCAGGTTGGCAGCTGGATTCAGCGGTACGCGTGGCAGCTGAGCGCGGTGCTCTTCGCGGTGATTCTGGTGGGCGGATACTTCCAGCGGACCACCGTGGGTGGCACCGATACGGAGTATCTGGCGCGGGCGATGGCGAGCTTTGCCCCTTCGCGACAGTCCGAGCAGGCGCCGGCGGAGATTCGGCAATGGGTGGAAGGCGTTTTTGACAGTGCGGGCCGGGCGACCTCGCCGGATCGGCTGAATATTGAAGGCGTCGAGCAAGGCAACATTGACGGCAAGCGCGTCGAACGGGTCTGGATTCGGGATGGCGAAGGTTCGCTGATTTTGATCGCGATGGAAGGCACGGTCCCGCTCACCGGGATGGTTCCGGACGCCGGCGGTAAGTTCAGCCTGGGCACGCTGGGCAAGGCGAACAGCATCGGCTGGCACAAGCCGGGTCTGACGGTACTGCTGGTGGGCGAGCGCTCGAATGAGGCGTTGAAGTCGGCGGCGGTGCGTCTGTGCCAACGTTTGCAAGCACGTTAACACTCTCTTAACCGTGTGAGCCGGTCGGATCGCTCAAAATAGAGTCACATCGCGTTGCGGTGGGTGAACCTATGAAGCTATCACGACGCTCTCTTCTCGGTGCCGGGTCCTTGGGTCTGGCCGGTTTGGCCGCAGGCATGGCCGGGGCCGAATCGCTGCAGTACAAGCCACGTCGCGCACGCCGCGCGAAGAACGTAATCTTTTGCGTGGTGGACGGGATGGCGCACCAGACCTTTAGCATGGTGGATGCGCATTCGCGCTACGTGAACGGCAAGCCGAGCTACTGGGGCTGGCTGGTGGATCAGGAGTTTGCGGTCAACGGCCTGCAAGAGACGCGTTCGCTGAGCTCGGTGGTGACGGATTCGGCGGCGGCCTCCAGCACCTGGGGTTCGGGACGGCGGGTGTGGAACGGGATGATCAACACGTTTCCCGACGGCACTCCGGACGGCGTGGAACTGCGCACGCTCTACGGATTGCTGCACGAGAAGGGCGTGCGGACCGGTCTGGTTACGACGACCACGATTACCCACGCGACGCCGTCCGGATTCGCGATCAACTGCGTCAACCGCGACCTGGAGGCCCTGATTGCCGAGCGGTACCTGAAGAGCGGCGTTGACGTGCTGATGGGCGGCGGCAACCGATTCTTTGCCGCCGACAAGCGGAAGGACAAGATGGACCTGTACGCGAAGTTCCGCGAGGCGGGCTACGACGTGGTTCAGGATCGGACGGGGATGCTGGCGAGCAGGGCCCGCAAGGTGCTGGGCATCTTTGCCGATGGTCACCTGCCGTACACGGTCGATCGCAACCACTCTCCGGAGATTGCGGCGAAGGTTCCGACGCTGGCGGAGATGACGGCCCACGCGATCAACGAACTCAAGACCAATCGCAACGGCTTCTTTCTGCAGATCGAGGGCGGTCGGGTGGACCACGCGGCCCACAGCAGCGACCTCGCGGGGCTGTTTTACGACCAAATCGCGTTTGAGGACGCGCTGAAGGTGGCGATCGACTTCGCGATGGCCGACGGGGACACGCTCGTGATCATCACCGCCGACCACGCCTGCGGCGGACCTTCGTTGAACGGCGACGGGGAGGAGTACATCGATACGAACACGGCGCTGGCGAGCTTTAGCGGATTCAAGGCGAGCTTCGAGACGATCCTGAAAACGCTGGGCGCGAGCCCGAGCGTAGGCGATGTGCAAGGATTGGTTCAGGCCAAGCTGGGTTACAAGCTCACTCCGACCGAGGCGTCGGCGGTAGTCGATGCGACGAAGGGGAACAGCCCGTTCAAGGCCTCGAACTTTTACCGGAGCGTCAATATGACGATGGCGACCGTACTGGGGAACCACAACCGGGTCAACTTTACGAGCGGAAATCACACCGCGGAGCATGTGCTGGTGACGGCCGTAGGTCCGGGGGCGGAGCAGGTCGGCGGGATCACCCCGAACACGCGGTTCTTCGACATCATGTTGGCGGCCAAGGGCCTGAAGCACGAGAATCCGACAATGGACTTTGCGACCGCCGCGCGGAACATGGACAAGATGAAGGCGGCGATCGATCCGGACTTCATCGACATGTACTCCGCGCACGAGGAGTGCGGCTGCGACGAGGCGTACGGTTACCGCTGAGCTGGCAGCCGTTGCGTTAGTACAGGTTTGACGCCAGCACCGTGTACCCCTCGATGCGGGGTGCGGTGTTGGCGAACCGGATCGCGGGTCGGTTTGTCATTGGGTCGATGACGCCGAGGGCGACGCCGGATTCGCCGGCCTGGGGCAACGGGAGCTTGATCCGGGCGGAGAACGGCCCGGGTTGCCACGTTCGGATGTCGACGTTGGATTCGAAGACTCGGCCGAGGCCGCGATCCTTGATGTACGCGAGTCGAACGGGCCAGCGGTAGTAGAACGGGGCCACGCCGGTATTGGTGCCGCGGAGTTGCACGAGGAGGTGGTCGGGATTCCGCGCGAAATCGGCGGTGTTGAGCACGAAGTTGTAGCCCATCCGACGGACCATCCATTCGGCGCGGGTGCGTTCGGTCGCCGAGAGCGTTTCCATGCTGGGGCCGTACGGGCCGACCCAGGAAAAATGGGCGAGTTCTAGGGCGCGTTTGGTGGTTTCCCATTCCGGACCGAGGAACCGTTTGGCGGCGCGGGGGACCATCTCTCCGCCGATGGGGGCGGTGCGCCAACGCTGGGCGAGGCCGCTCTTGCGCATCATCGGCAAAAAGGTGCTTTCGAGGCTGCGGGTGCCGGCGGGCGGGTCGGTGTCTTCCGGAAACATATCGTCATGGAAGCCGAGCCAATTCATCGGGGCGAGCTCTCCGCCCGGGTAGCGGGCCATGATGTGCTTGTTCGGGAAGGCACGTCGGTAGGCGTTGATGACGCGGCGCTGAACCTCGGGCGGGGCGAACAGGGATTCGCGAGGCCACGTGTGCCATTCGCCCCAGAAACCGAGGGTTCCGAGCTGGAGAAAGGCGACGCGGGGGTCGCGGTTGTAGCGCACGCCCATTTTCGCGATGAGTTTTTCGAGCGCGGCGAGCAGGCGAGGGTCGCGGTAGTCGGGGCTGTACCCGTTGCCGACCTCTTTCGTCACGTACCGAGTCTGCTTGACGCCTTGATCGATGAGGTACGTCGGCAGTGCGTTCGGTTGGTTCGGGTAGTCCATGTAGAGGCGCAAGATGACGTGCCGTCCGCGCGAGCCTTCGGTCTCCCAGCGCCGTTCGAACTTGGTGAATTGGTAGTCGCCTTCGGCGGGTTCGAGTTCGCGCCAACTGACGTAATGGAAGGCCATGGTGTGCGGGAGCGCGTAGGCCTGGCCATTGAACGCGTACGGTGCCCAACCCTTGAGCGGATTGTCCAGCGGTCCGGGCGCCGGGGTGAATTCGGCGATGGAGACCTGGGTGAGGAGGGTGGCGGCGAGGAGAGCGGCGGGCACATGGATTGAGACGTTCGGGGCGGCGGGATGATGACGGGGCGGGCGAATTTCGGGGGCTTGTTCGTTACGATTGACAAGCACGGTGTCCGCGCGAATCTACGCCGAGGTCGGATGAGTCGCGAGGCTGGCATTGGTAGGGCAAACCATCTCGTTGCTCGATGTCCGCGTTGCGTTGCCACCGCAAGTACTCGTGCCCCTGCTCCAACGCAGGCTACTTGACAGTCTGAGCGCGACCGAATGTGTCAATCAACTTGCGGCGCGAGTACTACCCACGTACTACCGCGTCAGCGAGGTCGATCGTGATGGTGCCGTTGAGCATGAGGCGACCGGTCGACAATCCGGGTGGTCTGACGTACGGGTCTTTGCTCTCAAGGATCACGTCGGTAAGGGTAAATGTGAGGAGGCTCCCGTCCATGCCGGTGAGCTCGAAGCGGCCGGCCAGATTGGCAAACTCGTGGTTTGCATTCCACACGTAGCCGACGTCTGAACCTCGGTCTTCGGGGTCAAAATCGCCTAATCCGAACCTGACTTCGCTACGGCTCCGATACTCGCGATCTTGGGCAAAACGATCGTCCAGAAGAATAAAGTAAAGTTCACGAATATATCCGTCTCGGCCCGGTTGGATTCCGTTTAACAGTAGAACCGTTTGGGCATCTCGGATATCCAGACTGGGGGTAGAGACGAGGGTATCCCGCGTTATGCGGATCGTCGGCCCGTTCCCTTCGAGGGGACGGACGTCAAGGTTGATATCGTACTTGTCCACGGTATTTTGGTGATTAGGATCGCGAGATCGGTCGTAGTCGCAGGCGAGACCAGCGACGAGGAGGAAGAAAGTTGCAAGGCTGAGGGTGCGAAAGTGCTTCATGGTAAGAGGTTTTCCCCATCG
>JANRKI010000017.1:0-35583 GCA_033763535.1 Fimbriimonadaceae bacterium | reverse complement strand
ACTTCCCCCCTTGCGCGATCGGCCGAGGCCAGCCGGGTGCTCGAGCAATGCCATGATCAGCCGGCGCTCGTGCCCACTTTGATGGAAGTGCTGGATACCGCCCGCGATGGTGAGCCGTTGGATGCGCTGGTGCGGGCCCTGTTGACCACCCGAGACGGCGCGCAGGCGTTGGAGTCGGTCGCACGGACCCGACCCGACGTCGCCGCATGGCGCGACCGGAACCTGCGCGTGGCGCGCTGATTCACAATAAACGCGTTGGCAGCGTTTCACGTCGGATCGGTACCCATTGAGAATCGGCTCATCCTTGCGCCGATGGAGGACGTGACGTCGCTCCCCATGCGACTAATCGCGAAGCGGATCGCGAACCCGGGCCTCACCGTGACCGAGTTTGTGAGCGCGATGGCCATCCATTACGGCGCCGAAAAGACCAAGCGCAAGATGCGTCGGCACCCGGACGAGCACCCGCTCTCGGTGCAGATTTTCGGCGGCGATCCGGAGATCATGGCGGAGACGGCGCGAATCGTCGAGGAAGAGGGCGCGGACATTCTCGACATCAACATGGGGTGCTGGGTGCCAAAGGTCTGCAAGACCGGAGCCGGAGCCGCGTTGCTGAAGGATCCGGAACTCGCGGAGCGGATCGTGCGCGCAGTGGTGGCGGCGGTCAAGATTCCGGTGACGGTCAAGGTGCGGGCAGGGTGGGATTACAGCCTGTTTGCAGCCCCCGATCTCGCGCGACGATTTCAGGATGCCGGGGTGAAGATGCTGACGCTCCACGCGCGGTTCGCGAAGCAAGGGTTCGAGGGCGAGGCCGACTGGCGGCTCATTCGCGACTTACGCGAGGCGGTGACGGTGCCGCTGATCGGGAACGGTGACGTCAAGACTCCGGCGGACGCGGTGCGGATGTTGCGCGAGACGGGCTGCGATGGCGTGATGGTGGGACGCGCGGCGATTTCGAACCCGTGGCGACTCCGCGACATTCAGCGCGGGTTGGCGGCATTCGCGCGGGGCGAGGAGATTCCAGCGGCGGAAGCGCCGGGGTTGCGCGAACGGATCGAAACGTCGTTGGAGCACGTGCGGCTCACAATCGCTTACGAATGTGGCGTGAGGACCTTCTCGGAGGCGCGTGAATCCGAGGATTTTGTACATGCCGAGTTGCGGGCGTGCCGATCGTTGCGCGGGCAGATGCCGCTCTACATCAAGGGCGAAATGGGAGCCAGCCAGATTCGGGATCGGCTGACCCGCTGCAGCACGTTGGCCGAGTACGAGGCGGTTCTGGGTGAGTTTGCGAGCGTGCGGCACGGGTAAACCGGCCGAGTGAAACACCAGACCATCGGCAAAAGCGGGATTCGGGCGGGACGCCTGTCCTACGGATGCATGCGCATCGCGGGCACGTGGAACCCGGCGGAGGTGGACGCGGAGAAACGTCGCAACGCCCACGCGGCACTCGACGCGGCTCTGGAAGCGGGCTACACCCTGTTTGACCACGCCGACATCTACGCGGCGGGGGCCTGCGAAACGTTGCACGGCGAGGTATTGGCCGCAAATCCGGACTTACGCGAGCGAATCGTCATCGCGACCAAGTGCGGGATTCGGTTTCCGAACCAGCCCGAGGGCAGTCCGCACCGGTACGACTTTAGCGGCGAGCACATTCGGTGGTCGTGCGACGCGTCGCTGGAACGCCTTCAGACAGACTACATTGACATCTATCAGCTTCATCGTCCCGACGTCCTGATGAACCCCCGCGAGATCGCGGACGCGTTTTCCGAACTTCACGCGGCGGGCAAGGTTCGATACTTCGGCGTTTCAAACTTTTCGCCGAGCTTCGTCAGCGCGTTGCAATCGGCGCTGGACTTTCCGCTCGTGGTGAATCAGGTGGAGATTCACCTGGGTCGTCTGGCGTGCTTTACCGACGGCACCTTGGACCAATGTCTGGAGCGCACGATCACGCCGCTCGCGTGGAGTCCGCTTGGCGGTGGTTGGCTCGGCACGCCGAAGGCTCCGCAAACGGACCTGAGCCCGAAGCAGACCGCGCTGGTGGAACTCATGGACAAGATTGCCACCGAGCACGGCGTCGGTCGCACCGAAATCGCGCTGGCGTTCTTGCTGAAGCATCCGAGCGGGATCGTGCCGATCGTCGGTTCCACCCGCCCGTCGGCGATTCGGGACGCGGTACGGGCCGACGATATCGAACTGAGCCGGGATGATTGGTACCGGTTGTACGTCGCGGCGCGCGGCGAAGGGCTTCCGTAAACAAAGATGTCCCGCCCTTCAGCTGAAGGGCGGGACGGTCGGCGCGGACCGTTTAGTGGGTCGCGAGTTCCTTCTCGGGTTCGCCACCCGATTCCGGATCCTTGCGCTTGAAGATGACGGTCTCGCTGCCTTCGCCGTCGACATCCGCGAGGATGTGATCGCCGGCTTGGAAGCGCCCGAGCAACATCTCCTCGCTGAGCGGGTCCTCGATGAACCGCTGGACGGCGCGTCGCAACGGACGAGCCCCCATGTTCGGGTCGTACCCCTTGTCCACGAGCAGCGTCTTCACCGCTTCGCTGAGCTCGAGGCGAATGCCGAGCGATTCGGCCTGCTCGTTGACCCGCTTGAGGTACAGGTCGGCGATGCGCAGAATCTCGTCGCGCTTGAGGTGCTGGAAGACGATGACTTCGTCGATCCGGTTAAGGAACTCGGGCCGGAACGACTTCTTCATCTCGTCGAGCATCTTGGCCTTCATGTTCTCGTACACCTTCGGATCGTTGTAATCGAGCCGATTGTCGCGGAAGCCAAGCCCCTTATCGAGTTCGATCGGGCGGACGCCGATATTCGACGTCATCACGATCAGGGTGTTGCGAAAGTCCACCGTGCGACCCTGGCTGTCGGTGAGTTGGCCGTCTTCCAGCACTTGGAGAAGAAGGTTGAAGACTTCGGGGTGCGCCTTTTCGACTTCGTCGAACAGCACCACGCAGTACGGGTTTCGCCGGACCTGCTCGGTGAGCTGGCCGCCTTCATCGTAGCCCACGTATCCGGGAGGGGCCCCGGTCAGTCGGCTGATGGCGAACCGCTCCATGTACTCGGACATGTCGATTCGGACGATGTTGCTTTCCTTCTCGTACAGGTACGCCGCGAGGGTTTTGGCGAGTTCGGTCTTTCCGACGCCCGTTGGTCCGAGGAACATGAAGGACGCGATCGGTCGCTTCGGATCCTTGAGGCCGCTACGCGATCGGCGGATGGCGCGCGAGACGGCCGAGACCGCGTCGTGCTGTCCGATGATGCGTTCGTGCAGGTCGTCTTCCATCCGGAGCAGTTTCTTGCTTTCGGTTTCGACGAGTCGCTGCACGGGGATGCCGGTCCAGCTTTGCACGATCGCCGCGATTTCGGTTTCGCCGACTTGCGGTTCGGGCTTCTCGGTCGCGGACCACGCTTCTTCGCGCTCGAGAATGCTGACCTCGAGTTCATCAATCTCGGTCTTCATCGCTTCCAGGCTGGCGGCGTCTTCAGTTCGCTTGGCGAGGTGGTCGTAGTTGGTGCGCAGACGCGTGAGGCGCTGACGGTCTTGACGGACGTCGCTTGGCGGGAGCGACTGCTGGAGCCGGACGCGAGAGGCCGCTTCGTCGATGAGGTCAATCGCCTTATCCGGCAGGCTACGGTCGCTAATGTACCGCTGGCTGAGGGAGACGGCCGAAGTGATCGCGTCGTCGGTGATTTCGACCTGGTGGTGCGCTTCGTACCGTTCTCGAAGGCCTCGCAGAATTTCGACCGCTTCCTCTTCGCTCGGCTCCTTCACCTTGACGGCTTGGAACCGACGTTCGAGGGCGGCATCGCGTTCGATGTACTTGCGGAATTCGTCCTGCGTGGTGGCACCGATGCATTGCAGTTCGCCACGAGCCAACGCCGGCTTCATGATGTTGCTGGCGTCGATCGCACCTTCGGCGGCTCCGGCACCGACCAGGGTGTGGAGTTCGTCGATGAAGAGGATGACCTGGCCATCCGCCTTGCGGACTTCTTCCATGACCTTCTTCATCCGCTCTTCGAATTCGCCGCGGTACTTGGTGCCCGCCACGAGTCCGGCGAGGTCCAGCGCAACGATCCGCTTATCCTTCAGCAGTTCCGGGATGTCTCCGGAGACAATGCGCAGGGCAAGCCCCTCGGCGATGGCGGTTTTGCCGACGCCGGGTTCGCCGATGAGGCACGGGTTGTTCTTGGTGCGGCGACACAGAATCTGCATCACGCGCTCAATCTCGTTGTGCCGTCCGACGACGGGGTCCAGTTTGCCGTCGCGGGCAAGATCGGTGAGGTCGCGGCCGAACTCGTCGAGCGTTTGCGTCTTGGCGCCGCTGCCGGAACTGCTGCGCGGGCTGGCGCCCGGCTTGGCCTGCGACTCGTTGTCTTGGAGCGACATGACCTCTTTGCGGGCCTTTTCTAGCTCCACGCCGAGTTTGGCGAGTACGCGGCCGGCAAGGCCGTCACCTTCGCGGATGAGGCCGAGCAGCAAGTGTTCGGTCCCGATGTAATTGTTATTGAGGTTACGTGCCTCGTCGTAGGCCAAGTCGATGACACGTTTCGCACGCGGCGTCAGCGTCATGTCTTGGTTGGGTCGTGCATCTCCTCGGGGGAGCTGCTTTTCGACCTCGGCTCGAATCCGCGTGAGGCTCACGCCGAGTTTCTCGAGCACGCGAGCGGCCACGCTGTCGGATTCGCGCACGAGCCCGAGCAGGAGATGCTCGGTTGAGACGTAGCCCTCTCCAAACTTTTGGGCTTCCTCCTGTGCGTAGAACACGACCTTGCGGGCCCGTTCAGTAAAGCGTTGCCACATGCTGTTGTTGTTTTCCTTTGTTGTCGGGCGGCAAGCCGCGCCGTCTTACCTTGTCTCTACGGTTCCGACGCGCATCTCATTCGGGACGAACGGCGGAACGGCCTATCGGATGGACGGACGAACGATGCCGACCGGTTTCAACGTTTGATTCAGAGTACCAGCGAATGTTTCGCCGTCCCCAGACCTGCGGTGTCACACCATTTGTGACGGCGAGGGCTCGGCGTTCCGCGTTGAACTCCTGTAGGCTGAGTTCCGCGATCTGTTCTTCGTTGGCGGGCCACATTTCGAACGGTCCGCCTTCGGCTTCGCCGAGCGGATAGTGCCAGAACCCGCTGATGAACGTGCCGTCCCAGCGTCCGATGTAGGGGTAGACCCATACCGTGGTTTCCGGGTTTTGCGATCGTGTGCGGGTGTACCGGCGGTCGATCGTGACGTTGCCATCGGCATCGAAGGTTCCTTGCAGCACAAAGTCGCCGTCCTTATCGGTTCCCTCGCCCGCAAATTCGCCCGGGGCGAACGTGATCCGCATGGATTCCGAGATGCGGACCGCGTCCTGGATCGACCAACCGAGCCACGAGCCACTACAGGATTGAAGAGATCGCATGATGGGCATTCATTAGGTAACGTCCTTGCTTCCACGGCGTTGGATGAAGCGAGGTTGGAGAGGATGCGCGGCGTAAAGGTTGGGTTAAGTTTAGCGTCATTGTGGGTACTGACGGTTCTGCCGGCCAATGCGTGGGCAGAAAAGTATGCGTTGCTCGTGGGCGTGAACCGATACAAATCGGCGGACATTCGTCCATTGCGGTTTTCCGGGAACGATGTGAATGCGCTTTCGGACGTGCTGATCACGCGCGGTGGGTTCCGTCGCGAGCACGTGGTTCCGCTCACCGGCGACCAGGGAAATACGGCGCCTACAGCCGAGAACATCTTCAACGAGTTGGAGCGGATTCGGCAACGGGCCAAACCCGGTGATACCGTCCTGTTCTACTTCACGGGTCACGGCAGCGAAGTGGACGGCCAGACATACCTTTTGCCGTACGAGGTAGACCCGCGGCCGGGGCGATTTACCAAGACGGCGTACGCGGCGCGAGAGATCACGGCGGAACTCTCGCGGATTTCCGGCGCGAGTCTGATCGTGATTTACGACATGTGCCGGAACGATCCGTTCGGCAGTAAGGCACTGAGTCAGGACCCGTTGAGCCAACGCCAGGTCAAGGAGTTGATCATCACGAGCAACGACTCGGATCGCGTCAATGATGGTCCGAAGTGCTCCACCACCATCTTTAGCTGCAAGCCGAACCAAAAGAGCTACGAATGGGACACCCATAAGCGCAGCTACTTCAGCTACTTCTTCGAGGAGGCCCTGCGCGGACCGGGCGCCGGGAGCGACCACCTGATCACCGTGGACGAAGCCGTGACTTACGCGGCGGCGCGCGTGCCGGTGGCCGTGAAGAAAGACGGCGTCGGTCCGCAGGACCCCGAACCGCATTTTTCGGGCGTGGGAGCCGCGACCACGGTACTGGCGGAGTCGCGCCGAAACCCGATCGAAACGGTGGACGAAGAGGTGGATCCGTTTGCCTATGTGTCGCTGGTGGTGGTCAATCACCTCGGCACGCCGGTAACGGGCTACACGGCGCTCATGGACGGCAACGCGTTTCCGCTCGGCGGCAAGATTCCGGTGGTGACCGGTCCGACCCGGGTCGTGGAGATTGCGGTGCAGCTGGACAAATACAACCCGCGGATTCGCCGCGTCACGGTTCAGCGGGGTCAACGGCTGGAGCTCAAGCTGGAGCTGTCTCCGATTGACGGGGTGAACAACGACTACGTGACGCTGCGCAAGAAGGCCGATTCGTTGCAGGCGAGCGCGACGCACGTGGATAGTTCGAAGGCGTTTGTCGAAGCCGCCAAGATCAGCCCTTGCCCGGTAAACGAATGGACGCAGGCCGTTTACAACGATCTCGTGTACACGAGCATTGACTGGGGCCAAATGCCGACTTACGCGGATCAGTGGCGGAAGGCGCTGCAAGTCGCGAACTCACAAAACCCCGATCAAATTCACAAAGGGACTCGGTTCCACTTCGTTTACGCCTGGATTCAGCGCGCGTCGGGCGAATCGTCGCTCGCCGAGGCGCTGGCCGCTCAGAAGTCGGACCCGACCTGGGAGTTTGCGGAGGCCTTGGTCGCCCTCAGCTACCAGGATCAGCGACAGTACTCCGAAGCGAATCGGGTATGGCAGACGCTTCTCAGTAAGCCGGGGACGAGCACGTGGACGCTTCGGAAGATTGGCATCTACTACACCGACATCCAGCCCAATTACGTGGAGGCGGAACGCGCGTTTCGCGCCTCAAACACCAAGACGCCAAAGAGTGCGTTCACCCTCGGCCGACTGGCGAACGCCTTGCATGAACAGGGCAAGTACGCGGATGCGATCAAGTTTGGGATGGAGGCACTGGCGGTGGACCCGCGGGATGGCTACGCGGCGAACACGGTCGGCCGGGCGCATTTTTCCACCTCTCAGTACGAGAAAGCGGCCGAGTACTTCCGGACCGCGAAAAGCACGGATTTGAAGGAGGTCGCGTACCCGGCAAACCTCGGCCTCGCCCTGTCGCGATTGAAGCGGTATTCGGAAGCCAAGGTGGAACTCGAGGCGGCGATTGCGATCCGTCCGCGTCACGTCTCGTCGCGTTCCGAACTGAGCATGATCATGTACAACGAGCAGAAGTACGGCGATGCGCTGCGGCACATTGAAGAGGCACTGCTCGGCGATCCCAAGTACGGTTACGCGCTGGAAATGAAGGCCGGAATCCTGGTGCAACTCAATCGGAAAGACGAGGCCAAGGCGTTCGCCGAGCGGGCGTTGCAGAACGGACGCAAGCGGACGGACTGGCCGTGGCTGTACGATCAATTGCTCGCACCATGATTGAGATTCGACCCGCGCACGACCCTCAGAGTGCCGATGCCGTGCACGTGATCAAGGCGGTGTACGACGAGTTCGGGTTCGGTTGGTTTCCCGAGGGGTACCACCGCGACCTGTACGCGCTCGATGCAAGCTATTGGGAGACCGGGGACGAGTTCTACCTGGCGTATCTGGACGGCGCTCCGGTGGGAACGGTGGCGGTGGAGTTCTTCCCCGCGATTCCGGAGGGTGTTACGGAGCCGCTGGTGCGAATCGCGGGTTGCGACTGTTCCCTCGAGCGGCTGTACGTGCTTGCTTCGGCGCGCGGAATGGGACTCGGGCGGTTGCTGACCGAATTCGCGATGCGTCGCGCAAGTGAGCGCGGAGCTACGCGGATGGAGATTTGGTCGGACGTTCAGTTTGAGGCCGCGCACCGGCTCTACGAGCGATTAGGGGCGGTTCAGGTAGCAGAAAGGCTCTGCGACGATCCCGCGCAGAGCCCAGAGTATGGGTTGGTTTTGGCGCTTTAGAAGCCGCCGTCGCCCTTCTTCTTACCGGCGCGACCGGCGCCCGGCTGACCGCCGCGCTCCTTCATCATCTTCTCGCGGTACTCCTTCATCAGCTTCTCGTGCTTTTCGAGTTGCTGCTTGGTCAGCGTCTTCTTGAGGAACGCTTCGTACTCGGCCTTCATCGCTTGCATGTTGGCGCGCATAGCTTGCGGGTCTTGCTTGCCTTGCTCGCGCATCTTCATCATCTTCTCGCGGCGCGCTTCGCCAAACTTCTTGAACTCTTCCTTTTGCTTGTCGGTCAGGTTGAGCTCCTTCATGATCTCTTGGTTCATGCGCATCATGCGGCCCATCTGACCGCCCTGGCCTTGCCGTCCGGCACCCTTTTGGCCGGCTTGACCCTTGGGGCCCGGCGCTTGGGCCTCGGCCGATGCGGTGACGGTCGCGAGCGCGACGATGGCGATGGCAGCGGTGAACAGGTTCTTCATAGTCCTTTCCTTTTCGGATCTTAGGGACGAAACGTTCCCAAGTGATGAATGTTCAGTCTTGGACGGAGAACGCGGTGGCGCGGGACTTTTGGATCAGTTCCGCGATGGCAGGTGCTTCTTGCTGGGCGAAACCTTGTGGGTCGCCATCGAAGATCAGTTCGCCGGCGTGAAGAAACGCGATCTGATCGCTGACGCGCATGACGCTGCTGACATCGTGGCTGACCACCAGGGAGGTCACTCCACGTTCCTTCGCCAGACGGACCATGACGGCATCAATCGTGTACGTGGTGATCGGGTCGAGGCCGGTGGTGGGTTCGTCGTAAAGCAAGACTTTTGGTGCCAGGGCGATCGCGCGGGCAATCCCGACCCGCTTGCGCATTCCGCCGCTGAGCTCGGCCGGGAGCAGGTCGGCCACGGTGGGGTCGAGACCAACGAGTTCGAGTACCTCGGTGACCAGTTCGGCCTCTTGCGGGCGCGGGACCGGTGCGTGACGCCGAACCCCGAACAGCACGTTCTCGCGAACGGTCATCGAATCGAAAAGGGCTGCGCTCTGGAACACCATGCCCATAGCGCGGCGAGCCCTTTCGGGTTCGGCACCGACCGAGGTTCCGGCGACGGTAACCTCGCCTTCCGAAGGAATCAACAACCCCGAGATGCATTTGAGGAGCGTGGTCTTGCCGCCGCCGCTACTTCCCATGATGGTCGCAATGGTGCCGGGAGCAACGTGGAGATTGATGCCGCGCAACACCGTCCGATCTCCGAAGCGGTGGGTGAGGCTGCGGACGTCGATCATGCCCGTCTCGCTTCGGACGGACTCATGTCGAATCGGGCGTGGAAGGCGCGGCTGAAGTGCGCGAGCCCGGTAAAGCCCACCGCGTTGGCCACGACGCTGACGGGGAGTTTCTGCTCCACGAGCATGGCCCGCGCTTTCTCTAATCGAACCGCCATGACGTACTTATGGAACGGCTGCCCAGTCGTGGCCTTGAAGAGAAACCGGAAATGCGAGGTGCTGAGCCCGAGTTCGGCGGCCAGACTCGCGTCGGTGATCGCCTTGGCGAACGAGCGGTCGATGAGTGCGAGGGCGCGGTCCATGAGGTGCGGCCGGGGCCCCGGCGCGGCGGGCAACATCGTCTCCACGACCTCTTGCACGTGCCGCACGAAGACCTCCCACAGGTCATCGAGTTCGGTCACCTGGTCCAGCTCTCGCGCGAGGTCCAGCAGACGGAAGTGCATCTCGCGGCCACCGCCTAGTTCGAGCGAGGTCGCGGTGACCATCGCCATAAAGGTCAACATTTGGCCGCGCGCTTCATCGAGGTTCGACATGGCGGTGAGGGCCTGGTGAAGCTGTTCGAGGGCGAGGTCGAACTTCGGGCGATCGCTGAGGCGGAGCGCGGCGGGGATCTCGGAGAGCGGCACGCCTCCGCCCGCGCGGTGGAACGGGCAGCCGTGCGGTGCCGGAGCCGTCGCGAAGACGTCGAACAGCACGAAGCTGGCGGCGCTGCCCAAGTCGCGGAATTGGAGACGATCCGCACCGTGCTGAGGCGGCAAGTCGATCGTCAGCGCGTCCACCCGCACGGGCTGATCGTCGATGAGCGCCTCGCCAATGGTCTCCAACTGCCCGCCGTCGCCGGTAGAGCGCAGAATGGCCTCGCCGGTCGCGTCGCGATAGTGCCGACCGTTTACGAGGTCCATGCGAAAGACGAGCTTTTCGTTCGCTTTGCCGTGAATCGTCGCCCCTAGGGTGCCGGGGCCTTCCGACTTGGCGTCGGCGTGGAGTGCGAAGACTCCGACCAGCGTGATGGACTCGGCACCGGCGGGAAGCGGGACTTCGAGGGTGAACGGTAGGGCCCGGGCGGGGTGGCCTCGCGTTGCGCCTCCGTTGCTACGCCACGCCGTTTCACCCGAGAGCGGAAATCGGCGCGACGCCTGGAACGCCGGTCCCGAGTCGGGCCGCTTGAAGGACAAGCGGAGCAACTCGGGCTTGGCGGTGCGCTCGGGGACGAGCAGGTGGCGATTCACGCTTTCCTACTACGCAATCACTTCGCGTCCAGCGATACCTTTCGGTGCGGAAGGTGACCAAACACGGACTCCTCCAGCCCCTTCACGCGCGGTCGAATCAGCTCGATATCGCGCTGGAAGTAGATCGGGATGAAGACAGCGTCTTGCAACACGATGTCTTCGGCGGCGGCATAGTCCCGCAGTCGAGCGGCTTCATCGGGCGAGGTATCCGCCGCCATCGTCAGCTTGTCGTACGCGGGATTTGCGTAGTTCAGCTTGTTTTCCGGACCGTAACTCGCAAGGAGGGTGGACAGAAAGTTTTCGGCATCGAGATAGTCGGCCGCCCAGCGCATGTGGAAGAACGACATCGTCTTCGAGTTGTGCTTCTCGAGGTAGGTGCGCCATTCCAACGTTTGGAGCTTCACGTTGAGGTTGAGATTCTTCTTGAGGTCGCTCGCAATTTGGGTGGCGACGAGTCCAATATCCGGACGAGCTTCACGGAAGTTGATCGTCAGCTCCGGGATGCCCTGTCCATTCGGATAACCGGCATCCGCAAGCTTTTTGCGGGCCGTCGCCGGATCGAACGGAAGGCGGTTCGTCTTTTCGCGGTGTCCGAAAACGCCTGGCGGAACAATACCGGTTGCCTTCTGGTTGACGCCGCCGAGAACCTTGTCCACGATATTGTCGATATCAATCGCCATCGCGACCGCCTGACGCACTTCGCGCTTCTTGAACGCCGGGTACTGGTTTGCGTTGATTCCCAGGTACCAGATGCTCGGGCGCGGGAAGAACTTGATGTGGTCCTTGAGTTCCGGGTCCTCTTGCACGGCCTTGAGGTCTTGCCGCTCGAGTTGGACGAGATCGACATCGCCGCGCTTGTACATGTTCAAGCGGGTGGCGGCGTCCTCGGCAATCGGACGTTCGATCCCGTCGAGCTTCGGCGCTCCGCCGTGGTACGCGGCATGGGCCTTCAGCTTAAGCGTCTGCTCCGGTACGTACTCTTCGAAGATAAACGGCCCGGTGCCGATCATTTCGGATACCACCGCCATCTCCTGGGTGGGGTCCTTCACGGCCTTCATATCGAAGACGAAGGACACCGGGTAGGTGAGTTTGCCGAGGAAATACGGGCGCGGCTTATCGATCGTAATCTTGATCGTGTACGGATCGACCACCTGATAACCCTTAACTTCGGTCGCTTTGCCCTCTAGCTTCTCCTTCATGCCGACGATATCGCTAAGGTACGTCGCGGCGGTCGGGCTGTTAAACGTCTTGTTCGTATTGCGCTCGATGCAGTCCTTGAAGTCTTGGGCGGTGACTTCGCGACCGCTACTGAACTTGATGCCCTTCTTGAGCTTGAACACGTAGCTGGTTCCGCCGTCTTCTACCGTGTAGCTCTCGGCAAGAATCGGGACCGGTTTGTTCTCCGAGTCCCATCCGACCAAGCCTTCAAACACTTGCTGAATGCCGTCGATGGTATCGCCATCTTGAACCTTGCCCGGGTCGAGGCTGGTCGGCGAAGTCGGGATCGGGTATCGGAAGACATTCTGTTGTCCTTCGGCCGTTTTCTTCGAGAACCCGCCTTGGCCGCAGCCGGCAAGACCAACGATCGCGACGAGCATCGCGATCCCCCACATCCGATTCATCCTTGCAGTTTACTCACGTGGGTTGTCCATTCCGAAACGAGAGCTTGAGTGACCGGAAGTTCGGATTCGGCGTGGGCCCGGACGAATTGCACCAGCACCCGCACCACGTCGGAGCACCCCTGCATTTTTGCGGGCGGCGCTTCGAGCAGCGGCAAGCGCGCGAGTGCCACGCCGCATTCCCAACTCGCCTCAATCACATCGATCGGCCACGGTTGTGTCTCGGGATGCACGCTGGTTCCGAGGCCGGGAGAGAGCAAGACGATGCGATGGCCGTCTCGTTGCAGCACGTAAAGCGGGTCGAGGTTTGGCGCGAATCCGGTGATTTGGAGCCATTGCGCGAGGGCCCAAGCGTACGCCGGAAACGGGTCGTCCGCGGATTCGATCCCGGCGAGGCACGCGTTCAGCAAGTGCCACTCCGGGGCGGCATCCGCGCCGAAGGGGACGCACGCGGCGCAAATCTCGGTGATTGAGAGGGCGGCATGGAGGCGCCAATAGTCGGTCCGAAGCCGCTTGTACACGCTGACGGGACGAACTCCGGTCACGAACCAGGTTTTTCGCGTGGCCGCGATGCCGTACTCGCCCACCGACAGCGGCTCGGAGCCGGCGGCGAGCCGAGACTGCGGCTTCTTTGCGCCGCGGGCGATGACCTCCAACTTGCCCATGTCGGGCGTAAGGAGGGTGAGGCGCCGGTCCGCCTCTCCGCGATCGGCGCGTTTGAGCACGATCGCGGAGACGGTTCGCTCCATGCTGCGTGGCGCCTTACCGCGGGGTGAACAGCGGCAAGATGCCGTCGCGGAACCATTCGATCCACACGAAGTACATGCGGTCGATGAGCAGCGTAAACCGGGTCATAACGGTACTGCCGAAGATGGCACCGAAGCCGATCATCAACAGGTAGCGACCGAGCATGTTTGCCCGTTGCAACGACTTATTCTGCGCGTTAAAGCTGAAGAGAAAGTAGCTGAGTACGCACACCACGGTGGTGACGAACAGGAAGTTGTTAATCGCTTGAGACAAGTAGATCTGCGATTGGACCTTCGCGAGCTGCTCGGGGGCGAGTCCGGCGGTGCTCGGCACGATCAGCGAATCCCAGGTCGTGGGTACCACTGGCTTCAGCGTCGCATCGATTTGCGGGCCGTAGGTGTTCCACCAGATCTGGACTTGCTGGCCACTCCAAAGGCCAAGGATGATGCCGATGGGGATCCGGCTCATCCAGTTGTACTTCTTGGTGAACACGAAGTAACCCATCAGGCCGATGGGCAGCAGCAGAATGTACGCGAAGAATCCGTCGGTAGCGGGTGACCCGGCGGCAGCTTCGGTGCCGACCATTTTCTCCCACCACGCCGCCTTCAGCGTCTCGGTCCACAGCGCGACAACCGTCCATCCGGCGGCCACGCCGAGGAAGATGTGCTCAAACAATCGGTAGAACTTGTTTTCCTTGTACAGGACGGAGTACAGGCCCAAGGTCGCGATGACCGACGCGGTTTTTCTCAGCAGGATGTACTGTTCGTAGTTCATGAACGTGCCTCCCGCTTCGAGAGCGCCATTCCGATATTGCCGACGATGACCAGCAGGATCATGAGCGCGAGCGCAAAGTGCAGCGTGGGATAGTAACGCGTGCCCTGACCTTTGTTACTCGGGCTCGGATAGCCCGGCACCACGTCGTACTTATCAGATTTCACGACGGCCTCTTTCTTGCTGGGAAAGTTTATGCCGTTCTCCATCAGCTGTTCCAGGTCGTAAACACCCTTGAGTCCCCCGCAGTACCCGGCGATCTGCTTCGACTGGTAGAACACCTGCGTTTCGGGCACCATCACGCCGGTCACCGCGAAGAGGAGTTTCGGGTAGCCGGTCTTTCGGTCGGGCTTGATCCGTTCGACCGTGAAGTTTGAGGTCTTGCTGGCGGTCACGATGAGCAGCAACGGAATCTGACCCACCTTCGTGATGCCTTCCAACACCGGCGATTGAAACACGTCGCGCGGCGGAGCGCCCGGCGGAAAGTCTTTTCGTCCCGAAAACGCGCCCTGGAGGTCGTTTGCAATGCCGTTGTTGGCGGCTTCGCTATCCGGGAAGTAGCCGAGGCTGATCCAGTCTTCCCACCGTTTGAATTCCGGGAGGTTCGCCCGGCGACGTTCCGCGTTGAGCTCGTTGATTGCGTCTTGGGCGACCCGCGGCGCCTGCGGGTCGGCCGTAGAGTAGAACGCGATCTTCGCCTTACGACGAATGAGGATATTGAGCGTGCTGCGGAATGCACCCTTGCTCTCGCCCCGCGTACTTCCGGTCCAGTCGCTCGCCATAAGCACCCGACTCCCTTCCGGAAGCTGCTCGAGCGTCGCGTAGTAATCCTGCGTCGCTTCGAGCGGCTCGTTGGGCACGGCGACGTCGAAGAAGAGCGGAATGGTGGTGACCGTGATCAGCACCAAGTAGATGATCTGCTTCGGCATGGCCTGCAGCTTTGCGCCGAGTCCGGGCATTAGTCCTGACCTCCCGTGCGCTCAAGCCCGAGCCAAATCCGCAGGCCCATCGCGAGCGCCCCGATGCCGACCCCGAACTGAATGCCGCGGATGGAAGACGTTTGGAACGTGTTGCGAATCCACATGGAGATTTCGGAAAGCTGGAAGTTCAGCACGAACGGGTTGCCGTTTGCAATCGCCCGCACCTGGGTATCCCACGCGGAGGAGACCGCACCCATCAGGCTGACCAGCACCAGGAGCGCCGCCGCGAGCAGGATGGTTGCCTCCACGCTGCGCAACCGAAACGCCCGGTAGGCCGCACTGAGGATGTAGAAGGCGATGATTGAGAACATCGCCGCGTCCATCTCCTGCAAAAAGCCTTGGAACAGAAAGTCGCGCGAGTACTGCACAAACGTCCAGTTCGCAGGGTTATCGAGCAGTGCCCCAGCCTCGCCTTGCCTCTGGTTGTAATCCCAGTAGCCAAACGTGATCATCAGCAACATGCTGGCCAGCAACACGCCGCTAAACAGCGCATCCGGGTGGCGACGCCGAATCTTGCCGAGGTGGATGGTGAGGAGCGAGAAGATCCCGAGACCGAGCAACAGCGCGGTGAGGATCTGGGTGAAGCTCACGACGAACTTGTTGGATTCCTCCAGCCAAATCGCGACGCCTTCGACGGCGTTTAACGGTGCCTCGTCGGGCTGACGGTCAATCGGCTTCGGCCAGACGTACAGGAGCACCCAGTACAGGCCAGCGATGAAGGTGCACATCCCGATGATCGGACGTCGCGCCCGTACCGGCACAAACATGAGGCCCACCATCACCGCCAGTCCGATGATCAGACAGATGGAGAGTTTGGTCCACAGCGCCGGGCTGTTCGGAGCTTCGGACCAGAAGCCGCGTTCGACGGCGACTTGCGCCAGCAGCATCAGTTCCCTCCCTCCGACGGGGTTGGGGCCGGAGTCGGCTTCTTCGGCCGGTCAATCGTGACTTCGGGCGCCTGAGGCTTGAATATCGCCGACATCGTGGTATCCGAGATCTTCTTGGGACGGGTTTCGATCTTCGTCCATTCGCCGTCTTTTCGCTCCCACTCCGTAGTGCCCTGAATCTGGAACGTGTTCACCAGGCTGCCGATGACGATGATGAGCAAGATCAGCAATTTGCTCCAGTCTTGCCCGACGAGCGATCCGACGAGGATCGGCTTGCGGGTGAGGTAGGCCGACGCGGCGTAGAACTCGTCGCCGATGAGAACGTAGTCGCACGCGGCGATGAAGAACGGTGTTTGGGTGGTTTCGGTCGAGCTCGCCACCTGGATGGAGCCAATGGAGTTCGCCGTCTCCGCGAAGATGAGCGATTCTGCGTAGAACTCGCCGAGGAAGAAGGTCGCGGCGGTTTGTTCGCGTAGGATCAGGCCCGAAACGCCGGCCGCAAAGGCGAACTGCCGGTCGCTGACGAACCGCACCGAGTCCGTGTCGTAACGATCGGCGAGACCTTCCTGCTGGTACACGTCGCGGATGGTTTCTTGCGCGTACGTGTACACCGCCGCGTTGTAGCAGCACAGCAGAATCGGGTTCGCAAACCGGGCGGCGATCCGCGAGACGTAGGCGAAGATGTTGACCGCCTGCACCGCGATGGCGTTGATTGTCGTGCTGAGGCCGGGCACCATCAGGACGGGTCGGCCCATTTCGGTCGCCCGGCCGATGGCTTCATCAATCGCGTTGAGGCCGGCGATTCGGCGGATAAACAGTTCGCGTCCGCCGCGGGCCCGGTAGATGTTGATCAGGATAAAGCTCGCGACGACGAAGGTGACCGCGATGCCCACCCAGCCGGTGTCGCGGTACTGATCGCCCACCGTCATTTGCGCCACCGCGTGGATGCCTGCAAAGGCGTTCAAGCCTTGGCCTCCGGTGCCGAAGTAGGGTCTTCCGTGCGGCGGGCTTCCAGTATTTCCATGAGTCGTTCGATATTCTCGCGACGGGCGAGCACTCTAGTGTAATCGTTCACCGAGTCAAAACCGAAGAAGGGGACGAGAAACGGCGCGAAAACGACGCTCCCGGCGCCAGCAATTCCCGCGAGCGGTTTATGCATTTCCAGGGCCATGATCGCCGGTGCTTCCAGCCCGCGCTTCTGGATCGAGTCCGCGATCTTCATGATCACGCGCTCGGACTCCTCGGCGGTCGGCTCCTCCTTCCAAAAATCGTGCATCGTCGTGCAGGTGCTCGCCAATATACGCGAGAATCGCCTCCCGATGTTCAGGCGGCATCACCAACCGCACTCCGCGGGTGCCGTCGCGGCGCGAAGCCTGCGCGAACGGCGACAGCAAGACGACGTTCCCGTCAATCTGGGCCCGACTGATGGCCTCCCAGCGCATCTGATGGGTGCCCCCTTCGGCGAACTCCGTCGTCAGGCGGTAGCGTCGCGGCAGGTATGCGGGGGCAACCATCACCGCGATGAAGATTGGCGCACCGATCGCCAGCAGGGGCACTCCGATGAGCACGCCGAGCGCAAACGATCCGAAGGCGATGACGCCGACGACGCATGTTTGCAGCCGGCTCGGGGGAGCGGGCCGAATCTCCCACTGTATCGTGCCGGTGACGTTATCGCCAGTCTTCGAAAAGCTCACTCACAGACTCGTTGCAGTGGATGCGTCGGATGGCGTCGGCGAGCAACGGCGCGCTCGGCAAGAGATCAAGCTTTGGAAACTGCTTCTCCGGGGGCATCGGCTGCGTATCCAGGCAGACCACGCGCGAAATCGAGCTGTTCTGAAGGCGCTCGCTCGCGTTCTTGCTAAAGAGCGCGTGAGTGCAGCAGGCCATGACGTCCTTGGCCCCGCGCTCCAGCAGGGCCGTGGCGCCATTGATGATCGATCCGCCGGTGTCGATCATGTCATCGATCATGATGCAGACTTTGCCTTCGAACTCCCCGACGATCTCCACGACTTCGGATTCGTTCGGCTTGGGACGTCGCTTGTTGATCACGACGAGGCCCGCCTTCAACATCTTCGCGAGGTACGAGGCGCGGCCAACTCCCGCGACGTCCGGGCTGACCACCACGACATCGTCGCGATTCGCCATACCGAGCGCGGCAAAGTGGCGGCCCAAGATTGGAAACCCGTACAGATGATCGACCGGAATATTGAAGAAGCCCTGAATTTGCTCGGCGTGGAGATCGATCGCGACCACGCGAGTCGCGCCGGAGATTTGAATGATGTCCGCGATGAGCCGGGCCGTGATCGGTTCGCGCGGCTTGATCTTCTTGTCTTGGCGCGCGTAGCCGTAATACGGCATTACCACCGTGATGTTGCGGGCACTGGCGCGGCGGAACGCGTCGAGCATGATGAACAACTCCATGCAGTTGTCGTTCGTTGGCGCACCCGTCGGCTGAATGATGAAGATGTCGTTGCCCCGCGCGCTCTCCTCTACCATCACCCGAATTTCGCCATCCGCGAACCGGCTGCTGTGGATTTTCCCGAGTTCGACCCCGAGTTCATCGGCGACGGACTGAGCCAGCAACGGGTGGGCGTTACCCGAAAAGAGCTTCATGCCCGAGAGATCGTGGGAGGGGTTCAAGATGGGTTTCCTTGCTTACGGGCGCGATACTTTTCGGCCCAGTCGGGCTTGTTTTCCTGACGGGCGCGGCCAAATGCGCCGGCGTTATCCGGCACCGGGTGAGTGATGACACTTCCGGCCACGACGAACGCGCCGTCGCCAATGGTCACGGGCGCGACCAATGTCGAATTCGAGCCGATGAAGACCCGGTCACCAACGACCGTGCGGCTCTTGGTGAACCCGTCGTAGTTGGCGGTGATGGTTCCGGCGCCGATATTCGCGTAGCTTCCGACGTCGGCGTCGCCGATGTAGGCGAGGTGCGCGGCGCTGGCCTTTTCGCCGAGCGTCGAGTTCTTCACTTCGACGTAGTTGCCGACCTTGGCCCGGTTCTGAATCACGGCGCGATCGCGCAGGGTGGCCCAGGGGCCGATCTTCGCGTCATCGCCGACGGTCGAATCTGCGATGCTGCTGGTCACGACCCGGACATCGTTCCCGATGACCGAATTGACCACGCGCGCCGCCGGACCGAGGACGCAACGTTGGCCGATGCGGGTCTTGCCCTCCAGCACGCAGTTCGGGAAGAGGATGGTGTCGTTGCCGATCTCTACATCCAGGCCGATATAGGTCGACGACGGATCGATCATGGTGACGCCGTTCAGCAGGTGTTGCCGATTGATCCGCGCCCGAAGCACGGCCTGCGCGTCCGCGAGTTGCGCGCGATCGTTGACGCCAGAGAAAATCGTGGGGTCGTCGTACTTGACCGTTTTGACTCCGTGACCAGCCTTCGCCATCAGCAAGGGCACATCGGTGAGGTAGTACTCGCCCTGCGCATTCTCGTTGGTCAGCTTGGGTAGCGCTTCCCGCAGAGCGCGGGCATCGAATCCGTCGACCGACACGCAGACTTCGCGCAATCGCTTTTGCTCGGGCGTCGCGTCCTTCTCCTCGACGATGCCATCGAACTGATCGCCTTCGAAAAGCACCCGGCCGTAGCCGTAAGGGTTCTCGAGTTCGACCGTCGCGATGCTCGCTCCGAGTGCCTCCGATTGTTGGGCATGGACCAGACGGGCCAACGCGTCGCCCGTCAGGAGCGGGGTGTCGCCGGCACTCACCAAGACCGATCCCTCGAAATCTTGCAGCGGGGCCATGCCAACGCGAACCGCATCGCCGGTCCCCATCGGTGGATCTTGGACCGCATACTCAAATCCATCGCCCATGCGCGCCCGAACGAGTTCGGCACCGTGTCCAATGACGATGACGATGCGGGTGACGCCGGCCGATCGCATGGCCCGAACCACGGTTTCGACCATCGGCACCCCGGAAATCTCGTGCAACACCTTCGGCGTGTCCGACTTCATGCGGGTCCCCTTCCCCGCCGCGAGGATAATGCCAGCGACTTCTGAACTCATCTTCGTAACGCGCGACGGTCCCTCACCGTCGACGGATTCATTGTGCCCGGAACGCGGGGCGAATGTGAGACAATGCCCGCATGCCGCTGGTCACGGTTGATCACCCGCTCGCCGCTCACCTCCTTGCCGAACTGCGCGATCGCAATACGCCGCCCACCGAGTTTCGGTACTTGGCGCATCAGCTCACGATCATCCTTGCCCTGGAGGCCACCCGTGAGCTCGCCACGCGAGACATCACCGTCGAGACGCCGCTCGAGCCGACCGCTGCCCGCGCCCTCGCCATGCCGATCGCGGTCGTGCCGATCCTGCGCGCGGGCCTCGGAATGCTCGAACCGTTTACGACGCTCTTTCCGGATGTCGCCGTCGGTTACATCGGACTGGAGCGGAACGAGGAGACGGCGGCGGCGCGCGAATACTACGTGAAAGTGCCCGACCTGCGCGGAAAAGTCAGCTTCTGCGTCGATCCCATGCTTGCTACGGGCGGGTCCGCGGCCCACGCGGTCACGGTGATGAAGACGAAGGGGGCGGAGAATATTCGGATGGTATGCGTGGTGGCCGCGCCCGAGGGTGTCACCGCTCTGCTGGCCGCGCATCCGGACGTCACCATCTTCACCGCCGCGCTGGATCGAGGCCTGAACGAACGGAAGTACATTCTGCCGGGACTGGGCGACTTCGGCGATCGGCTGTTCGCGACGCCTTAATGGAACACCGCGAATCTGGCAAACGGCTGGCAGAGATTCGGGCCCGGATCGCAAGCGCGGCAACGTCCGCCGGTCGGGACCCAGCCGAGATCACGCTCATCGCGGTGTCGAAAACGTACCCGGTGGACCGAATCCGCACGATGTACGAGCTTGGCGTACGCGATTTCGGCGAGTCGAAGCTGCAGGAAGCAATACCGAAGATTGCCGCGTTACCCCACGATATTCACTGGCATTTCATCGGTCATCTGCAATCGAATAAAGTGCGAGCGGTTGCGCAATCGTTCGGCACCATTCACACACTGTCTACCGAATCGGCCCTACGCGAACTACACAAGGCTCCAAAGATGCCGAACGTCTTTACGGAAGTCAATTCGGCGGCTGAACCGCAGAAATCAGGACTGCTTCCGGCGGAGGTCGAAGCCTTCGTCGGGCGGCTGAGAGAAATGCCGTCCGTGCGGTGGATGGGGCTAATGACGATGGGTCCCGCGACCGATGATCTCAGTACGACTTTGCGGTATTTTCGTGAGACGTCGCACCTCAATGCGGCTCTCGGCGGAAAATCGTTGAGCATGGGCATGAGTGCCGACTTCGAATGCGCGATCCAGGAAGGAGCCACGCACGTTCGGGTGGGCAGTGCACTCTTCGGGCCCCGGGGCTAACCCGATTCCGATGAACGCACGAAAACGGAATCCGGAGACAGTCATGGAAGAAATGGAATTGCAGGATCGTCCGCGCTGGGTGGCGCGCATGTCGTCGATGTGGCGCGGAAACCGCCGCGAGGCTTACGAAGAGCCGGTCGCCTACGTCGAGCGTCAGTACAACTACTCGGTCACCGTGCGCAAGGACATCATCTCGCTGGATGACGCCCGCGCCGCCGCCAACGGCATCAAGCGCGGCGAGCAGCAAGTGCTCAACCTCAGCAAGACCGATCCGACCATGCGCCAGCACATCGTGGACTTCTTGGCCGGAGTCAACTTCACCATCGAAGGCACCTGGGAAGAGATCGGCGAAAACATCTTTATGATCGTTCCGCCGACCGCCCACGTCGAGGTTGCGCCTCCGACGCCGCGCATGGCGGCGGCCCGCAACTAATCGCCCTTCCCCATGCCGGAATCCCCGACCCGTGACCGCGCGTTACGGGTCGTTTCGCTCATTCCGCCGGGACGCGTTGCCGGTTACAGCGACGTCGGCGCCCAACTGATGCCGCGCCTGAGCGGGCTGCTCATCGGACGTATCCTCACCCACCCCGAACCGGATACGCCCTGGTGGCGCGTCGTCGGACGCGATGGCACCCTCTTGGTCGCCAAGCGCGATCCGCAGATTGCGGCCGAACAACGGGCCCGTCTCCTGAGCGAAGGTGTCGACTTCCTCGGCGAGCAGGTCGACATGGTTGCCCACGCCCTAACGCCCGCCGATTGGGACCTACTGCTTGCCCGCGTCGTACACGATGCCGTCGATGACCGTCCCGACGCAATGTGACGTGTACTCGAACGGGTCGCCATCGAATAGGGCAACATCGCCCTGCTTGCCGCGCTCCAGCGTTCCGATCCGCTCTGACAAGCCCAAGATGGACGCGGGCTCTACGGTGAGGGCCCGTAGCGCCGCCGCCTCAGGAAGTCCGTTTGCGACCGCGGTTTGGGCCTCGAACAGCAACACGCGGATCTTCGGCACGTACCCCTCGAATCCGGTGGTGAAGGCGAACCGGACGCTGGCCGAGTGAAGCTTGGCGGCGGTTTCGAACGAGAGGCTGGCCGTGTCGCCGTACGTGCGTTGCATCGTGGGGTGAAGCAACACGGGGATCTTGGCCGTCACGACGTCATCCATCACCAACGGCAGTTCCGCCCCGCCTTCGAGCCAGAGCTGGAATCCGAACTCGCGCTGAAGCCGCAGGGCACTCGCGATATCCTGCGCGCGATCGGCATGCACGATGAGCGGCGTCTTCCGGTCGAGCACGTTCCGCCACGCCAGCGATTTCAGATCGCTCTTCTCGATGGTTTTGAGTCCCTTCACGCGCGTGAGTTCGGCCCGGAGAACCGAAACCTGCTTGGCGCGGGTGCCCGGCCGACTGCCCGCCTCCCCGCCGAGATTCGCCACCACCGCGCTGGTGACGCGCACGAGGTCTTGGTCGGCGGAGCGGCCGTGGGTTTTCACCAGGAACGTTTGGCCGCTCACGAGCGCGCCCGGGCCGTGACCGGTGTTCACCGTGGTCACGCCGTGACCGCGCACGTACTTCACGAGGGCCTCCTGCGCGTTGAATGCATCCAGCGCGCGAAGCTGCGGCTGCATGACTTCCGACTGATCGAGCTGGTCCTGGTCGTGCCCCGGTGAATTGAGGATTCCCGACAGGCCGACCGTCGTCCGGGCGTCAATGAGGCCGGCGGTCGCCACCGCCGCGCGCACCTTCACCGCGTCGGACGGCACGTCGACCGTTTCCCCGACGGCTTCAATCTTGCCGCCGCGGATGAGAATCGATCCGGGCGACAAGACACGCTCGGGCGTCACGTACAGTCGATCCGCCGTGACAACCACGGGACGATCGGCCTGGCGCATCGGATGAAGGGCAGACACGGCGAGTACGGTGGTGAGCATTAGTGTTGACCTCCTTGGCAGCAGAGATAGGGCCGAGTTTCGGTCCCGGCACCCGGTCCGCCTACCGCGTACAGGCGGTCGTCCGGACGCGCGAAATCGAACACCATCTGCCCTTCCACGAACGTTTTGAGCACGCGGGTCTTGGTGGCGAATGGGTCGCCGGACAGCATTACGAAGTCGGCATCCTTGCCGGGCTCCAGCGAGCCGATCCGCTTTTCCAGGCCGAGCATTTCGGCACCGGAGAGGGTCAGGGCGCGCAACGCCCCGTCGCGGCTCATGCCGCCGCGCACCGCCATCGCTCCGGTACGCAGAAAGAGGCGGCTGTCGGTGATCCCGTCGTCGGTATGAAGCGCGACGTTCACCCCGGCGCGCTCGAGGATGCCTCCGCAGGTGCGCGACACGTTGACCGCTTCGAGCTTGCCGCCCGGAGAATCCAGCACGATGATGCTGCAGGGCGCATTGGCCCGGGCAATCTCGCGGGCGACCAGGTGACCTTCCGACACGTGTTGAAGCACGACCTTCAGGCCGAACTCATCGCGAAGTCGCAGGACGCTCAGGATGTCGTCCGCGCGGTGCGTGTGGTGCTGCACAATTCGGCGACCGCTGAGTGCCTCGGCCATTGCGTCTAGCCCGATGTTCCGACTTGGCGCATCCACCTTTTCGCCTTTTGCGCGCTTCGCCTCGTACGCCTTCCACTTCTCCGCGTACTCCTGCGCTTCCAAGAATCTTTCCCGCACGAGCGCCATCGCCTTGCCGCGCGTACCCGGGAAGGGGGGATCGCCGATCGGATTGGTGCCGTTGGCCATCTTGAGTCCGCCGAAAATCCAGCCGTCGGTGTCGCGGATGAACAGGTCTTCCACGGTGCGCGCGCGCCGATTCTTGGCGTACAGGGTTTGCCCGCTCATCAGATGACCGCTTCCCGGCATGATGTTCAGCGTCGTGATGCCACCGGCCAGTGCCCGGCGAAACTCCGGGCTTCGCACATTGATCGCGTCGTAGATGCGCGCATCCGGCTGAATGGGACCGCTGCTGTCCGCGCCGTTGCCATCGCCCACGTGGCTGTGGGTATCCACCAATCCGGGCAGGATGACGGTGCCCGAAGCATCCACGGTCGTCGCTCCGCTGGGAACCGCGACGTCCGCGCCTACCGCAACAATCTTGTTGCCTTCAATCACGAGAGTCGCGCGTTCGAGCCGCGGTCCGGAGATGGGATAGATCGTCGCGTTGACGTAAGCCGTGACCGGGGCGGTCGGTGGCGAGAGAATCGGCGCGCTCACCCACGCCAGCGCGGTCACCGAAGCGAACATGGGCCCATTATCGCGGATTTTCGGCTACGGCGTCGTTCGCAGCGGTCGCGGACCGGTCTCGCGGGTACGGCGGAAGCCGAGTCGTTGCAGTCCACGCTTGACCACCGGATGGCGGGCCATCCACCGGTGCACCATGCCCGAGCGCGCGTTCTCGATGCCCAGCATCATCATGCCGAGGTCGATCCCGATGACCTCCGGATCGATCCAATCGCGGTGCGGGTTGTATCCGTTCGGAAACCCGTAGCGACCCCACGCCTTCGGATGCTCTCGCCGCATCGCTTCGGCGAACGCCCGCGATTCGCGCGGAGTGAACGGCATACTCGCCACCGCACTGGTCGGCGTAATCGTCCCGTTATCATCGATCCAACCCGGCGCGCCGAATGCGCGGTAACCATCGGGAGAATCGCACGCGCTGAGTCCCCAGAAGTTTGCGCCGTAAGCCTTAAACTGCTTCGGATTATCGATGCAGTACTGTCGATTCGCGAGCGTCGCCCGGGTAGTGTTTACCCCGTAGTCGATGCCGAGTCGATCCCGCATACCGCGAAAGTCCACCCATCCTTCTGACATTTGGTGAATGAACAGCGGCCCGCCGGTAATGAACTCGATTCCCCGGTAGGTCTCAAACTTTCGGCCAATTTTCTCCCAGCCGGAGGTCGGCAGATCGGTGCTACCGGCCATGAAGACGTACAGCATCTTCTCTTCGCTGTACTGCGCCGACCAGCGGGACTTGAGAAATCCTTCCTCCGGCCGATAGCCGTGGCCGATCAGGGTTTCGGAGGGATTGGCATCGCCGTCCGTCATCGCCCATTTCCAGTCGATTCGGGCGCGAAAGTCGTTGCACGCCTTGCGAATCGCGGGCGACTTGGCCCAGTACGATTCGGCGGTCAGCACCCCGGCGAGCAAAATCGTCGTGTCAATGGTGCTGGCCTCGCACTTCCACTCGCGTTTTCCGGTCTTCCAGTCGATGAAGTGGTAGAGCCAACCGTGCTCGTGTTCGACACCGCTCAGGAGCGTGGCGAGCGTTCGCTCGGTCCGCCGTTCGGCGTCGGCGCGGGCCATCCAACCGCGTTCCACTCCGATCGCGTAGGCGGTGAGGGCGAATCCGGTGCTGGCGATCGAGGCAACCGTAAAGGCGTCGCCGGACGGGTCGTTCTTCGCCCGGTCCTTGGTGAGACCGGTTTCCGGATGCGACTGATCGACGAAGAATTGGAACGCCCGCCGCTCGAGGTCGTCAAGCAGGTCGGGCGGCGGTACGGCGGCGAGGCACAGGTGGAGCATTGAAGGTTACGAGCTAGCGAGGACCACCCTGCATCCCAGGTCCGGTCGGCATGGACGACGAACTCGCTCCACGACCGCTCAGTCCCCCTTGTTGCAGGAGTCCCCATGCACGTCTCGCAGTTGGTTCGTCTCCCTTGTATATTTCGAGGACTTTCGCCTTTTCATCCGGCGTCATTTTTTCGAAGTTGCCTTGCGTACGATCGAACGTTGCGCGGAGGGTCTTCGCTTGCTCCATTCGCTTATCTTCAACTTTGGCATCCGGCGCGGGACCGCCATCGCACCCGACCAGCGCAATTGTGGCAAGAAAGAATATGAGCAGAAGTTGTTTCATTGGTTTGACAAGTAGTCGCATCGGTGCCCCGATCAAACTGAACGAGGCACCGTTGTCTGGGCGCTCAGCGGAATCGCGCGGGCAACGTGTTGCAGTACGAGTTCATCCAACTCGCCGGATCGCTGCCAGCCGCTTGCTTGGCATTCACGCCCATATTCCAGTTGTCGAACTCCGCGGAGTTATCGGGAAGGGTCATGAAGTTCCGTCCACAGGTTTCCGAGTGAGTCATGCGCTTTGCGTGGCCGTCCCAGTACGCGGCAACGAAGCCCTTGTTCTCCCACTTGTCCGAGCCCCAATTCCAGCGGGTACCGGTGACAGGCGGCACCGGAAGCCAGGAGAAGTCCGCATCCACGTTCTCGCCCCAAGCCCAGTACGTACCCATGTCCGACCAAACGGCCTTGTGCTCGACCACTGCGAAAACCCGGGCGGGTTCGCTAAATGACGTCAGCGAGATGGCTTGCCCATCCGCAAACCAATTCGACCCCCAGACGTTGGCCAGGACATATCCGCGTCGGAATCGGAGATTCTCGGGCAGATTCAACGTCGCCCATCCAAGTACCGCACGGAGCGCCGGATCAGAGTGGAAGTCCGGGAATCGGGCGATCGAGTTCACGGGGTCCGTGAACAGCGCTGTATTCTTGATGTACGGCGCGACGAGTTGCTTCCAGGAGTACTCGTCGCCGTTGGTGAAAGCATTTCGGATGACGCGGTTGTCATCGAAGTCGCCTGCGTACAGGAAATTCGCGGTCGCGAGTTGCTTCATCCCGCTTAGCGATTGGGTGATTTTGGCCGATTGCTTCGCCTGCGCGAAGACCGGGAAGAGGATCGCGGCAAGAATCGCGATGATCGCGATCACGACGAGAAGTTCAATGAGCGTAAAGGCTCGTTTTGCTTGGTTCATGGTAGACCTCATCATTGAGAAGGTATTCGCCCGGGCGGAGCGGTGGTGCTCCGCAAGTCGAGCGATGGCGGAAAAACGAGATGGCGCGCGTCGGGCTCTTGTCCGTGCATGAGCTGGACCAGGAGCCGCGTGGCCGCGCGCGAAATGTGCCCGATGGGCTGTCGGATGCTCGTAAGCGGCGGGACGATGCGCTCGCACGCCTCCGTGCTGTCGAACCCGATGACCGAAACATCGTCCGGGACGCGCAAGCCGAGCTCATTGAGCAACGAGATGCAACGGAAAGCCACGTCATCGGACCAGACGAACAGGGCCGTCGGCCGATCCGGACGCCGCATCAGTTCGCGGAACCCTTCCGTATTGTCCAATGAATTGAACATCGTGATGAACCGGTTCTCTTCCACCGGCAACCCGGCTTGCATCAGCCCGGATTGGAAACCGAACCGGCGATCGGCGGCGTCGACCGACTTCGGAGAGCCGCAGACCATGCCGATGCGCCGGTGGCCGAGCTGAGTGAGATGCTGCGCGGCGAGCCTTCCGCCCGAGAAGTTGTCGGAATCGACGAAGCCGACGCGCGGGTCGTCGCACCGCGAGAAGAACAGCACTTGCGGAAATCCGCGCTCGGCGATGGCGGTGATGAGGGGATCGCCCGCGTCGCGGAGAACGAGCACGCCGTCCACCCGTCCGCTGGTGAGATAGAGGGCATCGGCGAGCACGTCCTCGGTCGGCTTGGTGTGAAGCACCACGTCGTACCCTTGATTCACGCTCTCCTCGCAAACGCCCCGCAGTACTTCCGGAATGAAGCTGGACGTGCTGGCGAAGTAGCTCGCGCTCTGAAACACGATGGCGAACGTGTTGGTGCATTGCCGGGCGAGCATGCGCCCCACCGGGTTCGGCGTGTAATTCAGCGACTTGGCGGCGGCGACGATCCGCTCGGTCGTCCCGGTGCTGATGCCACGCTCGCGAGCCCGCCCGTTGAGCACATAGCTCACGGTGACTTTGCCCACGCCGGCAAGTTTCGCCACATCCCCAATCGTCGTTCGTCGCGCCATTGCTGAAACGGTTCAGTAATGATAGCACAGTTTCGCGCATTTGACAAGTTTCGGCGAAACTTCACACCTCTATCTCCGTAGTCACACTTGTATGCGACACCTCACCCTACTCGCCTTCACGATGGCCGTGACGGCGAGTGCCACCGCCGGCACCTATCTCATCGTTGAATCGGGCTTCGTGACGAACGTCACGTCCGCAGGGACTTCGCTGACCGGCGCGGGCAACACCGTATCCGCCGCGATCAATCTGACGATCCACGCCCATCCGTCTCTGCGGAGCGTCACGGCAAACCCGAGCTACGTTGGGGAGTATCGATGGAAAGTCCGCTTCATTGCCAGTCCTGGCGAAACGCCTAATCCGACCGCGTTCCAGTTCCTTTGCGTTGGGCACCGGTATTCGTCCGTTTCGTTCGGAGGATTCTATGGAGTTGGAGGAACGATTGGGGGGGTGGTCCAACAGCAGGATTCAACGCATGCGTTGATTTCAGCTTGGTCAACGGAAACGCTCTCGAAATTCACTTACCAAGACGTGACTTGGGCTGGCACTTCTAGCGGCTCCACGACAAATACCGTTCGTGCCTCGATCCCATGGGTTTCGAGCGGATGGACCCAAATCAACGCAAACACATACGAAGCCACGATCTCGATCTCGCTGGCCGGTTCCGACCAGTTGAGTGCGACAGCCGACCCGGCTTCCGGATTTGCACAGGTTTCGGTTTCCTCGATTCGAGGTTACACGCTGACGTTGGCAGGCCCAAACGGAACTCCACTCGGCGTTCAGAACTGAGTCGCCAGACCCAGACCGCTTGACCGGATTGGCACTCGGGGCGGTATAGTGCCAATTAGCAGACGACCGGGGCGAGTGCCAAACGCCCGCCCCCGCGTCTGAACCAATCAAGGATCACAGAACATGGCGATTACTCCCCTGCACGATCGAATCGTGGTCAAGGCCGCCGCAAAGGAAGAGCGCACGGCCAGCGGCATCATCCTTCCGGACACCGCCCAAGAGAAGCCGCAACGCGGCGAAGTCATCGCGGTCGGGCCCGGCAAGCGACTCGACTCGGGCGCCCTCGCCCCCATCGACCTCAAGGTCGGCGACGTGGTGCTGTACGGCAAGTACGGCGGCACCGAAGTCAAGGTCGACGGTGAGGACTACATCATCCTGCGCGCCGACGACGTGCTCGCGGTGCTCGAAAACGCCCTCGTGGGAGCAGGTGCATAATTATGGCCGCCAAGGAAATCAAATTCACCGACGAAGCCCGCAAGCTTCTTGAAGTCGGCGTCGATAAGCTCGCGAACGCCGTAAAGGTCACCCTCGGACCGCGCGGACGCAACGTGGTGCTCGAGAAGAAGTTCGGCTCGCCGACCGTCATCAACGACGGCGTGACGATCGCCAAAGAGATCGAAGTCGAAAACCGTTTCGAGAACATGGGCGCCCAGCTGATCCGCGAAGTCAGCAGCAAGACGAACGACACCGCGGGCGATGGCACCACCTCGTCGGTCGTGCTGGCCCAGGCGATCTTTAAGGAAGGCATTCGCAACGTCGCCGCCGGTAGCAACGCAACCCAGATCAAGGTCGGCATCGAGAAGGCCGTCGCCGCGATCGTCGAAGAACTGGCGAAGATCAGCAAGCCGGTAGAAGGCGAAAAGGGCGCGATCGAAGTCGCTTCGATCTCCGCCAACGACGCCGAACTTGGCGAACTCGTCGGCGCGCTCATCCACAAGGTCGGCAAGGACGGCGTGGTCACCGTGGAAGAATCGAAGTCGACCGAAACCGTGACCGAAACGGTGGAAGGGCTTCAGTTTGACAAGGGCTTCCTTTCGCCCTACTTCGTGACCGACGCCCAACGCATGGAAGTGGTGTACGAAGAGCCGTACATCCTGTTCCACGAGAAAAAGATCAGCACGGTCCAAGACCTGGTGCCGCTGCTGGAGAAGGTGCTGCGACTCGGCCGACCGTTCATCATCGTGGCGGAAGACCTCGAGAACGAAGCGCTTGCCACGCTGGTGCTGAACCGCATTCGCGGCCAACTGCCCCTCGCGGCGGTGAAGGCTCCGGGATTCGGCGACCGACGCAAGGCGATGCTGGAAGACATGGCGATCTTGACCGGTGGCCAGTTCATCAGCGACGACCTCGGCATCAAGCTCGAGAACGTGACTCCGGACATGCTGGGCACCTGCCAACGCATCGTCGTGACGAAGGAGCACACCACGATCGTCGGAGGCAAGGGTGACAAGGCGAAGATCGATGGCCGCCTGGCGCAGATCAAGCAACAGGTGGAAACCACCGACAGCAGCTACGACAAAGAAAAGCTTCAAGAGCGATTCGCGAAGCTGAGCGGCGGCGTGGCGGTGGTCAAGGTCGGCGCTCCGACGGAGACCGCGCTGAAGGAAAAGAAGGCCCGCATCGAAGATGCCTTGGCCGCTACCCGCGCCGCGCTGGAAGAAGGCATCGTCCCTGGCGGCGGCACGGCCCTGATCCGCGCCGCGCAAGTGCTGGACACCCTGCAAGGCCACGGCGACGAGCAGATCGGCATCAACATCATCAAGAAGGCCATCGAAGCGCCCTTGCGCACCATCGCCGAAAACGCCGGTGCCGAAGGCAGTGTGGTCGTGGCGGAAGTGAAGCGAAACGGGACCGGCTTTAACGCCGCGACCCTCGAGTTCGGTGATCTGCTGGCCCAAGGCGTGGTGGACCCGACCAAGGTGGTCCGCCAATCGCTGCAAAACGCGGCGTCGATCAGCGGTCTGCTGCTGACGACCGAAGCCATCGTGGCCGAGATTCCGGAAAAGGAAGACGAAGGCCACGGCCACGCGCACTAAGCTGCGCACATTCGGCCGGTAGTTCCCTGCCCTCCGACCGGAACAAGGTCGGAGGGCTTTTTCGTGCGCGGATGAGGGGATTCCGCCGTAAACTAATGGCGTGTCTGAGACGCTGACGCTAGTGGTGGAAACGGAAGGCGAAGTGATGGTTCGGTTGCCGTCGCTGCGGCCCGGTGATACCGTGCGCGTTCAGGTGGACGTGGTTGCGAACGAGGCGCCGCGACCGCGGTTACAGTTCGGCGCGTACCGGGGCAAGATCTGGATCGCCGACGACTTTAACGCTCCGATCGAAGACTTTGCGGAGTACATGTGAGTCCAATTCTAGTGGACACCCACGTACTCCTTTGGTATCACATTGGTGACGTTCGACTGAGTGCTACCGCGCGTTCGATCATTGAAGATTCGCGCCAACCGTTATCGTTCAGCATCGTTTCGTTCTGGGAGATCACGATCAAGTCTCAGCTCGGCCGTGTCGGAAGCGTGAGCGGTGCGGTGCCGCCCCTTGACGAACTCAGTTCCGCGATTCAAGCGGAGACGCTCCCGATCACCATCGATCACCTCAAGGTTCTCGAATCGTTGCCCATGCACCACCGAGACCCGTTCGACCGGCTGCTGATTGCCCAGGCGATCGCCGAGAACATGCCGGTGCTCACCGCCGACGCCGCGTTTCGGCCGTACCCGGTGCCGATTCGCTGGGCCGAAGCCACCGATTAACGCGCGCGAACCTTAGCTGCCGTAGCCCGCACCGCCGAAGCAAATACGTCCTCGATCGAATCCCATGCGACCGCGTCGTGATCGAGCCACGCCCCGATGCGTGGCCGCTTTCCCACGTACGGCACACCGCCGAAGGTCTCCGGGTGAACGGCTTCCAGCACGTGCCTTCGGTCCGGTTCGCACCGAAGGACCATGGAGATGCGCCCGTCGCCGTGGTGGTCTCGCATGTACCAGCCGATCCACTTTCCGCGTTGCGTGAGTTTGACGTGGAACCCGACGGCCTCCGTATCGACATCGGGATGTGCCGCGAGGAGGTCGTTCAGCCACCGCCGCGCGAATGCATCCCGTCGCTCCAGCTCCGTGTGGCTGAGTTGATCCCCCATCTCGCGGCGGGAGCGTACTCGGCATTGACTTAAGCCGGGCCGAGAGCGGGTCGTCTTTCCCACGCGACTGGTCCGACCAGCATCCCATGGAACCCTTCGATGGGTCTTTTGGACTATTTTTTCGAGAGCTAATGTTCGGGGGGGGGAGGGGGGCACTGAATAATGGGTCTTGGAGTAGTTTCAAATGGCGATAAATCATGAAGAGCACGAGGCATCGCGGTCGCGAGTGATTCAGATTTCATTTATTTTAGGGCTCACCGTATTCAGCCTGATCATGAACGCGATGATTCGGCTCCGACCGGTTGCCGACCAAGACGTACGAATTTCCAAGACGTTTGAAAAGCCGTCTTCAGAGGCAATCCAGATCCGTGATTTTGCGAATCGTGTTCAAACAACTTCATTTATGTTGTTGCCGTTATGCAGTAGCTGCAGTAATTCAGAGTCCTATGACCTAAAGCAAGTCATGCGACTCAAGTCGGTCCCTGTGTTTTCGTTCGAACCGGAACCAAGGCTCCGTGAGCAAGGGCTTGCAGAGCGTGACATGAAGCGCATCGGGTTTATCCATGCAAAATTCGATCTACCAGAGTCTCTCGCGCTTGGAAAACCAAAACTTGTAACCGTTCGTAAAAATGGGCACGTTTCCATTGAGGAATTGCCATGACGAAGGGACTAGTCGTCTCTCTCGCCATCGGTATCGTGGCCGTCATCGCGGGAAGCTTTGCCGTTAATTTCATAAAGCGAGAGTTCCAAGTTCGGGAGCAGCGACGCCGACTAGTAGAAATCTGGAAGGTGTTGCGAACGCCTACCGACGACACAAATCGTGAGAAAGTTGACGCCCTCCGTCGGGCACGACCGGAACTGCTCAAAGGAGCGTGCGAGAGTGGCGGCTACTTCCGAACATACGTATGGGATTCAGGCAAGCACAATCCAATGAATATCGTAGCGTCAAATCTGAGCTGTAGTGACGGCATAGGCCGCAATCACCAGCTCTACCGAGCGATTTTTATTACCTCCGATGGAAGGCTACACGAGCTTGAAGCTCACAGTACCTCCGAAGATCCATGCTGGTTTTCCTCCAAGGATTGCAGACCATGAAAAACCTCAAACCCAAAACCCTGATCATCGCCGTAATCGCGGCAATCGTTGCCCCACAAGTCGTGCTTCCGACCATCGGTGGTCCGTCCACCGAAGAACCAAGCACGGAGATTTCCGGCGTAAACTGCACCGGTCCTCGCCCGAGCGGTCCGCCTGCAGAGGAGGTAACCGCTTGCAGTAAGGCCGGCCACGCCTGCGCTCCGATCATGCCAGAACCGGCCTATACGAACTACTGTTGTTACAACAACGCAAACGGTCAAGGCAATTTCCGCGATTGGCGAGCTCAGTGTTGCCTGTCCGGGTCTACCGCATCCTGGAAGATCGCATACCGCCACCGAGTAAGCTTGGGAAGCTGCCCGAACTAATCTCATGAACAAAGTCCTGCCACTCCTCATCGTCGCGATGCTTTTCTCAGCGGGTTGTGCACCGAAACCGCAGCAGAAGACCATGACGCCTCGCGAGTTAGCGAATGCGACTCTCGAAGCCTGTTGGAATCGCGACATTACGAGTGTGCAGGACTACCTTTGGAATGTCGAACTTGCACGGACCGGATTAACTCCCGCATCGATCACGATAATCCTGCGCGAGTACCACCCGGAAGACCACGGCTGGTCGCGCTCCGGAGAACCGGTCACGCAAGTAGCAGGTCAAGGATTGTTAATCGCCGAACAACTCCTCAAGCACAAAAACGGAAAGACCATGACGATCAGCGTTTTCGTATCAGGGGAAGGTCCCTACCTGAAGATCGACTCGCTGAGCCAAACTTTAGTCGTTATGACTCAGGCCGAAGGACTAGCCAAGAACCAAAACATCCAGGTGTCCTTCGCGAATGAGTTGCCGAACTTTTCGGACAAGTTCGAAGAACTCGGATGGAAAGGTGCTTACACGATGTCGGATAATACGGCCTTCAAAACGTGGGGCGAGATTACCGATTCTGCAAGGACTTCTCTGAGCAAACGTAAGAGTTGAGAGAGCGGTAGCGCATGCCAACAAGGAGGAAGGCGTGTGCAGAAGGTGCCTCCCCCCGTGCCGTTTTCTTGCCAACTTTTGAGAAGACTGGGAACGACAACAAAGGTGAGCACGAGGACTCCTCCCGCCTACATTAGCTATTAAGGCCCACTGGTTTGAATGAACGATCTAGCATTTTGCAGGAGGAAAGTATTGATATTGATTCCCCTGCGGTAGTTCGGCGGAAAAGAGCCGTGCAGGTCTTGTTCAATTGGTAAGATTCACTCACAAAACTTGCGATGGATGCCTTTGTTTTCCCGTTTGTACCCAACTCCTCGCTTATCGCCATAGCCAGATGTACGAAATACGCACGGCATGCTTTGCCAGACCATAGGTTTCTAGGCGAAAGTAGCACTGATGCAGTTTTGCTCAAGATTCACAGGCCCCCCGGGGGAGTTCCCGAAAGATTATCAATCAGTCGTGTGCTTTGTCGAAAACCGGTCCGCGAGGTTGAATGTTGCCTGGTTGCCGAGATTCAATCTTGTCTCGATCAATGTACAGTTACGCAGACGATCGCCGCGGGACGATACACTTAAGAAGTTCTGATTGATATGCGGAAAGCAAGTGGCCTCACTCTAGCGGAAGTACTGATGACGATAGGGATCATTGTGCTTATCGCCGGCATTGCTTTATCGCTCGTTCAGCCCGTAAAGGAGCAGATTGCGATCACCGTAACCAAAAGCAATCTTAGACAACTTTTCATTGCTACGGAGCTTTATCGAGCCGCCGAGCCCTCGCACGTGGACTACGGTGACAGCCGAGCGATGGGCCTCCCCGATCAACCCTACGATTCCCTCAATGCCCTAAAGCTCTTGCGTCCGCCCCGAGCTGAAACAGCAAGTGACCGTCGATTCGGTGTTTCCTACTTCAGGTATTACCTCAGCCCTGACCGTGACGGACTGATTCCGAAGTGGAAGGATTACACCCTCGAGTACCAATCGCAAGCGATCATGTACTCCGACCCTTTTAACAATACTGGCAACGCTCCTTTGGACGGTGCCCCGTTTTACCGTCGACGCGTGATTGGAATCACGGTTGATGGTTACATCCGTGATCGACGACGCCGCGGCGACTGGATGGAGCGACTCTGGTGGCATGATCAAAAATGAACCAAGTGTCCAAAACGCTGAGCATCATCGTCCTCGGCATCAGCCTAGGCGGCTCAATTCACGTGAAGGCGGTTGCGAGTTCCGGAATCGGCGATGAACCGGTCGCCCCGGCTATCGTCTGCATCAACCGAACCGCAATCTGCCCACCCGTACGGACGAGGATAACGGCGAAACGTTGCAGGTCCATCACCCTTCCGATGCCAGGTTGCGGTCAGGTAACGGACTACGAGTACAAGTGTACAGCAGATGGACCTGTCCACACCATTACTCACGAGGATCGTAACTGCTTCTTCTCTTGCACGGGAGATTACTTCAATTGAATAAGCGCGCGGGCATGACGGTTTTTGGATTGGCCATCACCATCGTCGGATTGTGGCTGATCTGGTGGATGGTTCGGCCAGCGCGCAGTCTGGGCGATGTTGCTCATGACGCACTCAAGAGCCTCATCGCGAGGGACGTCAACGGACTGACCAATGCAGTATGCGAGGCCGATTACGACGATACCGGCATGACGAAAGAGCAAGCTCGGCAAGCGATACAACACGTGATCGTG
>JANRKI010000016.1:0-24517 GCA_033763535.1 Fimbriimonadaceae bacterium | reverse complement strand
CCGCTCGGCTCGGGCGACCGGACCTCCAGCAAGGCTCCGAACTGCCAAGATTGCACGACGAACGAGCGGCTCGTCGGATTGAGCGTGACGTCGCGCCGGTCACGATGAAACGAGGTGGTGGCCAGCCGATTCCGCCCTGCCAGCACTCTCGTTCCCACCGGGTCCAAGGTGCGCCCCTCAAGCCGCATCGTTTTGCCGCTCGACGACGTGCCAATCGGGCTGGCCCATAGCATGCGAGGGGCGCGCCGCGGCGCAGTGGGTCCGTCCAGCAGGCTCCGCAGAGCCGCGTCCGCGTCGACGAGCCCGTAGTTCGTATACTCGCCGAACGGTGCCTGCACCAGCGGACGCGCGGTGTCCTCGATCGCGTTGCGAACCTCTTGTGCCGTTCGCGCCGGGTCCGCGCCGATCAGCAGCGCCGCGACGCCGGCCACGTGCGGGCAGGCGGCGCTGGTGCCGCTGAAACCGTTGGTGTAGCCGCCGCCGGTTACGGTCGTGGCGCAACTAACGCCGGGCGCGGCCACATCCACCCAGCTGCCCCAGTCGCTAAAGCCCGCTTTCTGATTGTCCGCCGTGTTGGTCGTCGCCGCCACCGAGATCGTGCGCTCGTACGCCGCCGGATAGAACGGATAAACCGTGCTGTCGTTGCCGGCCGCCGCCACAAGGACCACGTTTCGGCTCGCGAGGTATTCGATCGCGTCCCGTTCGGCCTCGCTCAACGAGTCGCTGTAAAAGCTCATGCTGAGCACCCGCGCACCGTTATCCGCCGCGTAAAGGTACGAGGGCAGATTGTTCGACAGGTAGAAGTAGCCGTCGTCCTGCGCGGATTTCAGACTCATGATCCGACCGCGCGGCGCCGCCCCCGTCACGCCCAGCGAGTTGTTGCCGACAGCGGCCGCAAGCCCGGCGCACGCGGTGCCATGGCCGTGGACGTCGTTCGGAATCGCGTCTTCCCCCACAAAGTCGTAGCCGTAAATGTCATCCACGTAACCGTTCGCGTCATCGTCAATCCCGTTTCCGGCGATCTCGTTCGCGTTGGTCCACAGGTTTGCCACCAAGTCCTCGTGCGCGGTGTTCACCCCGGTATCCATCACCGCGACCACCCCGTCCGGACCGCCCAGGTGCCGATCCCACGCGGCCTCCAGGTTCAGCCGGCGCATCGACCACTGGTTGCTCCAATTGGAGTCGTTCGGCGTGTACGCGGGCACGGCCGTACGGTCAAACTCCACCCGCGCGACGCCCGGCGTATCGCGCAACACCCGATGCGCGCGGGCCAGCGAACGTGTCCTGCGTTCCACTACGCCCCAGCCGATCTGCGGAAAGTACCGCCGGAGCCGAAAACCCGAAGCGGCGAGTCGGTCGAACGTCTCGCGTGAAGCCTGCACCACGAGCCGCTGCGGATGCACCCGTCGCCCGCCCACCTCAACCGGGACGGTCCCGTGCGATCCCAACTCGGGCCGGATGCCGGAAAGACCGCCCTCCCCAATTCCACCTGCTCCGGTGCCGGGAGCCAGGGTCAACGCGAGCGAAAGCGATGCAAGCACGCTTCTATCCTAGCGACTCTCGCCGGAAACGGGCAACGACTTACCGAACAAGAAACATGTTCCGAACCGGATGTCGCCAAAAAATTGTTCTTCCGACATCGGAAACTTTGCGTCTAATTCCGTACCCGACGGATAAATCCGATGAAATACCGTGTCGTTTGCCCCGCCAAAATCAACGAGTTTCTTGCCGTGGGCTTGCCCGACGAACGCCAGTACCACCCGGTCGAAACGGTCATGCAGGCCGTGAGCCTTGGCGATATCCTCGAAATCGAGGTAGGTATCGCGGGGCTCGATGACGTGCAGTTCTCCCGCGCTGCCGGCCTCGAGTTCGATTGGGAACCGATCCCGAGCGCGAACACGATCACGAAGGCACTGCTACTGCTGCGTACCCGCATCGACCTGCCCGCCATGCGCGTCGAAGTCCAAAAGTTTGTGCCCACCGAGAGCGGGCTGGGCGGCGGCAGCAGCGATGCGGCCGGAATCCTGCGGTTTGCCCAGTTCTTGCATCCCGAAGCGTTGAGCGATGCCACCCTCGCGGAACTCGCCTCGATGATCGGGGCCGATGTGACGTTTTTCCTGCACGGTGGACGCGCGCTCGCTACCGGCTTCGGCGAGCAGATCCGTCCGCTCAACGACCTGCCCACGCGCTGGATGGTCATCGCCCGCCCCGGCGTCGGCTGCAGCACGCGCGACATGTACATGAAGCTCGACGCGACCGAGCGGCCCCTCGTGACCTACCGCGGCGATGTCGGCCACAACGATTTCGAACGGGTCGCGCCCTGCGAATCCTTGGAACTCCTCGATCGGCTGCGCTCCGTAGGGGCCGTCATCGCGAACCTGACCGGATCGGGAAGCGCCACGTTCGGCTTTTTCACCAACGAGCGTGCCGCGCAGTGGGCGGCCAACCGCTTGGAGGAAGAAGGCGTCCCGTTCGTCCGCGTCGCCTGCACCGTGCCCCGCATGACGGACCGTCAGCACGGCATCTTCGAACTGTAAACGTCCCGGAACTCGGCACAATACGGGCATGGGGCCCAGTTGGCAACAGTTCTTCGATACCCACGCGCCGCATTACGACCAGAACCCGTTTACCTATCACACGGCCGAGGAAGTCCAGTTCCTGCTGAACCTCTATCCGGTGCCTCCCGGAGCAAAAATCCTCGATGTCGGCTGCGGCACCGGACGCCACGCCATCGAGTTTGCGCGGCGTGGATTCCAGGTCACCGGTGTCGACTTTAGCCTCGGCATGCTGGAAGTCGCCCGCCGCAAAGCCACCGAACTCAACCTCGCCGTCGAATTCATCCACGCCGACGCCCGCGAATTTACGCTGGACGTCGCCTTCGATTACGGCATCTGCCTGTGCGAGGGTGGCATCGGATTGCTGCAACGCGGCGAGGACCCGTTTGCGCACGACGGCGCGATCCTCCGCAACATCGCGCGCCATCTCCGCCCGAACGCGCCCTTCGTCATGACCGCGCTCAATGGCTACTCGATCATCCGTCAGATGAAGGACGAGCACATCGCCGAGGGCCGATTCGACCCCGCCTCGATGGTCGCGTTCTACGTGGACGAGTGGGACCTACCCGAAGGTACGCAACGCGTCGCCATCTACGAACGGCTCCTCATTCCGCCCGAGATGACGCGCCTGATGAGGGACTCTGGGTTCGCCGTCGACAACGTTTACGGCGGCACGGCCGGGGCGTGGGGCCAGCGTCCGCTCAGCCTCGACGAGGTCGAGGCAATGTACATCGGCCGTCGCGCGGCCTAGCGCTCGATCGCGACCGAACCGGCGTAGACCAAGCGGGCGGTCCCCCGAATCGTGAGCGGGGCGTTCCACGCCTCCGCCCGCACCTCCACGTCCCCGCCCGGGTTGTGTACCACCACCGAGCCGCCGCGCGATTGGCGTCGCAGGTAGTCCGCCGCCGCCGCCGAGGACCCGGTCCCGCAACCTTGCGTTTCGCCCACTCCGCGCTCCCAAATGCGGATCCGCAACTCATCCCGCCCGACCGTCTCCGCCCAGATCACGCTCGTGCGCTGGGGGAACTTGTGATCGTGCTCGATGCGCTGGCTCACCTCCGCAAAGTCCGGGTCGTGCGGCAAAGACGCGGTCGGGATCACCACGTGCGTGCTCCCCGTACTGAGCGCGCTCCCGAAGAACGACAACGGCGTATCGTCGATCATTCCCGCCCACACCGTCGCGCCGAACATCTCGTACGTCGCACTCGTCGGCACCATGGCCGGGTCGTAGGTCGCCTGGCCCAGCGTGGTCGCGACGTGATCGCCCTCAATCGCGACCGGAATCTCGCGGTCGCCGTGATGAATTGTTTGCACCGGTCCGGCCCAGCCTTGGCGATACGCCAGCCACGCCGCGGTGCGAATGCCGTTTCCGCAGAAATCCTCCGTACCGTCGGGATTAAACATCCGGAGCCGAAAACGGTCCGGCGCGAGCACTTCCAACGTCAACACACCGTCGCCGCCGATCCCGAAGTGCCGGTCCGTCAGCTTCTGCACCCGATCTGCCCAGCACGGCGCGCCAAGGTGCCCTCCGAGATCTTCCGCCCGAAACAGCGGGAAATCGTTCCCGATGCTCTCGACCTTCCAAAACGGAACCTTCATATCTTGATGATGTCCCAAGGCCCGCGAGGCTCCAGGCCCCATAATGAAAGCACATGAGTGCGAACGCAAAGAATCGCCTCGGTTTTCGGCTCGGAGGGCTCGCCCTGAGCCTGCTTCCCATTGCGGCACTAGGCCAGTACCAGCGCATGGACGTTGACCCCGACGTCGCCTTCCGCGATCCGCGCATGAGCAAGATCGGCATCGACCAACGCCTCGGCGAATCGGTCCGACGCGACGCCACCTTTACCGATGACGAAGGCCGCACCGTCCAATTCGGCCAGCTCCTCCGGGGCCGCCCGCTGATCGTCCTCCCGATCTTCTACCGCTGCGAACGCACCTGCTACCTCGAACTCACCGGCGTCATCGGCGTGATGAACCAGACCGAGAAGTTGCGCGCCGGACGCGATGTCGACATCGTGGCCGTGGGCATCAATCCCACCGAACCGTTTCAACTCGCCCGGGGTAAGAAGCGGCAGCTCCTCGGCTCGTACGAGTCGCTGAACCCGGACCGCCAGCACTGGCGATTCCTCACCGGCAGCGAAGCCGAAACCCGCAAACTCACCGATTCGCTCGGCTTTCGGTACACCTACGACAAGGCCAAAAACGAGGTCAGCCACCCGAGCGGCATCATGGTCATTGCCCCGTCCGGCCGAATCTCGAGCTATGCGATGGGCTCAAACTACGACGTCACCCGCTTCGAAAAGCTGGTCGAACTCGCCAAGCGCGAAACGATCACCGAGCCCACGAAAGAAATCTTCTTCGGGTGTTTGCACATCGATCCCGTCACCGGCAAGCGGAGCATCGTGATCGAGAACGTCATGCGGCTCCTTGCCATCGTGACATTGGCCGCCTTGCTGGGCACTATCACGTGGTTCAACATCCGCGCGCGTCGTCAACGCGCGGCGGAGATCGCTCAGGCGTCGCTAAACGGATCGTAGGCGCTGTCGGCGGGCGATTCGCTGGTAAACGTTTCGGCCGGGCTCGGGCGTGCGCCGCCTTCCGATCGTCGCTCTCCGGTATAACCGCCTCCGCCCCCGCCGGCACCGTCTTCGCGCGGGCGATCAAGCGCCGAAACGTTGTCCGCCACGACTTCCCAAATTTCGCGGTTGACGCCTTCGCGGTCGGTGTACTTGCGCGATTCCATGCGCCCGTCCACCGTGATGAGGCGTCCCTTCGTCAGATAGGACTCCACGTACGTGGCGGTCTGACCCCATACTTTGATGTTGAAGAAGTCCGCATCGCGCTCCCCTTCGGCGGGCTTGATTTTCTTGTTCACCGCGATGGAGAACGTCGCGAAGTTTTTGCCCGTGGTCGTCGTGCGAACTTCCGGGTCTCGGGTCAATCGCCCGATCAGCACGATGCGGTTCAGCATGGTTCTACTTTATCAGTCTTCGATCAAGAAGATGCGGTGGCGCAGCACGTCTTCGTTAATGCCCAGCAGGCGGCTCAGTTCCGCCGGAACCTTGCCCTCGGCCGAGAACTGCATGAGGATGTAATTGCCTTCCTTGTAGCCCTTGACCTCGTACGCCAGCTTGCGCTTGTCCCACTTGGCGGCCGATTCCACCGTGCCGCCTTGCTGCTCGACGACATCCTTGTAGCGGTCGGCGATCTTCTGAACTTCCGGATCCGTGAGTTCCGGCTTGACGATGTAGAGCGATTCGTATTTGCGTACTGCCATTCGAGTTGGGTTCCCTCTGGTCTTGCGGTGTGCCGAGCACACAGAGAGCCTTGCGGCAACCGCAGAGGATACCCGCTGAATCCGGCCGAGCCCGGCTTATGCCGCGCGGGAGGCCTTCTGGCGCACGTAAGTCGCGCTCTTTTCCATCCAGTGCATGAACTGCTCCATGTTGTCCAGCACCTCGCGGGGCATCTTCACGTACTCGCGCAGCGGCTCCATGTCCGGATCCGGACGCATCGGCCCAGCCCCCTTCAGCTGCATCGCCGCCTCAAGATCGTCGGGAGACAACTTGAAGCCGATGTCTTCACCGATCAGAAACGCAAACATACGCTCGCCGGTGTAGACCCCCATTCCGCCAAACATCCGTCGTGCGCGGACGTCGTAAGATTCCGCAGCCCGCATGATTTGCTCGTAGCGAATCGGCCGATAGACCATCATTCCCCCTCCAGTCCAAAAGACCACGGAATGCCGGCGCGACCGAACGCGCCCTCAATGCCGCTTCTTTGTATTGTACCAAAGGGGGGGCAAAAGCCCAAGAAAGTTCTGACGATTTGTGAAGGCAATTACCGCGCGGGCTTCCACGAATCAATTCGCGCCGGTTGCGCGTGCGCCGGAGCGGCTTCCGCATCGCGCACCACGCCCACGATGCTCGCTACCGGCACGGGGCCAAAGTCCCGCGAATCCTCCGAATGCGCCACGTTGTCGCCCAGTACGTACACGTACCCCTCCGGTACCGTTCGAACCCGAATGTTATGGGTGCGCTTGCGGGCCGGCATACCGTACGGCATGTCGATCAGCTCCCGACCATCCCACCACTGAAAGTACTGTTCGCCTTCCACGTACGCCACGCGCTTGATGAAACGCTCGCCGTTGGCCTTCAGCACCACCACGTCGCCGCGCGAAACCTGGTCCCGATCGCGCTTGTCCATCAGCACCCACTGACCGTCCTGAAACGTCGGCGCCATCGAATCACCGGCCACGACCACCGTCCGGTAAGGTTGCGCCGTCAGGAGCCCCGCCCCCAACGCACTGCCCAACACGATCTTTGCCAGTCGCCGCCGCCAAGAGAATCCCGCCATGTCTGTTCCTTACTTCCCGAGGGCCGCTCGAAGCCGCGGCCCATGTCATTGGTAACGGAGATCATTGGCGAATGTTTGGGAAACCTACGGCATTCGGTACTTTGGTCTCATCACGGAATGCTGATGGGTTGCATCCTCGGCTCGCAGCACACTTCCACGGGTCGCTTCGCCGGTCGCGCCACCGGGGCAAACACCACCTGACTCGACTCCGGAGTCGGCCCCGCCCCGGGTACCACGCCCAGCACCTGATCGCGCCGGACCGGCCCGTAATGGCGGGAATCCACCGAACGCGTCGACTGGTCGCCCATCAGGTAGATGTGGTCCGCCGGCACCTCCGCCGTAAGGAGGTGTCGCGACGAGTTTCGACTCGGCCGAGTCTGCACCATGTCTGTCACGCCGAACCGGTCCTTCCACCGGTAGTAGCGATCACCGCCGACGAAGGCCACTCGCTTCACGTGGATGCCCTCCGGCGTCCGGACCAAGACCACATCGTTCCGATGGATCTCTGCCGGCACGCGCGAATCCACCCAGATCACGCTTCCGTTCCGAAACGTCGGCGCCATCGACTCGCCCACCACCACGACCGCCCGGTAAGGTTGCGCCGCATACGCCACCGCCGCCAGGATCACCCCCGCCGCCCATCGAACCGAAACGTTCGACCAAGAAACCACTTTCATCACTTGCTCCTCCCGCGCTCCTTGGCGCGGTAACTCCTTCACGCATCCCCAAGGCAGGGGTTCTCCCGATGTTCCGGAAACTGGTCTATTGGCCCATGACGGACATCGTTTGCCGTAGGCGGTTTGGGTAGGTTAACGCAGTGTCCGACGCGCGATTGATGGTCATCGACGGGTATTCGCTGCTGTATCGGGCATTCTTTGCCACCCGCTACCTCTCCACCAGCGACGGCCGACCCACCAACGCGCTCTTCGGTTTCACCACGATGCTGTTCAACCTGTTGGACAAGCTCGAGCCCACCGTGGTCGTCGTCGCGCTGGATGCGCCCGGCAAGACGTTTCGTCACGAGGGATTTTCTGACTACAAGGGCACGCGCCCGGAAACGGCGGAAGAACTGAAAGTGCAGTTGCGCGACGCGCGGGAACTCGTCGCCGCCCTCGGTATCCCCACCATTGAATGCCCCGGCTTCGAAGCCGACGACGTCGTGGGCACGCTGGTGGCCCAGGCCGAGGCGGCCGGAATCCGCTCGACCATCGTCACGGGCGACCTCGACGCCTTGCAGTTGGTCAACGACTGGACGGAAGTGCTCACCCTCAAAACCGGCGTCACGGATACCGTCACCTACGACGCGGACGCCGTGGCCGAACGGTATGGCTTTGGGCCCGAGTTCGTGCCCGATTTCAAGGCGTTGAAGGGCGACAAGAGCGACAACATTCCTGGTGTGCCCGGCATCGGCGACAAGAGCGGTGCCGAGCTGATCCAGCAGTTCGGAACCATCGAAGCGATGCTGGACCGCTTCGACGAGATTCCCGAGAAGTACCGCAAGAAGCTATCCGGGTGCGAAGCGCAGATGCGACAAAGCAAGTGGCTTGCCACCATTCGCCGCGACGCGCCCGTTACCGCTGACTTTGCCCCGTACCACCTGGAACCCGATGGCTTTCAGGCCGCCGTCGACATGATGGAGCGGTTGGAGTTTCGGGCCCTCGTCAAGCGCGCTCCGGCGGTCTTGGCCCGGTACCAATCCGGACGGGATGACCCAACCACCGCGCGGGCCGTAGTCGTGGACGAAGCTCTGGAAACGACCGCGTTCTACGCCGAATCCATCGAAGACCTGACCAAGTGGATCGGCGAACGCACCTACGCCCTTTACCGCGCCCCGGGAGTTGCCCGCACCGACCTGTTCGACACCGAGATTCCGCCTGCCTATATCGCGTGCGGTACCGAAGTGGCCGAAATCCCCGCCGCACTCGCCGAGCAATGGTTTGGCTTAGCCACCGATCGCGCGGTCATCCACGATGCCAAAGGGTGGTACGGCGATGGCGTTGCGAGTGAGCCGATCCAGATGGACACGATGCTCGCCGCGTTCGTCCTGCGATCGGACCGGAGCCACTACCCGCTCCGCGAGCTCATTCAGGGCTACCTCGATGTCGCCGCCCCCGCCACTCCCGCGCAATTGGCCGCCGGGCTGCATCTGCTGGAACCCGTCCTCGCCGATCGCCTGACCAAAGAGGGCCAAAGCCAGGTGCTCATGGGGATCGAGCAACCCCTCGTGCCGATCCTCGCAGAAATGGAACGGTACGGCATCGCGGCCGATCGTGCGCAGTTCCGCGAGTTCTCCGCCCAACTCGGCGTCATTATCGAAACCACCACCGCGCGGATTCACGAACTCGCCGGACGTCCGTTCAACATTGGGTCCCCGAAGCAGCTCGGCGAAGTCCTCTTCGATGAACTGAAGCTCCCCGGAGCACAAAAGACGAAAAGTGGCTATGCCACTGGCGTCGAAGTCCTGGCCGATCTCGCCGCCGAACATGAGGTCGTCGCCGAAGTCCTCAACTGGCGTGAGCTCACCAAGCTCAAGTCCACCTACGCCGACGCCCTGGAACGGATGGTGCGCGAAGACGGGCGCATCCACACCACGTACCACCAGACCGGCGCGGCGACCGGCCGACTCTCGTCAAACGATCCGAATCTGCAGAACATCCCGATCCGTACCGAACTTGGGCGCAGTATTCGTAAGGCCTTCCGCGCCGCCGAAGGCTACCGATTGGCTTCGCTCGACTACAGCCAGATCGAACTCCGCGTCCTGGCGCATCTACTTGCCGAAAAGTCAGACGACGAGGCCCTCGTCCGGGCGTTCCGCGCGGGCGACGATGTCCACACGGTCACCGCCCGCGATATGTTCCATACCGAAACGGTGACCAAGGAACAACGCCGTCTCGCCAAGATGCTCAACTACGCGGTCCTTTACGGCGTTACCGAGTACGGCCTTGCCCAGCAACTCGGGGCCGGATTCTCCGTAAAAGAAGCGAAAGAGTTGATCGCAAACTATAACGAACGGTTCCCGAGTATCCGGGCTTTTACCCAAGAAATCGTTGCGGAAGCCAAGTCGAAGGGCTTCACCACGACCCTGTGGGGGCGCCGGCGTTACTTCCCCGATATCCACGCGAGCCGCCTGCAGGAAAGGCGATACGCCGAACGCCAAGCGATGAACGCCCCGATCCAGGGTACCGCCGCCGACATGCTGAAACTGGCGATGCTCGAGTGCCGCAACGTCCTCGCCGGCCGGGCCAGCCGAATGCTCCTAAACGTGCATGACGAACTCGTTTTCGAGATCGCCCACGGCGAAGAATCCGTGATCGAATCGCTCCGCACCGCCATGGAGACGGCGCTTCCTCTCGATGTCCCCGTGGAAGTCGACGCGAAGATCGGTGATAACTGGAACGAGATGACCGTGATTCCGCGCGTCACTACATAAGGTTCATCGGGTCAACATCCACCGTAATCTGCCACGTGGTACGCGACTGGTATCGGTCCGCCAGCGCGCGGAGTGCCGCCGGAGATTCGTCCTCGCGGAGGGCAACCAAAAAGTGCCAACGGTTTTGATCCCGAATGCGTTCGAGCGGGCAAGGCGCGGGCCCCCGCACCGTAAAGTGCTGCGCAATGTCGCGGCCAAACTCGGCAAATTCCGGACTTTGGTGAACCGGCTCGGCTGAACTCACCACGACGTTAACGAGACGACAGTAGGGTGGGTACCCGGCCTCCTCCCGAATCTTGATCGCGTAATCATAGAAGTTCGGGTAATCATGTTCCGCCACCAGTCGTACCGCCGGATGCTCCGGGGTAAACGTTTGTATGATCACTTTGCCGGGCTTCGTCCCCCGGCCCGCCCGCCCGGCTACTTGCGAAAGCAACTGGTAGGTGCGCTCCTCACTGCGAAACTCGGGCACGCTCAGCGAGACGTCGGCCGAAATCACGCCCACCAGAGTGACGTTCGGAAAGTCCAACCCCTTCGCCACCATCTGCGTCCCGACCAAGAAGTCCAATTCTTGATTCCGAAACTGGGTGAGAATCGTCTCGAGGGCCCCCTTCCGGGCCGCTACGTCGCGGTCCAGCCGGGCGATCCGCGCGGTCGGAAACTCGTCCCGCAACGCCTGTTCGATCCGTTCTGTACCCACGCCGAACGGCAACATCTTCCCTCTGTCGCAATTCACGCACTCCGTGTACGCGTCGGTGGCATAGCCACACTGGTGACACCGGAGCTGGTTGATCCCGCGGTGGTAGCTCAGGGTCACCGAGCAGTGCGGACACCCGACGCGATGCCCGCACGTCCGGCATTGCAAAAACGGCGCGTACGCCCGCCGGTTGTACAACAGAATCGCCTGATTCCCCTGCTCCAGCGCAAACTCAAGCCCATCCTTCAGACTCGGCAGAAACAGACTCGGCTGTGAACGCCGGAACGGTTCGCCCAGGTCCGCAATCTGCACCGGAGGCAGGCTCGCCGATGCCACCGCGCGCGTCGGCAGCGTCAGCAGGGTCAGCCGCGAACTCCGTGCCGTCAGCGCGTCCTGCTCAACCGCCAGGGCCTCCGTTTGCTGCGCTTCAAAGAAGCTTTCGAGGCTGGGCGTCGCGCTGCCCAGCACCAACGGGCACTGTTGCCGGCCTACCAATTCCGTCGCCACCCGCCGACCGTGATAACGCGGGTTCGAATCTTGCTTGTACGCGCTCTCGTGCTCTTCGTCCAGAATCACGACGCCCAGATTCGGCATCGGCGCAAACAGGGCCGACCGCGGCCCCAGTACGATCGCAACCTCCCCCTGCGCGATCCGCATCCAAGTCTTCAACCGCTCCAGAGGAGTGAGTTCGCTGTGTAGCACCACAACGCCACGGCCAAATCGCCGCCGCAATTGGGCGATCGCTTGCGTCGCCAACGCAATCTCCGGCACCAGGTACAGCGCCTGTTTGCCTTGCGCGAGTGCCTCCGCGATGCATCGCAAATAGACCTCCGTCTTGCCGCTCCCGGTCACCCCGAACAGCAGGTAGCGCTCGCCCACCTGCCGGACGATCGATTCGCGCACCGCCTCGAAGGCCAGCGCCTGGGCCGCGTTCAGTTCTGGCGGAGCCTGCCGCTCGGCCTCCAGCGCATCCGACTCCACTTCCACGAGCACCCCTGCATCAATGACCGCGCGCACCGTCGTATCGGTTACGCCCGCCATCGCCCGAATCTCACCCGCGCTCAGCACGAGCGAGGGCGCACTCTGCAGCCGCATCACCGTCAGCACCTGCGCCGGACGTTTCTTGCCGTGGTCTCGCACGAACCGGTCAATCTGCTCCGTCGAAGGGCAGAGCCGGTACATCCGCTCCGTCACGCGCCGATCCTGAAACGGCGCGAGTTCGAGCTTCGACCGCAGCACTCCGTCCCGCCGCAGCGCCTTCAGGATTTTCAGAACGCCGGCCTCCGTCTTCACGCCGACCTTCTCGCGGTACACCCGATCGCTCGCCTCAATCGTCCGCAGGGCCTCCAGCGTGGCGGCCGATCGCCCGGTGTACGCGGTGCCGGTCAGTTCCCACCGCGTAATCAGCCGGTCCCGCAGGCCGGGCGGTACCGCCAGCGATAGTGCCGTTGGCACCGAACACAGGTACTGCTCGGCGATCCACGTGGCCAACCGAACCTGCACCGGCGGAATCCGGATGCCGTCGATGACCTCCGCCACTGGCCGAAGCTCTGAAAACGGGAACCCGAGCTCCGACTCCGTGACGGTGCGCTCGCCGATCACGAACCCAAGGACTTCGCGCCGCCCCAACGGCACCATCACCGCCCGGCCGATCGCGTCCGGTTCGCTGGGATCGGCCTGGTACGAGAAGATCGGCTCCAGCCCGGCGGCTCGCGGGTCCAAGGCCACGTCCCAAACCGCCTGCGTCATGCCTTATTGTGATGCGGGCCGGCCCGCCCCGTTTCCCCCTAATAGGGCAGTTTAGCCACCGCTTTTCCGATCAGGGCGACCGCAATGCAGACCAGCGCAATGAGGCCCGTGCCGCAACTGAACCCGGCAAACAGCACCGGCGCGTACCGAGACCACGTTTCCGCCCCGTAACGCCTCGCCAAGTACCGCTTTCCGAACCACGCCCCCAGCAATTGCGGCAACGTGTTCGCCGGAAAAAGCCCGAGTCCGCCCGCAAACCCGTAGAAAAATAGCAACGGCACCTTGAACACCGCGCACACCCCGTACGCGATCAGCCCGAACGCCGTCCCCGCGGCAATATAGGTCGGCTTGATCGCGTTGATGAAGTAGTTTGAACTGCCGTCTGCCCGCGGCACGTTGATCTGTTGCATCACCGATGCCGTCTGCGCCTGGATCGGCCAAAACTTCTGGGCGTAAGGAAAGGCCGCATTTGGCAACGCGTTCGTGTTCCAGAAGAATCCCCAGAACAAAAAGCTGCTGATGAGCACCAGCGGAAACATGATCGCTTCCGCCTTCAGAATGCTGATCATCTTGGTGCCCGTCAGCTCCACTTCGCGGAACCGTTGCGCCACCCATCCGTGGTCTACGATCGGCACCGGCGCGTACCAAATGTCCACCCGCTGGTAACCGCTCGTCACGATGCTCGCCTCCTTTAGGTAAGGGAAGCCGACCCCCCGCCCTGTAATGCCGATCATCCGGGCCGAAATGTAACTGTTGAATGGGCTCCAAACCAGGCCAAAGAACACGAGGATCCAGATCGGAAACTCTGGCACCAGCGCGTTGCACACCACGATCTGCACCAGCGTGCTCAGTGCCCAAGCGATCACCGCCGCCCACACCGGCACGTCCCCTCGATTCGCCGGCGGTGCCAATGCGTATCCGCGCTCGCTCCGGCTGCGCTTCGCGTCCTTCAACGCCTTAAACACCAGGCTCACGCCCAAGATCGCAATCGCAATGTTGATCCCGATCCCCACGCTGAGCCAAAAATCCATGTCCGCGCTCAGCTTGGTCGTCAACGCGTCCGAGCCTTTGCGATAGCTGGGCAGCAGTCCGTTGTGATACAGGATCGGATTCATCACGATCATCCCGATTACGCTCGCCAACGCGGCTCCCGCGACGATCTCAAACGGCAGCACAAACCCCAGCAGCACGTTGCCGAGGCTAAAGCTGATCCCGACGATGGCGGCGGGGGCAAACCCTTCCACGCTGCCCGTAAAGTCGGCAAACGGAATCGGGAATATCTGGAACGAGTCGCCCAGCAACACGCCCGAAAGCACCGGCACCCCGATGTAGAGCGTGCCGAACAGCAGCCCGATCACGCTGCCGGTGCTGAACATGCCCCAACGCCAGCTTTCCGTCCCGGCTTCACTCAGAGCCGTCGCGCCGCTGGCCGCCACCGGAGCGTACGGAAACGGCAACTTCTCGACGTCGCTCGTCAGTCGGAACAGGGCGTAACCCATCCCCATCCAGCTCAGGCGCCCGCACAGTTCGCCCACCACCAGCAGTGCGATCGGCTTCCACCAGGCCGGGTGCCACAGCTCCCGTTGCATCACGGCCGGACTCGTGGACGACGGGGACGCCCAGTCCGGAATCTGGTCGCGTATGGTCGCGCTAGCCGGAGACGCGACAAAGTACGCGTTCCAGATCAGGGCCGAAAACGGGCCGCCCGCCAGCCCGCGTTCCACACTGGCCACCGCCGTCAGGCTCGCGGCAATGTAGAACAAAATGTAAATCTCTTGCTTCTTGAGCGGACTGTACGACCGCCGCGCGACTTCCGCAAACAGCACGATCGTCACCCACTCGGCGGCTTCCCCGATCCCCTGACCGGCCACCAGCCCCAGGTACATCCCGCCCGGCAGCATGAACAGCGCGATAAAGAGGGCCCCGAGAATCGTCTTGAGCGTGACGCCGTCCTCGAAGTCGGTCGGAACCGACATCCCGCCCGCCGCGTCGCCGTGCTCTTCTTGCGGCTCCAGGACATCGTCCGGGAGGCCCTGCTCCTTTGCTTCAGGCATCCGTCTGCATCATATCCGAACCCGCGCCGTACCGACGCGATCTATCCCACCAACGTCCGCTCGGCCGCCCAAACCGTATTCTCCAGCAGGCTCGCCACCGTCATCGGTCCAACCCCGCCCGGGACCGGAGTAATCGCCGACGCCACCGCCCGCGCTTCGTCAAAATGCACGTCGCCCACATCGTGACTGCGCCCTTCTACCTTGTTGTAACCGGCGTCAATCACCACCGCCTCCGGCTTCAACCAGTCTCCACGCACCATCTCCGGACGGCCCACCGCCGCGACCACCAGGTCTGCTGTCCGCACCAAGTCCGCGAGGTCGCGCGTCCGCGAGTGCGCCACGGTCACCGTCGCGTTCATCTGAAGCAGCATCAACGCCACTGGCTTGCCCAAAATGACGCTCCGGCCGATAACCACCGCGTGCCGACCCTCCGTCTCCACTGCGTACTCCTTCAAAATCCGGGTGATCCCGAGCGGCGTGGCGCACCGAAAGCCCGGCAGGTCCGCCACCAGCCGACCCAACGACGCCGGCGTGATTCCGTCCACGTCCTTGTCCGCGCCTAGGCTGAGCAGGGCCTCGTCCTCGTCCAGATGCTTCGGCAACGGGTGCTGAATCAAGACGCCGTGCACGCGTGGGTCGGCGTTCAGCATCGCAATCCGGTCCCGAAGCTCGGCCATGGACGTGTCCGCAGTCGCCTCCCAACTGCCGCTCTCCATCCCCGCCGCCTCGGCCCACTTCCGCTTCATGCGCACGTAGGCCAGACTCGCCGGATCCTGTGCCGCTACGATCGCCTCCAATCGCGGCACGATCCCGACTTCGGCCAGCTTCGCCACCCGAACTTTCAGGTCCGCGCGAACCCTCTTCGAGAGCGCCAGGCCGTCCAGAATCAGCGGCTCACTCACCCGGCACCTCCGGAACCGTCTCGCTGCGCAGCACCCATCCAAACCGACGCACGCGCTTGCCTTCGTCCGATTCCGCGTCCAACGTCACCTCGGCCAACTCTTCCGTCGCGGAGTCTTCCGTACCCGATTCCGTGTCCTCCAGGTCAAACCCTTCCGCGACGACCGCAACCGGCGCTTCGACTTCGGGCGCGTTCGCCGGATTCCAATTCGCCTTCTCCGTGGTCCGCAAGATCGCCGCCAAGACGCCGTTGATAAAGGCGTAACTCTCCCGCGTGGAGTATCGCCGCGCGATCTCCACCGCCTCGTCAATCGTCACCGCTGGCGGAATCCCAGGCACCGATCGCAGTTCGAACGCCGCCATCCGCAAGATCGCGCGGTCAACGGGCAGCAGCCGGTCGAGAGTGTAATTCTTCAAGTTTGCTTTGATCAGCCGGTCAATCGTGTCCCGCTCGCCCAGGTAGCCGTGGACGAGACGCTCGGCGTATAATTCAAGCTCCGTAGACACCGGCGGGAGCCAGCTCGCGATCCGTTCGTTCAGCACCTCGTACACGTCGTGCTTCACGAGGTCCACCTCGTACAGCACGCACATCGCGATGACCCGCGCCGCCCGTCGCGAGACCGGTGTCGGACGCGCTTCGGTCACTCCAGCCCGTCCAGAAATCGCGGAACGTAGCCGGTGTCAAACGTGCCCGCTCGGTAGCCCGCACTCGCGACGAGGCGTCGCAAAAACGGCAGGTTCGTCGCGATCCCTTCCACCCGAAACTCGTCGAGGGCCACCGCCAACTTCTGCACCGCCGCCGCGCGCGTTTCCGCCCGAACGATCAACTTCGCCAGCAACGGGTCGTAGTACGGCGACACGCTGAATCCCGCGTAGCAGTGCGTCTCCATCCGAACCCCGCGCCCGCTCGGTGCAATCCACTGGGTGATCAACCCCGTCGAGGGCGCAAAATCCTTGTCCGGGTCCTGCGCCGTGATGCGCGCTTCAATCGCGTGCCCGCGAAGGGTGATCTCCTCCTGCCGAAACGGTAACGGCTCGCCCGCCGCCACCCGCAGCATCGCGTGGACCAAATCCACGCCCGCGACTTCTTCGGTCGCCGGATGCTCCACCTGTAACCGCGTGTTCATCTCCAGGAAGTAGAACCGGTTGTCCGAATCCAGCAAAAACTCGACCGTGCCCGCGTTGACGTAGCCCACCCGCTGCGCCACCCGCACCGCCGCCTCGCCCATTTGCGCCCGAATCTCCGGGTCCATCCCCGCAAACGGCGCCTCTTCCACGATCTTCTGGTGCCGCAGGTTCTGGATCGAACACTCGCGCTCGCCCAAATACACCATGTTCCCGTGGGTGTCCCCGATGACCTGAATCTCCACGTGTCGCGGCCGAACCACGCACTTCTCGATCAAGATCTCGCCCGAGCCAAAGCTCGCCTGCGCCTCGGCCTGCGCCGTCTTCCACAGCCGCGCCAAGTCCTCCGGCGCATCCACGCGCCGGATCCCGCGCCCGCCGCCGCCCGCCACGGCCTTCAGCAGCACCGGGTAGCCGATCTCCGCCGCCACGTCCAATGCCACGGTTTCGTTGGCAACCGGACCCTCCGACCCGGGCACCACCGGCACGTTCGCGGCGATCGCGGCCGATTTTGCCTTCGCCTTGTCGCCCATCGCGTCAATCGCGCTCGGCGTCGGGCCGATAAACGTGATGCCGAGCTTGGCCAGTGCCTCGGCAAAGTGGGCTCGCTCACTAAAATAGCCGTATCCCGGATGCACCGCGTCGGCACCCGTGATCTGGCACGCCATCAGCACGTTGGCAAAGTTGAGGTAGCTGTCCGTGTTCGTGCCGACGCCGACGCACACCTTTTCGTCGGCCAACTTCACGTGCAACGACTCGCGGTCGGCTTCGCTGTAAATCGCCACGCTCGCGATGCCCATCTCTCGGCACGCCCGGATCACGCGGCAGGCGATTTCGCCGCGATTCGCAATGAGTACTTTCTTCAGCATTGTCAATGGTTAGAGGAAACTAGTAGCCGTTGTGCCCCGGGTGAACGCAACCCACCCGCCCGGTCGAGGCATCGTACGCGTACGGCTCTTTCCCAATCGGGCACGCGTAAAACTGCTGCGGAAGCCGGGTCTCCGTAAGCTCCGTCGGCGGAGTGTCGTCGTTGTTCATCGTAGCGATTTGCAACGCCGCCCGCACCTGATTCAAATTGCTACGGCACACGTCGTCCTGCGCCGCCAACTTCACCTGGGCCGGAATTGTCTGCCCCTTCCCGTCCGCGCGCGGACTCTTCGCCCCGCCCTTCTGGAACATGCCCGAGCCGTAAAACAGCCCTACCGCCAAAAGCAACATGATGGCGAGGGTCACCATCATGCCGATCATCGTATTGCCCGCGTTGCGTCGCATCATGCCGCCTCCAACCGCGCCAGTACCCGCGCGTGATCTACCGCGTCGTCAGGTCCGACCAACACCTCGGAGATCACGCCGTCCGACGGATACTCCACGTCGTTCAAAATGCCCAGCACAGCGATCACCGCAAACCGATCGCCCGCCTTTACCGCTGTCCCCACTTCCGGAACGCCGTCCGGAAACTGAACGTAGCCCACGTGCGTCGACTTCACCAGAATCGCGGGGGGCACCACCGGTTCCGAACCCGTGCCCGCCGGACGAGCGCTCGCCCGCGTCGGCTCAAGCGTCGCCCGAAAGTGAGCCTCCCCGACCGTCAATTCCACCTCCGAGTACCGCTGATCCCGCGCGATGGTCAGCGCGTGACGGACGAGTTCCCGCAATTCCCCGGACATGCCGTCAGGGTACCAGCCGACCCCGTCCGCGCAAAGAAAATGCCGTCGTCTAAACGAAAAAAGACCGGAGCGCGTGCGGTTGCGAGGGAGAGGGGCGCTCCGGTGAGGAGAGGGTTCACTGATGCTGGTCGCGTTCTCTTTTTCGCGACTCTGTTACTAGAGTCAACTCCCCCGTTGGCCCCCACGTTCCGGCCCCAGGCCGCGCTGGGCCCGAAGTCCTGCCTACTCCCCGTCCGTATCCAGAATCCGCTGGTAAGGCGAGTATCCGCCGAACGGATCCACGCTCGGCACGTAAATCGCGGCCGAGCGCGGCGGCAGTTTCAGCGTGATCATCCCGGTAATCGATCGGATCTTCTCGCCCGTCACGACGTTCCGCAACTCGCCCCAACTCATGACCCGGCCCACCCGGCTCGCGACCGTTTCGGTCACCGTCTCCGAGGTCGGGTTGACCGCCACGAACACGGTCTCCTCCAGCCGATCCGTGGTGCGGGCAAACGCCAACAGCCGGTCCGTCGCCAACCGTCGGTAGTCCCCGATGCGCAGCGCCGGCAGCTTGCGGCGAATCCCGCTGAGCTGACGCAGGCTCACGAGGTCACGCGTGTCGTCCCGCACCCGCTCCCACGGCATCGGTGCCCGGCATTCCGGATCGCCCGCGCCCGCCAGCCCCAGTTCGGACCCGTAGTACAGGCACGGACTGCCGGGCAGCGTGAACTGCAGCAACCGCACGAGATGGCGCGTCTCCGCGTCCTTCACCACCGAAGCAAACCGCGGCGTGTCGTGGTTGTCGGTAATCAACCAGCTCTGCAGCAAAAACTCGATGCCGGCGTCTTCCACCAGGTCGGCCTGCATCTGCCCGAACCGCCCGCCGGAAACGTTCCCGTTCAGCATCTCAATCGCCATGTTGATGCTGTGGAAGTTGAATACTCCGTCCACCGACCCGGCCCATTCCGCCGGGTAGCCCGAGATCTCGCCCACCACGGCGCTTCCTGGACGCGTCCGGTGGGCCGATTCCGTCAGTTCGCGCAGAAACTTCGGTCCGAGCTCAAACGCCACATCCAGGCGCCACCCGTCCACCCCGTCGGCCAGGTACCGGTTCACCACCGATTCCTTCCCGCCCCAGAAGTAGCGGCGCGCCGCCGCGTTCTCCAGCCGAATCCCCGGCATCGTGGTCACGCCCGCCCAGCCCCGGTACCGGTCCGACGTCGGCGAGTCGAAAAAGAACCAGTCGCGCCGCGCGCTTTTCGGGTCGCGCCGTGCCTCGGTAAACAGCCGGTTTTGGTCGCCGACGTGGTTAAACACGCCGTCCAACATCAGCTTCATCCCCGCCCCGTGGGTGGCGTCGAGCAACCGGCGAAAGTCTGCCGCCGTCCCGTACTGCGGATCGATCTCGAAGTAATCCGTTGTGTCGTACTTGTGGTTCGTCGGCGACGTGAAAATTGGGTTGAGGTACAGCACATCTACCCCCAGCCCGCGCACGTAATCCAGCTTCGACTGCACCCCCGCCAGGTCGCCGCCCCAAAAATCGTAAACGTGCGGATAACTGTTCGTCGCCGCGTCGAACCGAGCCTTCGGCAGTTCCGTCCATGGCTTCAGCGGCGCCGGATACCGGCCGGCCTTGGTGGCCGCATCGGCCGGAGGCACGAACCGATCGACGAAAACTTGGTACACCACCGCGCCGTTTCGCCAATCCCGGCGGCGGGCCGACCACTGCGCACGATTATCCGCAACGGTCGGAAGTGAAGAAGAGTGGACAACGGCGGCCATCACAAGTTCGGTCAACATGACGCGTCTGAAAGGTGTACCTAACCGTCTGCCCGTACGCTAACATCAAGCCGAGCCCAACGCCCATGCGACGCCACGCCCTTCTGGAACTCGAGGCCGAGGCCATCGAGGTACTTCGCGAGGCCGCCGCCCTCTGCCCGCGCACCGCGCTCCTGTTTAGCGGCGGAAAAGACAGCATCGTACTGGCCCACCTCGCGATACGTGCCTTCGCCCCCGCGCCGATGCCGTTCGCGCTCCTCCATATCGATACCGGCCACAACTTTCCCGAAGCACTGACCTTCCGCGACGAGTTCGCCCGCACGTATGGTCTCACCCTGCACGTCCGCACCGTCCAAGCCAGCATCGACGCCGGCCGCGTTCAGGAAGAGCCGGGGCCCCACCCGAGCCGCAACCGCCTGCAATCCGTGACGCTTCGCGATGCCATCGCCGAGCTCGCCCTCGATGCCGCCCTCGGTGGGGCCCGCCGCGACGAAGAAAAGGCCCGCGCGAAAGAACGATTCCTCAGCCATCGCAACGCGTTCTCGCAGTGGGACCCGCGCCAGCAACGGCCCGAACTCTGGCGAATCCTCAACGCCCGCAAGCATCACGGCGAACACTTCCGCATCTTCCCGCTCAGCAATTGGACTGAGCTGGACGTGTGGGAATACATCGCGTGGCGGCAAATCGACCTGCCGTCGCTGTACTTCGCCCACCGCCGGCTCGTCGTGCCCCGCGGTCACGTGTTCCTCGCCGTAACGCCCTTCACGCCGCCCGCTCCGGAGGAATCCCCGCGCGAGGCCACCGTCCGCTTCCGCACGGTCGGCGACGCCACCTGCACCGGAGCGATCGCCAGCAACGCGGCCACCGTCGCGGAGGTCATCGCCGAACTTCGCGCGTCCCGGTTAAGCGAACGCAGCACCCGCGCCGACGATCAACGGTCAGAAAGCGCCATGGAAGACCGCAAGCGCGAGGGGTACTTCTAATGACGCACCCGCACCCGACGCACCCGCAACCGGCGCCCCCGCAACCGACTCATCCGGTCGACCCGCGCCCGCTCATCCGTATCGCCACCGCCGGAAGCGTGGACGACGGCAAAAGCACCTTCCTCGGACGCCTGCTGTACGAAGGCAACGCGATCCTCGACGACCAGTGGACGGCGGTGCAACGCGCCAGTGCCGCCACCGGCGAGGCCGACGTCAACCTTGCCCTCCTCACCGACGGACTCCGGGCCGAACGCGAGCAAAAAATCACCATCGACGTCGCGTACCGGCACTTCGCGACCGCCCGCCGCCGGTACCTCTTGGCCGATACCCCCGGCCACGCCCAGTACACGCGCAACATGATGACCGGAGCATCCACCGCCGAGGTCGCCATCCTCCTCGTGGACGCCGAACGCGGCCCGACCCCGCAGACCCGTCGCCACGCGTTTATCGTGTCCTTGCTTCGCGTGCCGCACGTCATCATCGCCGTCAACAAAATGGACCGTGTCGGCTACGCCGAACCGGCGTACGATGCCCTCGTCCGCCAACTTCGGACCGACCTCGCCCGCCTCGAGTTTGCCGACCTCCGCTTCATCCCGATCTCGGCACTGGTCGGCGACAACGTCTCGCGCCGGAGCGCGGCGATGCCCTGGTACCCCGGTCCCAGCGTCCTCGAAACGTTGGACAGCCTCGAAGTCGAGACCCGTCGCACCCCCGTCGAACTTCGATTCCCGGTGCAACTGGCCGTCCGCCCGAGTGCCGACTTCCGCGCTTACGCCGGCACCGTCGTCAGCGGTCAAGTCTCGGTGGGCGATCCCGTCCGGATTCAGCCCGGCCCCCGCGTCACGACCGTAACCGAAATCTGGGCCGGGCCCGATCGCATCCCCACCGCGTCCGTGGGCGAGGCCGTCCTCCTGCGCCTGGCCGACGACCTCGATATCGCGCGCGGCGACGTCATCGTACGCACCGGAAACCCCAGTCCGGAAACCGACGCCTTCGAGGGCACCGTCTGCGTGATGCACGAAACCGGGCTCGCGGCGGGCGATGCCGTCCAGGTGCAGATCGGCCGCCAAGAAGTGGCGGGGCAGATCACCGACATTCGGTATGAAATCAATGCGGAGACGTTTCACCGCGCCGACGCTGCCCGGCTCCCCCTCAACGCCCTCGCGCGTGTTGCCGTTCGGCTGTCCCGACCCGTCGCCCTCGACCGGTATGAGCACAACCGCGATACTGGCGCCTTCCTCCTTGTCGATCCGGTCCGTCACCACGGCCTCGCCGCCGGAGTCGTCACCCACCTCCGGACCGATCTTCCGCCCGCCGACGCCGTGCCGACCCAAAGTCGTCCCGCCCCAAGTCGTCCCGCACCTGTCTTCTGGCTGACCGGCCTCAGCGGGGCCGGTAAATCCACCCTCGCCGAATCCGTCGCTACCCGCCTCCGGTCCAACGGCCAGCAAGCCGGGGCGACCGGCCGATCCGTAGTGATCCTGGATGGCGACGCCGTGCGGCGCGGCGTCAACCGCGACCTTGGCTACAGCGCCGAGGCCAGGACCGAAAACGTGCGGCGCATTGCCGAAATCGCACGACTGCTCTCCGATCAAGGACACATCGTGCTCTGCTCGGTCATCTCCCCGCTCGCCGCCCAACGCGAATCCGCCCGCGAGATCATCGGCTCCGCGTTTCACGAGATCGCGATCGTCTGCGATCTCGCCACCCTACGCCAACGCGATCCCAAGGGCCTCTACGCCCGCGCCGACCGCGGCGAAATCGCCGAGTTCACCGGCGTCTCCAGCCCGTACGAACCGCCATCAAATCCCGACCTGACCATCGATACCTCCACCGAAAACCTCTCGGAATCGATCCAGAAAATCTGGACCTGGATCCTCGCAAAACTGTGAAAATCGGCGCAATCCGGGCGATTTAACACTGCGTTAACAATCGTTCCGTAGCATCGCGAAGGGGAGTCCGTGCCCCGAGGTGCTTTATGCGTCGCGCTTTTACTCTGATTGAACTTCTCGTGGTGATTGCCATCATCGCAATTCTCGCCGCCATCCTGTTCCCGGTTTTCGCGCAGGCGAAGGCCGCGGCCAAGATAACGTCCTCCCTCTCGGGCCTCAAGCAGATCGCGCTCGGCCTCAACATGTACGCGGGCGACTTCGACGACACCGCCGTGCCGAACTACGGCTGGATCGAAAACCCGGCGGTGGACAACAACGTCTACCACTACAACAACACCTGGGTCGGACGCACCTTCCCGTACGTCAAGAACCAGTCGATCTACTTCGACAAGACGATCGCCGAAATCTCGGATTACAACCGCCGCTACCTCGACCCGTACTACCCGTACGAGCCGTACACCTACACCTGGGCATGGATCACCACGTTCTCGATCAACGTCGATGGCTATTCCCAAATGGGTTCGGACCCTTCTCCGAGCAATCCTTCCGGACGTCGCGAGGACATTTGCACACCCGCAGCGGGTGACGGTGCAACTTTCGCACTGCGATCTTTAACTTCGTTCGAAGACCCGGCGCAACGCCTCGCCGTGACGCCGACTCGCTACGGGAACATCAGCAATTGGAGCTGGCTTCGCTTCATCTTGCCGGATGCCTCGCAGCCGATCGCCGACCGATATACGGACGACTTCAGCTGGAACGCGCTCGTGTTTGACGCCCGCCGAACCTACGGCAACCGGTTCATCGGTGCCTACGCCGACGGCCACGCCGCCAAGTACGGCAACGACAAGTTCGTGAAGCGATTCGCGAGCAACCCGGGCCAAAACGAGTACGACGGCAGCTTGGCGAACTATTGCCAAGTCATGACCAACCGGAACCTGTTCCAATTCTGGGGCGCTCCGTGGCTCACCAACTAAAGCGCGGCCTCATCGTGCTCGCCGCCGCCTTGGCGGTCTTCGGATGCGAACAACAAGTTGGCCCGAACGACCAAACCATCAGCGGCAAAGAGTACAAGGAGATCGTCAACAGCACGACTCCGGAAAATGAGCGCAACATGACCAATACGGAGCGAGACAAAGTGCTCGCCCCGGGCGTCAAGCGCTAATTCGCACGTGCCCGGCGGACGTTCGTCCCCGGGCACTCGCTTCGTTCAAACTTCTCCCTATGCGACGACCGCACCCGCTCGCCGATCCCCGCCAGCTCGCCCTCCAAGCCCTCCAAACCGGCCAGCTGAACCCGGCCGCGAAGCATGTCGAAGTCGCCATCCGTCGCTACCCCGACGATCCCGACA
>JANRKI010000015.1:0-7840 GCA_033763535.1 Fimbriimonadaceae bacterium | reverse complement strand
GCTCGAGACGATCCTGTTGACCGCCATCCTGACCTCGCCGCAAGCGTCGGCCCCCGCCCCCGCCACGGTATGGATCGAGGGCGAGGCCCCGACCTCCGCCAATACGGAAGTCGGTCCGGCTAAGCCCGAGAACGCCGCCCGGCTGCGTAGCGGAGCCTGGCTGAACCTCGCGATTCCGGAGAATGAGCTCGCGGCGAAAGTGCCCGCCGGCGGAGTCGAACTCAGATACGACTTCACGGTGGAAGCCAGCGGCGATCGCGAAATCTGGGGCCGCATCGGCTTCGAATTTGCCCGGAGCCCGTTTGAATGGCGCATCGATCAGGGCCCCTGGCAACGCGTTTCGCCCGACGACCTCACCACAGATCTCGTCCCGCTAAGCGACTGGACGGAGGTCGCCTGGATCAAATTCGGCACCGCCCGGCTCACCGGCAAGCATCGCCTGGGCATCCGGATCGCGGCCCCCAAGAAGCCGGATGGGAAGCCGGAGCGGCTTCTCTTCGCGGCCGATGCCTTCGCCGTGGCGGCCCCCGGCTTCACCCCGTACGGCGCGTTCGAATCGTCGCAGGTTCCCAAGACCGCGGCGGATCAGGCGGCCGCCGCACAGGTCTTTCAACTCCCGGCATCGGCGGACAACGCCCGGCCGAAGGTCAGCCTGGCCGGCTCGTGGGAGGTCGCCCGTCACGATGAGCAGACTCCACCGTTCGATATCGCGACCCCCATCGAAGGCACGCCGAAAAATCCGGTTTGGACGGCCATTCCGGTGCCCAGCGACCGCAACGTGGCCCGGCCCGATCTGGTGTTCGCCCATCGCCTGTGGTACCGAACGAGGGTCAACGTTCCTGCGGAGCTAAAGGATCGCGGATTTCGTCTGAGCTTCGGCCAGAACAACCTCAACACCACCGTCTTGGTGAATGGCCAGCTGTGCGGGTTCGAACCGAATCCGCACGTCGCGTTCGCCGTGGATTGCAGTCGCGCGATGCGGCCCGGGATCAACGAAATTTGGGTCGGCATCCGCGACGCCTGGTACGGCTACTCGACCAATCCGAAGGACCCCATGAAGCTTCGCCGGCGGTTCAATCAGCCGCTTCGGTACGGCAGCGAGGGGTTCCAGGATCTCGCGTATCCCATTTGGAACTCCTTCCAAAGCGGCATTCTCGACGCGCCCGTGCTGGAGGCCACCGGTCCCACGTACGCGCAGGATGTGTTCGTCCGCCCGAGTGTCGCCAAGCGACGGTTGGAGGCGGACGTCGAAGTCTTGAATCCGGGATCGGCCACGTCGGTGACGGTCGAAGCGCAGGTCGTCGATCACCGCACGGGCGAAGTCGCCCTCAAGATCCCGGCCCAGACCGTATCGCTCGGCGCTGCCGCCCGGCAAACCGTGACGCTCGGCGCAGACTGGGCAAACCCGACGCTGTGGTGGCCCGATCGACCGCACCTTTACCGACTGCGCACCATGGTTCGAACGTCGGCCGGTACCGATACGCACGACACCCGGTTCGGTTTTCGTGAATGGGGAGCGAAGGGCATGGACTTCACCCTCAACGGCCAGGTCTGGCGGGGTTGGGCGGAGCTGGTGCAGGGCGATACCCGCGATGCCTGGCTGGCCAACTACCGCAAGACCGGTCAACGGTTCCAACGAATGAGCGGCACCTCGCAAAACGGAGGCATCCGCTGGAACGGCATGCCCTTTACCGAGGCCCTCGACTGGTGCGACGAGAACGGCGTCGTGATCCGGCGCAGCGGCATCCTCGATGGGCAAGTCATCGGTTACATGGCGATCGAAAACGACCCGGACCTCAAGGCGCTGTACAAGTCCGACATCAAGCAGCAGCTCATGGAGAACTGGCGGCGGCAAATGGTCGCCCAGGTGAAGGCAGAGCGGAACCACCCGTCCATCCACCTGTGGTCGCTTGAAAACGAGTGGCTGTACATCAACTGCATCAACCTGTACGGCGACAAGATGGACGCGTTCGAGCGGGAGGTCCAGCGCGTCGGGGACGCGGTCGCCCAGGCCGATCCGACCCGGCTGTGGATGGTGGACGGCGGCGGCGCGGCCAAAGCCAACACGTATCCGGTGCACGGCGACCACTACGTGTACACCAACGATCCCAACGCGTACCCCGCCCTCGCTTACCAGGACTTTCCGGAGGGTGGCGGTCGCGGCCGATGGGTGTTCGACAAGCAGCGTCCGCGCTATGCCGCCGAAGACTTCTTCGCGACGGGCATCAACCCCGCCGACTACGCGTGGATCGGCGGTGAGGTCAGCTTTACGGGCAAGGTCGGCGCGCACCTCGGCATCGCCCGGGTCCAGCGCATGCTGACAGAAGGCTACCGGTCGCACGGCACGATGAGCCACGCGCACCACTGGGTCGGCGACGAAGGCGCGAAGTTTAACAAGCACCTGAGCAATGCCGAACGTGCTGTCTTCGTCCGCGAGTACGACTCCGCGTTCGCCTCCGGCCAGTCGATCACCCGCACGCTCACCGTGCTCAACGATTCGCGGTACCCGGACCCAATCACCTTGACCTACGCCATCGCGAAGCCGGGCGCGACCGGGACGCCGGTGAGCCGCACCCTGAACCTGGCCCCCGGAGAAAAAACAACCTTCCCCATTCGCCTGACTGCGCCGACCGTCGCCGCGGCGGGTCGATTCGAACTGCAACTGGAGCTCACGGTGGACGGAAAGTCGGTCTTCCGCGACGTGAAGCGGATGCAGGTGTATCCGGACGCGGCTCCCTCCACCGCGCCGTTCGTGCTGCTCGATCCGAAGGGTGAGTTCGGCAAGCTTCTGCGCACCGCGAAGTTCAGCCCGACCGTGGTGGCGGCCACCAGCGCCATCCCGAAGACGGCCACGACGATCGTGGTCGCTCCGGACGCCCTCTCCGCGACGGATGCGGCGCGCAGCGATCTCGCCGTGCTCGCATCGGCCGGAAAGCGCGTGATCGTGCTGGAACAGTCGAACCCGCTGGTGGCGCAAGGGCTGCCCGTGCCCATCAAGGTGCAGCAGAATCAGGGGGCGTTTGCCTATCTGGAGCGCTCGGAACATCCGGTCTTGCAAGGCCTGCAAGACGATGACTTCTGGGCTTGGCCGGGCGATCACGTGTTCCGTAACGCCTACGAAAAGCCGGTGCGCGGGGCCCGGAGTCTCATCCAGTGCCACCGTCAGTTGGGGTCCTCGGCCCTGATCGAAGCCCCCGTCGGCGAGGGCCTCATGTTGCTGTGCCAAGCCAACGTCGGCTCGAAATTCTCGTCGTCGGTGGTGGCCCGCAAGTTGCTGAGCAACATGCTGCGCTACGCCGCGACCTACCGTGCGGTGGCCCGACCGGTGACCACCGTGCTAAAAGATCAACCGCTTGTCGCCAGCACTCTGGCCGAGGTGGGCCTGAAGGCCAGTCCGAAATCCGTGGTCGACGCCATCGCGAAGCCGGGCGTGGCGATCGTTGCGGCCACCCCCGCGAACCTCAAGGCATTGCGAGCCGCTTCTACCGTCCTCAACGCCTTCTTTGCGGCCGGCGGCGACCTGGTGCTGACCGGGCTAACGCCGGAGGGAATTGGCGACTACAACGCCATCGTCGGCGTGAACCACGCGATTCGGCCGTTCCGAATGGAGCGCACCGGACTGGTATTGCCGAAGCCGGCGCGATCGGCCGGCCTAACCCAGGGCGACGCCATCATGCTGAGCAATCGTCGTCTGTTCGCCTGGACCCAAGACATGTACATCGCCGATGACGTGTTTAGCCACGTGGTGGACAGTGACGACGTCGCCCCGTTCGCAAAGCTACCGAACGACTACTTCTATAACACGGTGAACGGCATGGTGAGCGCCGACGGCTGGCCGTACATCTTCTCCTTCGACCTGAAAACCCAGCGTCCGGAGTACACCATGGAGTTCGACCGGGAGTACACCTTCCGGCGCATGGAATGGACCGGCAATGGGTTCTACCATCTGGTGACGAAGCTGGAACTCACCTTTGACGGCGCCAATCCGCTGGTGCTCGACGTACTGCCCAACACCGATCCGCAAATGCTGGACTTGCAGGGGCGGCGCGGCCGGCGAGTCGGCGTCAAGATTCTGGATTGGAAGCGGATGTCCGTGACCAACGACGTCGTCGGCATCGACAACATCCGAATGTACGTGGACCGCGGTCCGGAATGGAAGGGGGTTCAAACCCTGATGAACCCGGGCGGCATCGTCTTCTATCCCAAAGCAAAGGGCGGGATCACCCTCGTGAACCTGAAGTTTCAGCCGAACGAACCCGTGCCCGAGAACGCCGGCAAGAAGCAACGGATCTTTGCCGGGTTACTACGGAACCTGAACGCTGCTTTTACCGACAGCGAGCCGGTCATCCTCGGCGCAGCGGGTAGCACGCTCGAAACCGTGTCGCTGGCCAAGGTGGCCAACCAGTACCGCGGCGAACGCGGATGGTACGGCAACCCGGCCGAAACCTTCCGCGATATGCCGTTTGGCAATCGCACCTTCAACGGCGTTCCGTTCGACATCTACGAGTTGCCGACGTCTCCGACTCCGAACTGCGTGATGCTGGGCGGACCCGGCGTGCCCGGCAATCTGCCCGAGCGCGTCGAGATTCCGGTGAATCGGCCCGCGAAGGCCCTCGTCTTCTTGCACACCGCCCGTATCGATCGGCGCCTGCAAGAGTGGGAGCGCGGCCCCGGCAAGCGCGAGATCGTGGCCGAGTACTTGGTGACCTACGCCGACGGCTCGGAGCGGACGATTCCCCTGATCATCGGCAACGAGATCGCGGACTTTCGGCAGACGAACCCCCGCCCGCTGGACCAAGCCGCCATCGGCTGGCAGGCGCGCCTGGGCGAGAGCGACCGCTACGCCACCGCTTACCTGTACCAGTGGAACAACCCTTCGCCGGAAAAAGCGATCCGAAGCGTGACGCTGCGCTACCCGGGGTCCGAACGATTCGGAGTGCCCGCCCTGCTCGGCCTCACCATCGCGGCCCCAACCGCCGCCGCCCCGCGCGCGAAATAGGCGCAATGGCCCCCGACGCAACAAACGCGGGGGCCGGGCGTCATAATGAACGAGACATGGGGGCGAACGGGTTCGACAGGGCCGGTTTGACTTTCCGTTGCGAGCCGTGGATTCTCGTTGGCCACGTAAAAAACGAGAGAAAAAAGTAGCTGCGAACAACAACTACGCCTTCGCTGCTTAATTTAAGCTAGCGGGTCCACTCGTCACGTGCCGGTAGGGACGATACTGGGCCTAAAAAAATCCGGATAGCAAAGGGCGGCTCGGTTCGGGCCCACCTCGCGAAACTAATCGAACTGGACGACGGGTCAGGCGACCTCGGCAGAGACCCGCGTCGAGAAAAAGTACAGAGGCGACGCTCGTGGGAATGGAAGGGCCGACGGTTTTGGAAGGGAGTTCAATTCTCCCCGCCTCCACCAAAGCTTGAGTTGACGGGGCCATAATGGCCCGGTGGGAGACATCACCTTTACCGCGTCTCCCTGGTGTGCGCCGGCCGATGCCGCCGTCGCCCGCGGTCACCTCATTACTCTGCCCGCCTACGCCTCGCAACTGCTCGCGACCCGCGGCATGAGCTATGCCCACGTGACCCTGGGGCCGCACGAGTTCGGCACCGCGATCGAACCCGACGGCGACGGCAGCCACTGGTTCGCGATTCCGCCTGACGTGGTTTCCGAACTCGCGTCCACCGTCACCGTGACCATCCGACCCTCGCGCGATTGGCCTGAACCTGCCGTCCCGGCCGATATCGACGCTGTTCTGGCCGCCGACCCCGCCGCGCAGGCCATCTGGAACGACATCACCCCCGCTGCCCGCTGGGACTGGGTCCGATGGGCCGGCACCGCCCGCCAACCCGAAACCCGCGCCCGCCGCGTCCTCTCGATCCCGTCGCGACTCCGCGCGGGCAAACGCCGCCCGTGCTGCTTCGACCGGAATCAGTGCTCGCTGACCGTCGCGTAACGGGCGCGCTCCGGGGGAAATAGACCAAACTCCATCGCAGGTCAATGCCACGTATCTTCGATAACATCGAGCTCGAATTTCTGCCCGCCCTCGAGCAGATGCTGGGGACCGCCCGATCCGCTGATTTCTGCGTGGGATACTTTAATCTCCGCGGCTGGGACCGCCTCGGCCAAGTCGTCGAAGAGCGATTTACTGGCCAAGCCGACAGTCGTTGCCGTTTGCTCATCGGCATGCAAAGCGTTGGTCGCGAACAAATTCAAGAATCCTATAGCTTACATCCGACCGGCGACATCGACAACAAGCGCGCAATTGAACTACGCCGCGCAATGGCAAAAGAACTTAAGGAACAACTGACCATCGGTGCGCCCACCGATCAAGATGAGCAGAACCTGCAACGCCTCGCGCGACAACTCCGCGCCGGTAAGCTCGTAGTCAAACTCTTTTGCCGCAACAGCCTGCACGCAAAGCTGTACCTCGTTCATCGTGACGACCAAGGTGCACCGATCGTCGGCTACGTCGGGAGCTCTAACCTTACGTTCGCCGGACTCATGAAGCAGTACGAGCTCAATGTCGACGTGGTGGAACACGACGCCGCTCAAAAGCTCGCGAAATGGTTCGAAGACCGCTGGACCGATAAGTGGTGCCTCGATATCTCGCAAGAACTCGCCGAGATCATCGAATCAAGTTGGGCCAGACCGACCGTCATTCCGCCCTATCACATCTATCTGAACATCGCCTACCACCTCGCCCAAGAAGCGCGAACCGGACTATCGGAGTTCAAGATTCCCGCTGACTTCGGGAACCGACTTTTCGAGTATCAGGTCGCCGCCGTGAAGATCGCGGCGCATCATCTCAACAACGACCGGCGCAGAGGCGTCATCCTTGGCGACGTCGTGGGTCTCGGAAAGACCCTCATGGCAACTGCGCTGGCAAGAATCTTCGAGGATGATCTTAACCTTGAAACGCTTATCATCTGCCCGAAGAACCTCAAACCGATGTGGGAAGACTACGCGCAACGGTACCGACTTCGCGCCAAGGTTGTCTCCATCACCGAAGTCGTTCCCAAGACCCGCAAGGGAGCCGACGCCAAAGAGGAGCGTTTCGGCGGTCTGCACGATCTTCGCCGCTACCGGCTCGTCATCCTCGATGAAAGCCACAACTTAAGAAACCGCGAAGGCAGCCGATACCGAGCGATTCAAGAGTACATCAACAAGAACGAATCCCGTTGCATCCTCCTAAGCGCGACGCCGTACAACAAGGCGTACCTCGACCTCGGGGCGCAACTTCGGCTCTTCGTGCCCGAGCATCAGGACATCGGTGCGCGCCCCGACATGCTCATCCGCGAAGTCAGCGAAGATCACTTCAAAGCCCGGCACCAATGCCCACTCCGAAGCCTTGCCGCGTTCGAGAAAAGTCCATACCCCGACGATTGGCGCGAGCTCATGCGGCTCTACATGGTCCGCAGGACACGCGGATTCATCAAGGAAAACTACGCCAAAACCGACGAGGGGAATGGGCGGAAGTATCTCCTGTTGGAGAACGGCGACCGAACCTACTTCCCGGACCGCATCCCGCGAACGGTGAAGTTTGAGATCGACGAGAACAGCAAGACTGATCCATACGCTCGACTCTATAGTCTCGCCGTAGAGCGCGAGATCAACAAACTCAACCTTCCTCGCTACGGCCTCGGGAACTACGTCGCCAGCCAGCCGCACACTCCGCCGACGCCTGCCGAAGCCAAGGTCTTAAGTGACCTCGGACGCGCCGGCAAGCGACTCATGGGCTTCTGCCGAACCAACCTCTTCAAACGTCTAGAAAGCAGTGGTCTCGCGTTCATCCAATCTTTAGAGCGGCACATCCTTCGCAACTACATCTACATCCATGCCA
>JANRKI010000014.1:0-35574 GCA_033763535.1 Fimbriimonadaceae bacterium | reverse complement strand
TTACTCGGGTCAGCTCACGTACTTCCTCAGCGGAGAAGATGAAGGAACTTCCAAACTGCGCGCGAGCCCGATCTGACGACATCATGACATCGACTTCCTTGATTCCGGCATGCGGATTAAACGCGCATCGGGCCCTGACTTCGACCAAACGACCGGCGGGAGCGAGTTCAGACACCTCGCACTGCTTTGCGCGGTACTCCGGCTGGTTCCGATCTACGCCGTCATCGCAACCTGTCAACGCGAGTCCTAGTAGACCGACCATACTTCCTATCTGCCACGTGTTCTGCATCATCATCGTCCATTCGGCCCAAGCGGCGGACGCTTCGGCATCTCCGTCGGAAGCTCCATCGGGCCCGGACGCTCTGCCGTTTTCGCGATCTCTGGAAACCGAGTACGGAAATACCCGGCAACTTCCGGGCCGTAAACTTCATTCATGTACGCGAGTCGAATCTGTATCGGACGAATCATGTCGTCCTTGCCGATGACATCCAGTTGAATGTCAGGGTTCGCATGCATACTGCCGCGATCAACGAAGTCCGGCAAGCCGCTTGCAGCAGACATAACTCTCACCAGTTCCGGGATTTCACCGGACGGCAACTCAAAATTATCGCCGTACTTTGCGTGCGCAATCGGCGTCACGATGACCACGTTAACCTTGCGAATCCCAGCGTTTGGTAAGACTGCGCACCGTGAAAGACGCTCAACCGCCCGACCCTTCGGTGCCGAAGTTCCCAATTGACAGTCGTTCATGCGAGCATCAATTGACGATGAGTCGCAACCAACGAGCGAGACGACGGTTCCGGCTAGGACTATGACCTTCAGGTTCCTCATGGTGCGAGAATGTCTCCAATACCTACAAGCTTTGGCACGAGGATCCCACGGTCATTCCACACCGTGTACGGCTGGTACTGCGCATCTGGCACGCCTGAGTTCAAGTGTGCATACCAAATAGCGTTTTGCGTGCTGTAGCCGTAACGCAGGAACGAACGCATGAAAGCCTTACGCCACCGGCCCCAAACGTTCTCATATGGCGCAAAATATGCGTTTGCGACACTAAGAAGAGCAAGACCGTTCCATCCGATAAATGCACCATAGCTGGTGTGAGACTGGACACCGCCATGGATCGCAAAGCTCAAGTCAACACTTTCGCCATTCATATTTCCGAATGGCCCAGGTCCTGCTCCGGCACTACTACAAGAGTCCACGAAAAGCCAAGAAAGTCCATAGTCGCGTCTTGCAATCGCGTAACCGATCGGAAACTCTGCACCAGACGGACGCGCAGTCTTGGCCGAAATTTTCATGTTGTTCAAAGAAACACTCTTTGGACTACCATGCCCTTGGATGTAAAGGTATCGTACCGTATGCAACGAATACTTAATGTAGTTTTGTACGTAACTTGAAATGTTTTGGCTTTCAGTGTAGACTAGTACCGCCCACCTTGCATCGAGCGGTGTACCGTCATACCGAGTAGAGAGATGGCTAGTGATCTCATCCGCGAATGACTTCGATATGTTATATGCGCCACCAGCACCCTTCTGCAACATCACCACGAACAACATTTCTGGATTCGCCGCCGCAACGGTTACGTCGCAATAGCCGTGCTCCTCGACCGGCGTGCTAAATCGAGCCGTGTATTGGCCCTTCGGAGCCCATGAACCATCGTATCTCCTACCGTCCCAAGTGACCGACGCATCCGAACCGTAGCCGTTCCATTCGCGTACGACCACCCCCGCTCGATCAACAAGTCGTACGGTCCAGCCGAGTGTGTTCGCCGGGAGTTGCTTCCGAAATGTCGGCACCATCCGAGCGTCAGGAATCGCAATCCCATCGCTGTCTGCTGGCACGTTTACCGAATCAGTCCCGCTGACCGTAAATGCAGTCGAAAGACTCCACTTTCGTTCTGTTACGTTTTCCGTCGCCACGCGCAGAACGTGAACGCCCGACGACAAAAGTCGAGTATCGATAAACGCCGATGGCGCGCCGCTCTGGCTCGCGTTCTGTTGAACACTGCCCATGGTGAAGAGCTGATCGTCCACGTAAACCCGCACAAACTCCTCGGACGTGCCCGCCGTTGTCACCGTAAACGGCCCGGTCGCCGTACTGGGGATGCCCGATACAAATAAGCTCGCCGTTCCAGCATTTGCCGTAACTACGCTGGTATCCGAAGAGGCCGCTACCGCGCCTGCCGAATTCATGACGTCTACTCGGTACTCGTAGGTCGTACCTCCGACCACGGTCGTGTCGACGAAGTGCTCACCTTGATCCGACAATGGCGTAATGTATGCAAAGGAGCCCCCTACCGTTCGACGTGCCACTCGCACGCCCGGATAGCTTGTCCCAAACGTATTTGCCGGGTTCGCCCATTTCAGCCAGACCGCTCCGTCGCCCCCGGTAGCCAATAGATCAGTCGGAGCAAGGGCCATACCGGCCGGGCGAGCATGAAGGTCACCGCGTGCGGCCCACCCTTCCGCTTCTCCCGTAAGATAATACGTCTCGGCTTCCGTAACCCCTTGCGAGACCGTCGCGGTAAAGTTCACCACCCGCGCGTTCGCCGGAATCGTCACCGTCGCTGGCACCGTTGCATGAGGCAGAGAAGTCGCTACATGAACGGTAAGCGGGTTCGGCGAGGTGGCGGTTCGCTCCACCCGCATCGTGTACGTTCCTGGGCCCGAAATCACATCGCTGCCCGTCGGAGCAATCTTCGACAAGTACGGTTTCCAAGTACGACCGTTTAACTCGTCGGTGTACGCCGAGTTATAGCCGATATTGTAGGCACGCACGCGGTAAACGTACGGAGTATCCGCACTGAGCCCTTCGTCCGTAAAGCCGACGACATTAGGCAAGGTGGTCGCAATCAGTGTCCACGGTCCCGCTCCAAGTTTCCGCTCAATTCGGTACCCGTCTTCGCTCGTGTTCGGGTCGGTCCACGCCAATCGGTTCTTGGAGTACGCCGTGCCGTTGACATCGGCGTCCCCCGGCATCGTCAGCGGGCCGGCGGCCGGAGTTACCGCCGCTTCCGGAGTCGTCGAATAGTCCGATTCCCCGTCCGCATTCACGGCCTTTACGCGGTAAAAATAACCTTTAGTCGGCGCAACGTTCGTGTCCGAGTAAGAAAACACGTTTGCGGCGGGATTCAAAATAACCTCCCAAGTGCCGGTCGTACCGCGGCGTCGCTCCAAGACGAACCCGGTTTCATCGGTCGAGTTGTCCGTCCACGCGACATTAATTCGGGAGGGTGAAATCGCAATTGCCTTCGCTTTCGTCGGTGCGGCAGGAGGTGCCGCAAATACCGCCGCGGCTAACGTCGCGAGGACTAACGAGAGGATCGACCGCAGAGCGGGGGGGGGGGGCACCACATCACGATTCTTATCGTAACGCGCCTTTTCGCACCTTAACCGTCTCTTAACCAAAAAAGTCAGAAAATTGCGACAACCGAAACCAGATTCACGAACGCGATGACCGGCATCGCCGCACTCCCAGAATTGTTACGCCGAACGACGGCGGCGCCACAGGCCCAGCAGCCCGATCCCGACCACCGCCAGCGTCCCCGGTTCCGGAACCGGTGCCGCCGCCCGAACGTTCGCCTCCAGCCCGCGAACCGAGAACGTGACGCGGTCGTCGTTCATTCCGGCCGCCGGACTCCCCGCCATCGTCATCATCGCCAGACCGGTCAACGTAAAGCTCTTGGCGACCCCGTTCGAGAAGTACATCGGTTGCCCCAAAATCGAGCCGTTGTTGCTCGAGACGTTGCCCATCGCAAACGTGCCGTCCGCGTCTGAGTACGCCACGTTCGTCACGGCAAAACTGTTCGTGTTTCGGCCGGATTGCAGCGAGCTCTTGACATCCAATCGCAGGCCGACAAAGTCCTTCACTGGATCACCGTCAAACGCGCGGGTAATCGCGGTACCGTTGCCCACTTGCCAGGTAAACGACTTGCTCGTCGCGTTATAGCTCAGCGTCCAACGCTTCGCGACGCCGCTCGTCCAGCTGCTCACCGTGTTGTTCGTGTTGGTCGCGTCGAAGGTCGAGCCGAACAGCCCCTGTCGCCAACTGTTGGTCGCCACCCGACCGCGCGCCTCCATAAACGTGCCGAGAGAATCGGCGTCCACGTTCGCGGGCAACGTATTCACCAGGCCGGCGGAGGCTCCCGAAACGATGCCCAGACTCACAAAACTCATCGCGAAGCGCGAAAAAATGTTCATAAAAGAATTATGGTACGTCGGGCCGATCTTTCCGTCCCGAAAATCAGGGGACCGAAAGGCGGTAACCCATTTTCGGCCTGAAATTCACCCGATGTTCAGCCGACTGCGCACCCGCGTAAACGCTTGGAGCGCAAACGCGAGGTCGTCCTCGGTGTGCGCCGCCGATGGCATCGTGCGGATGCGCGCCTTGCCGCGGCCCACGGTGGGAAAAACGATGCTGAGCGCGTACACGCCTTCATCCCACAGCGCCCGTTCCATCGCCTGCGCGGCCGCCTCGTCACCCACGTAAACCGGCGTGATCGGCGTTTCGCTGCCCATGGTGTCAAACCCTTCCGCGTTCAGGGCGTCCTTCCACCACCTGGTGTTCGCCCACAGCCGGGCCATCGGCTCGGGGTCGTGCTGCATCACGTCCAGCGCGGCGATCAGCGCCGCCGCCACCATCGGCGGATGCGCGGTGCTAAACAGGTACGGACGGCCGCGATTGATCAACCAATCCTTCAGCAAGGCCGACCCCGCGATGTACCCACCGATCACGCCCAGTGCCTTGCTGAGGGTGCCCAGCTGAATATCCACCCGACCGTACAGCCCGAAATGGCTGGCCGTGCCCGCGCCGTGCCTGCCCAGCACTCCGCTGGCGTGCGCGTCGTCCACCATCACGAACGCGCCGTACTGCTCGGCCAGCGCGACGATCTCCGGCAACGGCGCAATGTCGCCATCCATGCTAAAGACGCCGTCGGTAATGATCATCTTCTTTTCGAAGCCTTTGTCTTGCGCGCGCCGCAGGCAATCCTCCAAAGCCTCCATGTCCTTGTGGGCATACACCCAGCCGTCGGCCTTGCGGTAGGCGGCCGGGGCCAGTCGCACCCCGTCGATAATGCTGGCGTGGTTCAGTTCGTCGCTGATCACCACGTCTTGATTCGTCAGCACCGCCGGAATGCACCCGCTGTTCGCGGTAAATCCGCCCGTAAACACCAGCACCGCTTCGGTGTGCTTAAACTCGGCCAAGCGTCGCTCCAGCTCGTCGTGGACCGCCATCGTGCCGCCAATCCATCGCACCGCGCCCGCGCCCACGCCCCACTCTTCCACCGCCCGCAGGGCCGCCTCACGCACTTTCGGATGGTTTGCCAGCCCCAAGTAGTTGTTCGAGCTGAGGTTCACGACCTCCTTGCCGTTCATCCGCACGCGTCCGCCCGCCGGAGTCTCCAAAATCTTCGGCACCTTGTACAGGTTTTGCTCGCGCAGGGTCTCCAGTTGGGCCCCGAGCCAGGTTTGCAGCGCGTCATTCATGCCGTTAGTTTCGCCCAAATGTCGGCGGCGCGGCCGGGCCGCGCGTCCACTCCACCGGGGGCGAACCCGAAAACGTGAGCGTCATCCGGTTGCCGCTCCCCTCGACCGTGGCCGAGATTTCGCGAAACACTTTGTCCACTTTCGTCGCGCCCGCCTTCGTCTGACGGTCGATCTCGAACTGCAAGCGGCCGTCGGAGAATCGGTACCGACCCGCCCACAGGTCGGGGGCAGATTGCTGCGGACGTTGACATTCCAGGTCGAACTGACGGGTGCTGAACAGCCGAATCCGGCACTGATTGCCGCAAGCCGGGAACGCTCCGTACCACGCACCCTGCACCGATTGGCCCGTACAGCCCGAAGATAGTAAGGTAATGCCGCAAAATCCCAAAAACGGGACGGAAGCGCGCCCGCCAATCCGCCACAATCCTGGCATGCCGCTTACCATACCGGTCGCCCACGACTTCGTGTGCCCCTGGTGCTGGGTAGGTCTTCATCAGGTGCGCCGACTCCAAGCCGAGTTCGGCGTGCAGATTGATTGGCGCGGATACGAGTTGTATCCGCCCGAACTGCCATACCCGGACCATTACACTCGACCTGCCGCGCCCGAACCCGTCACAAATCGGCCGGTCACGCCCAGCCGCCTCGCGCTCATGTACGCGGCGGAAGGCATCGTGCCGCCGACTCGGCGCGGACCGTTCCCGATGCGCACCACGCAAGCGCACCAGGCCAGCGAGTTCGCGAAGGCTCACGGCAAGGGTGACGCGTTCATCGAGCGGCTGTACCGTGCCTACTGGACCGAAGCCATCGACATCGAGCGCCTCGACTTTTTGCGAGACGTCGCGCGCGAATTCGGCTTTGACCTGGCGGCGTTCGAGCACGCCGTCCGCAACGGCACGTACCGGCACCTCGTCGTACCGTTCGACGACGCCGCGTACGGACTGGGCGTGTACAACGTGCCGACGTTCTTCATCGGACGCGAGCGGCTGGCCGAACAGCCCTACACGGTGCTCGCCGAGGCGACCCGCCACGCCGTCGCGGCGCACGGCGGTCAGGATGCGTACTGGCACCTCGAGTTCCCCGCCGCGCCGAAGGATCGCCCGTACGTGTATCTCAACATGATCACGACGATCGACGGCAAGATCCTGAGCGGTGAGCGGAATGAAAGCGTCCACGACCTCGGATCGAAGGTCGACAAGCAGATGATGCACCGCATCGAAGCGTCCGCCGATGCGGTGCTCGTCGGTGCGGAAACGCTCCGCGCGACTCCGTTCAGCTGGAACCCGGGGACCGAGGTGCGGATCGTCGTCACCAAAACCGGGCGAATTCCGGCGGAAGCGGTTTACCTTCGACACGGACGACCGTACGTCGCGATGGCCGGTTCCGCCGAGTTTTCGCTGCCGCCGGGCGTGCAACGGATTCGGGCCGGCGGCGCCGAACTCGATTTCGCCGGCTTGTTGCACCGCGTTCGCGCCCTCGGAGTGCAGCGACTGCTCGTGCTTGGCGGCAGCGAGATCAACGCGCAACTGCTCCACGCAGGCCTGGTTGACGAGATCTTCATGACGCTGGCACCGAAGATCAAACTTGGGCGCGACGTGCCGACCCTCGCGGACGGCGAGGCGTTGCCGCGCCACGCGATCCAAAACTACGATCTCGTCGAGCATCATCCCATCGGTAACGAAATCTTCTTGCGCTATCGCCGCGCCAAGTAACCCGTTGCCGAGCATTCCGGACGGTCGGCCGTAGACACACGTGCTATGGCCGACCGGTCGCCCACCGCCCTCTGCTGGATTCGCCGCGACCTTCGGCTCTCGGATCACGCCGCCCTCGCCGCCGCCACCGCGGCCCATCCATCGGTGGCGGTGGTGTTCGTGTTCGATCGCAACATCCTTGACGCACTCGAGGACCGCGCGGACCGACGGGTGACGTTCATCCACCGCAGCCTGGCCGAACTGGACGCGAAACTCCGCGCGGTCGGTAGCCAACTCATCGTGCGGCACGGCGACCCGCAGCACGAGATTCCCGCCCTTGCGGCCGCCCTCGGAGTGAAGGCGGTCTACACGGCCCGCGACTATGAGCCGTACGCCGTGACCCGCGATCTGGCAGTTCGGCGAGACCTGCAAGCGCAAGGCATCGCCTTCGAGACGGTGGTCGATTCGGTGGTGATCGAACCTGGCCAGGTGCTCAGCCAATCCGGGACGCCGTTCCGAGTCTATTCGCCTTTTGCCCGCGCCTGGCGCAAGGCGTTGCGGGCCGAGCACACCGCGATCCACGCCCCGAATCTCGCCCATTTCGCCCCGACCGACGCCATCTCTGCGCGCTCGGTCGATTGGTCCATGTCGGCCCTCGGATTTACGCCCACCGAGTTGTGGTTGGAACCGGGTGAAGACGCGGCCAACGCACGGCTCGACGAGTTTCGGCCAAGGATCGCTCAGTACGCCGAAAGTCGCGACTTTCCGGCAAAACCGGGCACCAGCGGGCTCAGCGTGCACCTGCGATTCGGCACGATCTCGATCCGCGAGCTGGTGCGCCGCGCCCAAGAACAAGGCGATTCGGGCGACAAATGGTTGGCCGAACTCATCTGGCGCGATTTCTACCAAGACCTGCTCTGGCACCATCCGCAGGTGGTCACAGAGTGCTTTCAGCCCCAATTCAACGACCTCCAGTGGCCGGGCGAGGAGTCGCACTGGCGGGCGTGGTGCGAGGGGCAGACCGGTTTTCCGATCGTCGACGCGGCGATGCGCTGCCTCAACGCGACCGGCTGGATGCATAACCGATTGCGGATGATCGTGGCGTCGTTCCTGACGAAGGACCTGCTCATCGACTACCGCCGGGGCGAGGCGTATTTCGCCGCAAAGTTGCTCGATTTCGAACTCGCATCGAACAACGGCGGTTGGCAATGGGCGGCCTCTACCGGTGCCGACGCCCAGCCGTACTTCCGAATCTTCAACCCCGTGTTGCAGAGCGAACGGTTCGATCCGGACGGCGCGTTCATCCGGACGTGGTGCCCGGAGCTGGCGGGGCTCAGCGGCAAAGCGGTGCATTGGCCGGCCGGAGCCAGCGCGATGGAATTGGAAACGGCATCTCTCACATTAGGAAAGCAATTTCCAAAGCCGATTGTCAACCACGCATTGCAGAAAGATCGGGCGATAGGTCTTCTGGCCTCGGTGGCGAAGCGCAAGCCGTCCGAAGCGTGAAGTAGCCCACCACGCCCATGAGGGCCGAGGCGGCGAGGATCGCGAACTTGGCGTGTTCCAACTCGGCGGACTTGCCGAACGCAAGCTCGGCGATAAAGAGGGACATGGTGAATCCGATGCCGCACAGCACGGCGACGCCGAACGTTTGCCGCCAGGATGTCCCGGCCGGAAGGTCGGCCACCCGAACCGAAACCGCCAGCCTCGCGAACAGGAACACGCCGATGGGTTTGCCGAGGATGAGACCGGCCAAAATGCCAAGGCTGACCGGCGCACCGAGGGCCGATGCGCCCGAGGCCAGCGCCACGCCGGCGTTCGCGAGGGCAAAGACCGGCACGACGAAGTACGTGACCCAGGGCGAGAGCATGTTTTCGAGCCGCTCCAGCGGCATCTGAACGTGCTCGGACATCCGCTCGATTTCGGCAACGGCGCACTGGCGCGTGTCCGTCATCAGCGAGGGGTCCTCGGGCGTGTCGGACTGGAAGACATCGAGGGCTTCCCGGCTCTTCGCCAGGTAGTCGCCGGGATCGATCTCGAGGCGCATCGGTAACGTGAGGGCGATGAGGACTCCGGCCACGGTGGCATGGATGCCGCTCCAAAACGTGAACATCCAGAGCAGCACGCCGATACCCATGTACGCGAGCAGGTTGCGCACGGACAGCGCGTTTAGCGTAAGGAGAAGCCCGAAGGTGACGGCCATCGCGCCAACCATGGTGAGGTTGAGCCCGCCCGAGTAGAAGATGGCGATGACGAGTACGGCGCCCAGGTCGTCGACGATGGCGATGGCGGTCAGGAAGATTTTGAGCGCGACGGGGGCGCGTGACCCGAGCAACGCGAGGACCCCGAGCGAGAACGCGATGTCCGTCGCCATCGGGATGCCGGTGCCGCGCATGTTGCCGTTGCCGAGATTCAGCGCGGCGTACAGTCCGGCCGGAACGACCATCCCGCCGAAGGCCGCGACAATCGGCAACGCGGCTTTGCGGCGGTCGGAGAGTTCGCCGAGCAGAAACTCGCGCTTGATCTCCAGCCCCATGAGCAGGAAGAACAGCACCATCAGGCCGTCGTTGATCCAGTGGCGAAGGCTGTGCGCCTCCTTGGCCCCGCCCAGCGTGATGCCCAGTTTGGTCTGCCAGAACGCTTCGTACTGGCCGGCCGGGCCGAGGTTGGCCCAGAGCATTGCCACGACGCTGAGCGCGACGAGGATCATGCCGGAAGTCGCTTCCTTCGCGGCGAAATCGAGAATGGGCTGGGTCAGTCGATCCCGCAACCGGGTCTCGGCGATTTGCGGCTGGTAGCGGCGCGGACCGCTCACGCGCCGTGCCTCACGGCCCGATCCGCCTCACGGGTTTAATCGGGCGAGATGGGCGAAGGGGCAAACCACACGATCCGCACGGTGGAACGCATTCGGGTGCGGTACGGCGAGACCGACATGATGGGCCACGCGTACTACGCGAACTACTTCTTTTGGTTTGAGCAAGCGCGGGGGGCATGGTGTCGGGAACGCGGGTTCGCCTACCGGCAAATGGAGGAGACCGGATACAAAATACCTGTTGTCGAATGTCATGCCCAGTACCGGGCGGAAGTGCTGTACGACGACCTGATCGAAGTGCACGTGTGGATCAGCGACGTCAAGCGGGCGTCCATTCGCTTTGATTACGAGGTGTACAACGTGACGCGCGACCGGATGAGTACGACCGGCTACACCGTGCACGTGATGATCGGTCAGGAGAAGCGCGCGGTGACGATCCCAGACTTTCTGAAAGAGTGGCTGAATCGCGACCCGCGCACCACGGCCACCTTTACCGCGTAATCTGGCCGGTAGCTTGATTTGGTCGGCTGCTGCATCCGGCCGGTCCGGTGGAATTGGCTATGCTTGCCGCCATGAATCCGCTGTCGATCCAACTCTATACGATCCGCGAAGACCTGACGCGCGAGAACACGCCGGAGATGATGCAGGCGTTGCGTGACTTCGGTTACGGTGCGGTGGAAGGGATTGCTCCCGGATATGAGGCCGGCGAATTCCGCGCGTTGCTGAACGAGCTTGGGATGTGCGTTTCGTCGATCTACGGCCCGATCCCGACCGCGGAAAATCTGCAATCGCTCGTCGATCAGCTGGGGGCCGCGGGGACCGATATCCTGACCGGCGGCTTTTGGTACCAAGATTTCGAGACCGAGGACGCGGTACGCGCGACCGCCGACAAACTGCAGTGGGGGATTGACGCGCTGGCCCAACACGGGATTCGGTACGCCATGCACAACCACTGGATGGAGCTGTATCCGCTGGGCGATCGGCTGGTGCTGGACCGGCTGGTGGAACTCGTGCCGTCGTTGCGGCTGGAGCTGGACATCTACTGGGCGAGCAACTTCGGCGCGCAGGATTCCGTGGAGATCGCGACCCGGTTCGCCGATCGCATTTTGACGTTGCACGTGAAGGACGGCCCGCTGATTCAGGACGCGCCGATGGTGGCGCTGGGCCAGGGCAAAGTGGACGTGCTCGGATGCATTCGGGCGACGAATCCCGAATGGCTGATTGTGGAGCTCGACCACTTCGATGGCAGGATGTTGGACGCGGTGCGGGATAGTGCCGCCTACCTGAAGTCGCACGGGCTGGCCTAACGGTCAGTCGTCATCTTCGTCGTCGGACGAGTCGAAGGTCGGGCGATCGACGGTGGGGAGCATCGTCATTTGGCGCCGCAGCAGTTCCGTCGACCGCACCAGGGTGGTGGTAAACGACTCCGATGGTCGGCCCGCTGACATCGCGGAAACCCAGTCGGTGGCGGCGGCGGTCAGGAGCTCTTGCAGGTATGCGAACGAAAAACCTTCGGTCGCGAGGACCACGCGGCGAAAGTCGGCCCGCGGGACGGCCATCTCGGGTTCGAGCCGTTCGCACAGCCGCGTAAGGTATCGCCACCGTTCGCGGTAGTTGGGCAGTTGAAAATGCAGCTTGCGATCGAACCGGCTTGGTCGTTCCAGCAGAGCCGGATCGAGCCGATCGGGGTGGTTGGTCGTGGCGATGGTGAGCAAGCCGGTGTTGCCGACGAATCCATCCAGTTCGTTCAGCAACATCGACAGGTTATCTTTATCAATGAGCGAGTCGACGTCCTCCAGCACCACCATGCACGGCGCGATCGTCCGCGCCTTGCTGAACACGGCCTCAATGTTGCGGGCCACGGTTGAGCGCTCGCTCTTGAACGACCGCACGTACAGGCAGGCGATCTGGAACTCGTTGATGAGCCCTTTGATGGCGTGCGACTTGCCGTTGCCGGGCGGACCGACGAAGAGGAGGCCGCGCTTCCACGGAATGCGGTACCGCTCGTAGACGTCACGCATCGTGAGGAACCGGCTGACATCGGCCCGGAGCTGCGCCTTGACTCCGCTGGGCAGAATGAGGTCGTTCCACTGCGATCGACGGATGGACTCGCGCAGGGTGGCATCGGCCTTCCATCCGCCGTGCCGAAAGACCATGATCTCGGAATCCGCCGCGACAAACGGTCGGCAGACCGCCTCGAAGAACCGTTCGAGCACGGGCATGGAGGGGCCTACGACCTTCCAGTGGGTGTCGAACGGGCCGAAGCTCAGGACGACCATCAGAAATCGGTACTGCTGCCACAGCACTTCGTACAGGCCAGACTGAACCTCGTACTGCACGCCGACATCGGCCATGTACGTCAGCTGGCCGAAGGCGTGAGCGCGGGCATCGGGGAAGATTTGGCAACCGCCGCGCTTCGCGAAGTCAAACAGGTTGAAGTCGATATCTTCGGTCTCGAGAATGGCTTGCTCGGCGAAACGCGCGTGGGCCCAGCGGCTGAACTCGTACGCACGAGTTGCCTCTGGGAGCTCCAATATTCGAACGAGTTCGCGAGTGAAATCAGCCATAACGGCGCGGAAGATTCAGAACGTGCGATCGGGGCCGATCGTTTCACCGATCGGGTCGAAAGTTCGGGGCGCGCAACTCCTGGGTAGGTTGAGCACGATGCGCACGATCACCTTCCTTCCTACCCGAGTTCAGGAGCAAGTGCATGACTTTTGGACACGACTCGGCGTACCGTGCGTGCTGGATCAGGGGGTTTGCCGGATTTACCGCCTCGCGCATCGCAGCTACGTGGGGTTCTGCACCCACCTGGAGGTCCCGTCTCCTTCCGATGCCGTGATCGTCTGCCTGGTGGTGGGCACCGTTGCCGAGGTTGACGTTTGGCACGCGCGGACGCATCACGCCGGCCTCATGCCGGACGGAGCACCACGCGAGAACGCCTCGTTTCGGCTGTGTCACTTTTTCGTCCCGATGCCGGATGGATACCGCCTGGAAGTACAGGCGTTTCTCCATCCGTTTGACGGCGACGAGGTTACGACTTCTTGAGGCTGGCCTTCAGGTTGTTGATCCAGGCGGTTGCGCCGCCCTTCTGGTAGCCCGATTCGGCCAGGATGCCGCCCTTCGCGTTGATCACGAGCACGGTCGGGAAGTTTTGCACCCGGTACTTGACCGCGATGTCTTCGTTCTGCTTTTTCAGGCTCGCGGCTTGCTTCTTGAACTGCGGGTAGTCGAGCTCGAGAAGGACGAAGTTCGACTTGGCGTACGTGCCGAACTCCTTCTGGCTGAAGACTTCCTTCTCGAGGCGATGGCACCATCCGCACCAATCGCTCCCCGTGAAGTTGATCAGGATCGGGCGATTGGCCTTTTTGGCGGCGGCGACGGCCTTGTTGTAGTCGGTGTGCCACGTCGCGCCCGGCGTCTTGACGACGGACTGACCGATGACGAGGGCGGCGATAGCGGTGATCATGATCAAAATAAGGTTACCGTCCGGCCCGGAGTTCCCCGCCCCCGCCATTTGGTCCCTTGGTCAGCAAAAGTTCACGATAGCGGGCGAACGTGAGCTGGACGGGATCGTGACTCAGTGCGATGGCACCGGCATGGGCATCGCTGCTTCGGAACGCGGCCCGGGCGACGGTCTGCCATTGGCCATCGCGGCGTTGCACCGCTCCGGTAACCGACCCGGCTTGCCACGTGAGGCGCAATCGGGTACCCGCGAGCGGTCCCTGAACGCCGGGTTCGCCAACCATGGATCCGCCGGCGCGGTCGCGGTGCGCAAACTGCACCTCGCCGCCCGGGAACACGCTGATGAGGGCGCACGCGGCGTTGGCGGCCAGCCCATCGCGGATCATGAGGCCCGCCTTCGCGTACGGATTCGTATCGCGGAGCGATTGAATCTCGACCTCGATGGACTGCCCTTCGACGATCGGTCGGTGGAGGAAGCGGAACTGGTCACGCTCGCCCCAGATGTCCTCGCCGCCACCGTACAGGTCGAATCCGTCGGACTGACGCTTGAGCCCCCCGGCGAGCGGTTGACCGATATCGGTGCTCGTCCATTCGGGGAGCGGTTCGTCGGCGGGCGCGCGCAGGATCATGGGCGGCGGCATGGGGAGCGGCGGCAACGTTGGGTTTTCGGCCGCGAGCAGGTCGCGCAGTTCGGTGTAGACCTCTAACCGGAGGGTTCCGAGGCCGTCGGCCCATTGCTGAAGTTCCGCCAGGCTCGCGGTTTTCGGGTCAATTTTTGCGATCGGATCGGCATTGGTGACGAGTCCCCAGCACGCGTCGCCGACTCCGCCGGCATTGCCGAGCACCTTGTACGACCACATCGTGCTCATCCAGCCGTAGGCGGCGTGGCGGTCGTAGGTGCGTCGCATCATGCCCGCACCGCCGGCGGACTTGAACACGACGTTGAATTCGCCGATGAGAAACGGCGCGTCGAATTCGTTCTGCCGCCGCTCTACTTCGGCCAAGCGTTGCAGGTGGCCCTGATGGTTGCTGACCGTTGGCGAGCCATTGCCGAAGAGGCCGGGATAGTAGTGCATCTGGTAGCCGACGTTGCGCCAACCGTTCGCCTTCGGACTGCCGTAGTGGGTGAAGTCGTCGTAGTTGCCGTGCGCGAAGATCAGTTTGTCGGCGTCTACCTTTCGGACGGCGGGATAGAGTTCGCGAAACAGGGCGACTTGCTGATCCTTGGTGCCTCCGTAGGGCTCGTTGAACAGGTCGTACGCCACGACGTTGGGGTTTCGGCGGTATCGGCGGGCGATCTGGGACCATAGCCAGGCCGTGCGTTTGCGGTTTTCGGGTTCGGTCCAGACCTTGTTTTGTCCGCTGCGTCCAGTGTGGTCGTACACGCTTTGGCCGCCCTGGATGCCATGAAGGTCGAGGATGGTGTACATGCCGTGGCGGGCGGCTTCGGTCACCGCGCGATCAATCCATTTCCACGCGTTCGGACGGAGTTGGTACGGGCGGCGGTCGTCCTCCAGCAATCGGTAATTGATCGGCAGTCGCACGAGGTTGAACCGGGCGGATTGGAGAATTTGCCAGTCGCGGGGCTGCATCCAAGCGGTGCGGTAACGCTCCATGAGCGCATCCTTGGCGGCCTCGCCGAACCGGTCGGTGAGAATGGATTCGAAGGTGTACTGGTCCGGGATGTCTTGGCCCAGCATCCAGAATTCGAGCATGAGCCAGTTTCCGAGATTGGCACCGCGGAGGGTGACCGGCTTTCCGGCGGGATCGATCATGCGTTCGCCGCTGACGCGTAGGTTCGGCAGGTTTGTATCGGGCGGCACGGGGCGCAGATTCGGGGACGCGGGGTGCGCGGTGGTGACGAGAGCCCCGAGAATCGGCGTGAGCATGGGCTGATTATACGATTTATCAGACCGGATCCGAAGCCGGTCTGCGCCATAATAGGTTCGTGACGTTTCTGGAGAAGATCAGCGCGAAAGAGGACAACCTGCTGGCGATCGGGGCGGCCTGGACGGTGGGGATGCTTTGGTTCACGACCGGCGGCTTCTACCTCGGCACGATCATCGGGAGCGATCACAAGATTGACCTTCAGGTTCCGCTGGTGAGCGGCCCGGGGGTGGTCGGCATGCTCGTCAGCATCGTGGTGGGGGCGATCGTGGCGACCCTGGTCACCATCATCTATCCCAAGGTGACGGCATCCGACGACGCGGCTCACGACGACCATGGGCACGTCGAAGCGAGCCACTAACCGCACGGCGAGCAAACGATCGCGCCCGCAGTTAGCGGGTTGAGTAGGTCCGGCCCTTCCAAGACGTGCGACCCGTCATGCGCCAAAACACGGACCGGATGACGGTGGCCGATCCGATGAGGAGCGCGATCGGCAAGAACAGGAGCGGCCAGAACGCCGCGCGCGTCGCCAGGACGACCGCGAGTCCGGACGTAAACAGCAGGGGTGCCGAGGCGGGCGGGCCGTAGGTCCAACCGGCAGCCACCAAAGCCAAAAAGCTGACCAGAAACACGTTTCCGGCCACGGAGTTCGTGATTTCGTAAGCGTTTTTGCTAAAGCCGTTCCAAGCTTCGCGCGCGTTCCGGTACATCCGAACGGTGAGCACCGCGCTGAGGTTCCATACTTCAACCGGAATCCGTCGCGCGGCGAGCAGCCGGCCCATTGCGACGTCTTCCATGATGCGATGTCGGACGGATTCATGCGGGGACGTCGCCCGGTACACCTCTGGCCGCCACGCCTGAAACTGGCCGTTCAGGAAGAAGTTGTGCCCGAGACCAGTGCGCGCGACGAGGCCGAACGGATTGGTGGCGAGCACGATCCAACCGACCCACGCGCTGACGAGCGGTTCGAACCCGCGGCCCGGAGCGACGTGCGGAATTCCGGAGATGACGCCTACGCCGGGCCGGACCGTCGCTAACTCCGACGCGATGCGGGCCAGTCCGTCCCCGATGAACTCGGTGTCCGCATCGACGTAAACCAGCCAGTCCGCTCCGCCGAGGTCTTGAAGCGCGGCTTGCGCCAGCCGGTGACACGCCCAGTTTTTCCCGGTCCAGCCTCCGGGCAGCGGCGCATCGGTCGTGATCACCTCGGCCCCCCACGCCCGGGCGATGTCGCCGGTCCCATCGGTGCTCGCGTCGTCGACCACGATGACCCGGACCGACTTTGGTACCGACGCCAGCAATCGCGGGAGGTTCGCGGCTTCGTCGCGAGCGGGGATCAGCAGGACGATCGCGCTTAAGGATTGCGGTTCGATCGGCGAGGCGGGCGGCGGCTCGCGACGCGGGCGGCGCATGAGCAGCAGATTGCTCACCGCCACGGTGGCGAACACCCCGTAAACCCAGGGAATCGCGACTAAGGGGTCCAAAACTCGGGATCCTCGCTGCCCACGTACCAGAACGAGATCCCCGGGATGCCGAGCGATTCGGCCAACGCGAGTTTGCGTCGCATCGCCTCGCGTCCGGAGAATCGGGCCTTGCCGACGATCCGTTCGCCGTTGGCCGCGTCAATGGTGGACGCGTCGCGGTTGGCCGGGTCCAAGGACAAAAAGTCGCCGTACGTCAGGCTACGCGCGGGTTTCGTCGACCAATCGTAACCGTAGGCCGGGACGCCGAGCCGGAGTTTCGCGGCCGGAATCACGGTTTTGGCGAAAGTCATGACGCGGCGCACCCAGTCATCGGGGGCGATGGGTCCAGGCTCGCTGTCGGCCCAGCTGAAGTCGTACGCCACCACCCGCACGGAGTCGGCGGCCCTCCCGATCGCGGCCCAGTCTTGCGCCTTCGGGCCGTCCCAATTGCCGGGCTCGGCGTCCTTCGGGTGGACGGTCACGCTGAGGTGAAGTTTCGCGCGGCGCATCGCCGTGCCGAGTTCGCGCACGAACCCGCTGAACGCCGCGCGGTCCTCGGCCCGCATTGACTCGTAATCGAGGTCGACGCCGTTCAAGCCGTCGGCCTTCGCAAATCGGACGAGGGTGGCGATGTGGCGCGCCCGCACGGCCGGGTCTTGCAGCATCTTGGTCATTCGGGCCGGGTCGAACCCGTTCGGCCCGTAGTTGGTGGCCATGCCGAGGACGCGGACTTGATGTTTACGGGCGGTGCGCAGCAGCTCGGCCCGCCGCACCGCGTGTTCGGGGGATGCCCGCACGACATCGCCGGCCTCGGTCATGGTGAACCACTCGGGCAGGACTTCGGCGAATCGGTCGGCGCGTTCGATGAACCGCGCGGGACTGTCGGAGTTCCAGAACACGACCCATCCGCCGAGGGTGGGGGGCGCGGCGACGGTCGCGATCAGCACGGCAAGAAACATGAGGTTACGCGTCTCCGGCGGCGAGTTTGCGCTTCAGCCAGCCGTCGTAAACGACCGGGCCGAGGGGGAGGACGCTCGCCACTCCGCCCCAGAAAAGCACCGGAAACCGGCGGCGGGTCCCGATCCAGAACGCGAGGAGGGCCAGCAGGTACACGATCCAGAGGCCACCGTGGATGGCGCCGACGACGTTCACCATTTCCGGGCGACCGGCGGCGTACTTCAGCGGCATGGCGACGGTGAGCAGGATCACGAACGAGGCGCTTTCGAGGCAACCCACGAGGCGCAGGCGATCGAACGGCTGGCGGAGGTCCACAGGGTAAGGGTACCGGTCCGCCTTACCGGGTGGTGCGGTAAAGCGGTCCGTACGCGGCGCAGGCGCGGTAATCGGCCCCCACCGGGTCGATGCCGGCGCCGAACCGGTGCCACGCGGTCGGCCGGAAGAGGTCCGATGCGGCGAGGTTGTGCATATCCACCGGAATGCGGAGCATCGCGGCGGTTGTCACGAGGTCGGCCCCGATGTGCCCGGGCGCGATGGCTCCGTGGTTGGCCCCCCAGTGGGCCATCACCGCATACGGGCTTTCAAACGCTCCGGCACCGGTGAGGCGAGGCGCAAACCACGTGGTCGGCCAGGTCGGATTCGTCCGGGCGTCCAGCGCGTCGTGCACTTGCGAGGGCAGGTCCAGGGTCCAGCCTTCGGCGATCTGCATCACCGGGCCGAGCCCTTTCACCAGATTGATCCGGAACATGGTGACGGCGTGTCCGCCCACGGTGGTGAAGTCGGTGGACCATCCGCCGCCCGGGAAGTATTCGGTGATGCTGGGGCACCACCGGGTCGCGGCGAGGCAAGCGTCCGCATCGGCGGGGTTGAGGTCGTACCACGGGCGCAGACCGGCGGCCCCGGTCCAGTCGAGCGCGCTAGGGCCGCTGTTGATGAGGTGCAAGAATCCGGCTTCGGGACGCCAACCGGTTACGCGTTGCACGGCGTCGGGCGACCAGTAGGTGCGGACGTCGCTAAACAGTTGGGCGCAGCCGGTCAGGAGCTTGCCGATGAGCATCGACGCTCCGTTGAGGGCATCGTTTTCGGTCGCCATGATGTACGGCTCGCGGATGCCGTTCCAGTCGAACGAGGAGCAGAGGATCGCTTCCAAGAAGTCGCCATTCGGGAAGTAGTCGGTCCACTGGCGTTGGCCCTGGAATCCGGCGGCAATGGCGTGGTGGCCGCGCGCCTGCTCGGGATAGCCGAGTTCGGCGAGGCGCGGGTTGCCCACCATTAGGTCGCGGGTGATGAGTGCCATCTTGACCGACGTTTCCCACTCAGCGTCGAGTTGGGCGCGGGTACGGCGGCGTTCGGGGGCATTCGGGTCTTGCCCCTCGATGCAGTGGGCTCGCACCCATGCAAGGGCCCGTGCGTACTCGTCGCGATCGTAAATCTCGTGCTGAATTCGACCGGTGACTTCGCTCATGTCGACCGCCTCGGAGCGCATACCGAAGGTCTCTTGCCACATCGCGGGATCGACGATTGACCCGGCGATGCCCATACTGGTGCCGCCAATGGCGAGGTACGCCGTGCCGCGCATGGTGGCGACGGCGATGCCGCTCCGGACGAATCGCAGCAGCTTTTCGCGGACGTCCGCCGGAATGGCGGTATCCCCGAGGTCTTGCACGTCTCGGCCGTAGATGCTGAAGCACGGCAGACCCTTCTGGTTATGGCCGGCCAGGGTCGCGGCCAGGTAGACCGCACCGGGACGGTCGGTGCCGTTGAAACCCCAGATCGCCTTCGGCATCGTGAGGTCGTCGTCAAAGGTTTCGCTTCCGTAACACCAGCAAGGCGTCACGGTCAGCGAGACGCCCACGCCTTCACGCCGGAACTTGTCGGCGCAGGCGGCGGCTTCGGGGAATCCGCCGATGCAGGTATCGGAGATGACGCACTCCACCGGCGACCCGCTGGCGTGCCGGAGCTGCTGGGAGATGAGCGCGGCGACCGACTCCGCCATCGCCATCGTGAACCCTTCCAGCGATTCGCGTACGCCCCCGTAACGTCCATCGATGGTAGGGCGAATCCCGACTTTGGGCAGCGAAACGGCGGCGTTCATGGCTTTCCGAACTTTACCGAGATCGTCGGAAGAACGTGGTGGTCTGCCATGATCGGGATCGGATGCGCGAAAAGAAACGGGTCGTGACCTACCTGATGCAACGTCAGGCGGAGGTGTTGTTCGGCGATCCGACCGAGCGCGCGGCGTTCTTGGAAGCGTTGACCGAGGGCCGCAGCCGCGAGAAGTCGATTATCGTGCTGCAGGATCGGCCGGAGATTCGGACGTTTCCGCGGCTCGGGGCGACGGCTTGGCAACCGGACTGGGTGGTCCGGCTGGGCGACGGGTTTCGGCCCGCGCAGCATCCGCTGTACGAGCGCGGGGCGTACTACAGCCTTGATTTCAGCAGTGTGTTCGCGGCGTCGGCGATGCTGGCGATTCCCGATGCGCCGCGCCGGGTGCTGGACCTTTGCGCGTCTCCTGGCGGCAAGGCGATCTTTGCGTGGCGCGCCTTTCGACCCGAGTTGCTGTATTGCAACGAGACGATTCGGAAGCGGTCGCGCACGTTGATCGAGAATTTGGCGCGGTGCGGGGCGGAGGCGGGCCGAGTCTGGTCGGCGGACCCCAGTGTGTATGCGCGCCGATTTTCGGCCGGGTTCGACCTCGTGATCGTCGACGCGCCGTGCTCGGGACAGTCGCTGTTGGCGAAGGGCGACGTGGCCCCGGGGGCGTTTGATCCGCCCATGGTCGACATGAACCACAGCCGCCAACGACGGATTACGGGCAACGCGGTGCACTGCCTGGCCCCGGGCGGATATCTGCTGTACATGACCTGTACGTTTAGCCGCAAGGAGAACGAGCGGATTGTGCAGTGGCTGCTGGAAGAGCATTCCGAACTCGAAGCGGTGGAGGTTCCGCATCTTGCCGCGCATCGCTCTCCGTACGCCGATGTTCCGTGCTACCGGCTGTTTCCGCATTCGGGACTCGGGGCCGGTGCGTTCACGGCGTTGCTGCGTCGGAAGGGAGACCGCGCCGAGCTGCCGGAGTTCGACGAGATGCCGACGATCTGGAGCTACGGCCAGCCAATTCCCTTCGCGTCGCGCGAGGACGAGGCGGGCGATGCGGCACCGGCCGAAACGGAATCAAAGCCCAAGTCGGAGTCAAAGCCCCGACGGGCTTACGGCAAACCCGCTCCGAAGGTGGCGCGTCGGCCCGGTTACGGTCGGCGAGAAAGCGGCGGCCGGAGCAATCGCCCGGGCCGCCGCGGGAAACGCTAGTCCGCCTTGCTCAGCAAGACTTCGATCGCTTTCTGCAACTGATTGTCGGACTTCGGGTTCCCGAACTCCGGCTCTTTGTTCAGGTCCAGTTCGACCTTCACGTTTGGCTTGAGGCCGCCATCGAGGTAGGCGCCGTCGGCATCGACCTTGCGGCCGATGTCCTCGCCATTTGGCAAGAAGTACTTGGCGATGGTGACCTTGGCGCTGCTGCGGTCCACCAGCGGAAACACGTTCTGGACGCTGGACTTTCCGTAAGAGTGCGTGCCGACCAAGGTGGCCTTGTTGTAGTCGCGCAAGACGCCGGCGAAGATTTCCGACGCGCTCGCCGAGTTTTCGTCGATGAGAACGACGACCGGATACGGCCAATCGCGGGTGGCGTTCGGGCTGGTTCGTACGACTTCCTCAAAGCCGCCTCGCCCCTTCATGGTGACGACGACTTTGTTGGCGACGAATCGGGACAGCATGTCGGCGGCGGCGTCCAGCAAGCCTCCCGGATTGCTGCGGAGGTCGATGACGAGACCCTTGGGGGTGCGCCGGTCAATCTTTGCGAGTTCGCGATCGAACTGCATCGCGGTCGGCTCGCTGAAGTGCGTGACCATGAGGTAGCCGACCTTCGAGTCTTCGAAGAACTTGCCTTCGACGCTAGGGGTCACGATACGGGCGCGCCGGATGGTGTACGTTTTCGGCTGCGGAACACCCGTGCGCATGATGGTGAGCCGGACGGGCGTGCCTTCTTTGCCCTTGATGCGCGTGACGATGGCGTCGGTGGGGAGTCCGCCGACTTTCTTGCCGTCGACCTCGATGATGACGTCGTTGGCGCGGATGCCCGATGCGTAGGCCGGACCGTCCTCGAACACCGAGACCGCGCGGGCGCCGAGCGGGTCTTCGCTGAGCCGTGCGCCTACGCCGTAAAAGTTTCCGCTCGTTTCCTCGCTAAACGCCTGAGCCGCGCGGGGCGGAAGGAAGAGGGTGTGCGGGTCGCCGAGCGAACTCATCATGCCCTGCATGCCGGCGAAGCGGAGGTCCTCCGGCTTCACGGCTCCCGAGTACCGTTCGCGAATCTGGTTGTACGAATTCTGGAACACCTTTTCCGGAGTCATGCCGGTGGTGGTGCGTACGCCGAACAGCTTGCCGACCGCCCGCGAGTCTGGCGCCTGGCGATTCTGCAGGTCTCGCCAGCCGAAGCCCATTGCGCCTGCGATGAGGGCACTGACGCCGATGGTGAGGAAAACTTTTGCGCTCATGACTTCACCTCCGCCATCGCGACTTTTCCGTTGGCGGCTTTCGGCTTCCATTCGCCGACGTTCAGCGTGAATCCGGTTTGGTCGGGCAGTTCCACGACTTCTTGCATGATGGCCGGGGCGGAGAGGGTTCCTTCCAGCTTCGCGCCGGCGGCTTGGAGGCACTTGGCGAGGATGGCGGTGGCTCCGCGCGTGCTGGAATCCACCCGCACGATGTAGTTGGCTTTCGCCGGCCGGCCGGCCTTGACTTCCAGCGTCATTTCGGTATTGCCGCGCTGCGACACGATGTGTCCGTACGTTCCTTTGGGGAGCAGGGTCGCGAGGACGGCGGGGATGGCGGAAGGGTTGCCATCGCCCACGTTTCGCAGGTCGAGGGTCGTCCGGGCGGAGACGAGCGGCTTGAGGCTCGCCGCGGCGGTGCCATCCAAAACGACGGCGACTGAGCCATCTGCGAGTTTGCGGGTGCCCTCGGCCTGCCAGGTGCCCTTCGCCAGGTTCAGCGCGATCGGCTTGGCGACGTTTGGTCGATTGAGCGTGAGCTTCACGGTGCCGGTTTTGCCCGTCACGATCCGCTCTTTTGCCCGGAGCGGCATAAGGGCCTTTTCCATCTTGTCGCGCATGTCATTGCGCATCTCGTTGAGCTGCTGGATGGTGATCTTCTTCGCGCGGAAATCGCGCTGGGCCTGCTGAAACTTCACGAGGTCGCCGGTGTTGACCACCCACTGACCATCGACGGAGTAGACGAGGTCGCCGAGCTTGACGCCGGCCTTGGCGGCCGCGGAATTCGGGATGACCCGCGTGATCATCAGGCGCGGAACTTGCCGTCGCCGCACGAGTTCCGCCTCGGGGTCCATGTCTTCCCCGTCGGACTCTTCGACCGGGTTCGCGTTGACCGGGCCGGTCATCACCAGATTGACTTCGACCCCGATGCCCTGAAACTTGCCGGTGCGGTTGTCGAGGAAGTTCGCGAACTGGGCCTTGTCGTAGTACTGCGAGTACGGGTCGGCAAGGCTGGCGATCATGCCGCGCACGCCGCCGGTCGCGAGCTTCTGGTCGTCGGTGATGGGCTCGACGTACTCTCGCTTCAGCAGTCGGCTGAGCTGGTAGAAGTAGTCGCCAACGCTGGGTTCGGCTCCGGCAGATTTGCTGGCGGATGCGAGCAACGGTCCGCGTTCGGCGGCCGACGCTTCGATGGCACCGCCGTCAATGCGGTCTCGAAGGGCGGCCCCACCGACCGCGGAGAAGAGCACCACGACCAGACCGATGAGGCCCGTCGTCGCGCGAGGAGAGTTCATGGAGTTCATCTTATGCGAAAGCCGTCCATCTGCGCGGCAGCCCGGGCGACGTACCTATGAAAACGACGATTTCTACCGGTTTGTGCCCTTCAATTCGGCGGCGGCAGTGCGAACCCGCGGGTTTTCGCTGGCTTGCAGCCGTTGGACGGTGGCGGCGGGCAGGGCGAGTCGCTCGGCCTTGGCGGCCCGAATCAGCGCGAGTTGGACCGGTTCGGTGTCGTCGCGCAGCAGGTTTTCGACCTCGGCCACCGTTACCGGACCCAGCGCGGCGAGCCCATCGAGGGCGAGGGCACGCACATCGGAGTCAAGGTTGACCACGGCCCGCTGGTAGGCCGGTCGGTACGCGGGTTTCGGAGCGGCGTTCCAACTCTTGACCAGCCACCGTCGCACGGCGACGCTGTCGTCCTGCAATCCGTCGAACCCTTGTCGTTGGAATTCGGCGACCGTCGATTGACTGAGCTTGTACGCGCTGATCGCCCGGACGGCATCCCACGGCTCGTTGACCGCCGACCACAGGAGCTTGCGCATCTCGTAATCCGAGTTGGTATCGGCGAACTGCGTCACCCGGACCTTGATCGCCGGGTCCACCTGATTGATGTACGCCATGCGCAAGATGCCGACCTTTTCGCCCGACATTTTGGTGAGCGCGGCCAGACCGCCGAGTCGCACATTGGCGCGGCGGTCCCCGAGCAGCGCGACGATGTAGCCGGCCGCGAACGGGTCTTTGCTCGCGCTGAGCGCGTTGGCCGATTCAATCCGGGCGAGGTCGGTGAGACCGTAGCTCATGAGATTGCGGAACTCGAGTTCGGCGTTCGCGTCGGGCTCTTCGGCGATCCGCCGTACGGCCACGGCGGCCACGTGCGGATCAATCGACTTGGTCGCGGCAAGGATCGCCGCGCGCATGTTCCCGGTGAGCGGCTTCGGGGCGCGCTCGATGGCGTTCATGGCAATTTGCGGGTCGCGATCGCCGAGCAATCGCACCCACTGGCCTTCTTCCAGCGTGGTGGCTTCGGCGAGGGCGAGGGTCCGGGCATCGACGGTGCCGTCGAACGGCGTCGCGGTCGGGGTGACGGCCGGTGCGGGGGAGGGCAATTCGCTCGTCCAGCTGAAATCATCCAGGCTGGCCGCGATGGCACCGAAGGTGATTTTGCCGCGGGCACGGGCGGTCGGCGACGGGCCAAACTCCAACGACGACACGGTTTCGGACGGGATCGGGACGACGACCTTGTGCCACACGCCATCCCGCGGGAAGGGCACGCTGGCGGGGGCCTCGGTTCCCGGAACGACACGGTCGGTTCCGATCGTAATGGCGCGACCGTTGACGAACAGGGCGATCGGGTCCGCCGAGCGTTGGCGCATCCAGAACTCGAGATTCGGCGTGCCGCTGGGCACTTTGCCGCCTTCGGGAAGCGGGATGGCGATGCGACCGGCGCGGACCGACGACTGCTCAAGGTACTCCAAGACCGCGCCGCGATCGTTGTCTTCGGTCACCCGCAGCGAAATCTCCGGCGTGCGCACGACGGGCGTCGGATCAAAACTGCCATTCGTGCGGACGGCGTTCGGGACAAATTGCGCGAGTGCCTTCGCCGCGAGGCTGGGCGTCGTGCGGGCGTCGGTCGGTACATACCGGTCGACGATGGCCATGGTGAGCGCACCGAGACGGGGTTCAAACGGGGTGGCCTCGGCGGTATCGCCGGGCACGCTCAGGACGTATTCCGGTGCATTCCAACTGGTGCCGACTTGGTTGGCGGCGGTGGGAATCGGAGTCAGATGGATCACCGCGTGATACGGCCCGCGGTACCGACGGTCTTCGGCGTCGTACACGCCCCCGTTGGTGCGGACTTCGCTCTCGCGGAAGCTGAGCGTGCCGTCGCCGTAAATGCGTTCCCACGGCAGATCGCGCGTGTCTTCGCTAAACCACTCCAGATCGGGTTCGACGCTGACGGCGCCGGCGGTTTGCTTCGCGACGAAGAACTTCAGCCGGGCGATGGCGGACAACGCTTCCTGAACCTGGGGTTCTTCCAGATCGAATCGGTACCGCAGTTTCACCGACCCGTTCGGGAGGGCGCGGTCGGACCGGGACGCAAGTAGAAACTTCAGCCGGAGTTTGCCGGCGTCGGTATTGATGGGGGCCTGCGCGAGGGTGCGGGGGTCAAAACCCGGGATGCTGGCGGTAGGAACGCGCAACGGTCCCCAGCCCGCCCAAGCGAGCACATCGCCTGGATGCGCGAGGCCGACCGGTTCCGGAAACGTGATCGCGACATCGCGGTCGGCGAGCCGGACCGTACTGGCCGCTTGCGTCACGGCAGCGGGAGCAACTCGCTCGGCGGAAGCCGCAGAGATCGCCAAACACACGGCCAACGCTGAAATCATCCGCGCATCACCACGTTTCAAACAGACGAATATCGTCGGCACTCGTTGCATGGCCGTCGCCACGCGTCCACTCCAGCCCCGATTTTGTGCTGACTTGCGAAAGATCGTTCGGAATTTTTCCGATGAGCGAGAGCACGACCTGCTTGATCTTCTCGGAGTTCGACCGGAAGACTTCCAGAACACTGTGGGCATTCACCGCGTCGGTGTCCGCGTGGACGCCGCTGTCGAAGTCGGTGATCAGCGCGATATTGACGACGCCCATCCCGAGTTCGTGACACAGATACGCCTCCGGATACTGGGTCATGTTGATGACTTCCCAGCCCTGATCGTGGAACCACTTGCTTTCCGACTTCGTGCTGAAGCGCGGGCCCTGGATCACGACGACCGTGCCCGTCTCGTGACAGGTGATGCCGTGCTCACGAATCGTCTCGATGGCGAGTTGCCGGAGCAAGGGATGGTACATGTCGGCGGGCGAGACGTGCGTCACGATGGGACCATCGTAAAACGTGTCGGCGCGTCCGTTCGTACGGTCGACAAACTGGTCGCTGACGACGAAGTGTCCGGGTTCGACGTGGCGTTGCAGCGAGCCCGCGGCGCACGGCGAGATGATGCATCGGCAACCGAGCGCCCGCATCGCCCAGACGTTGGCGCGGTAGTTGATTTTGTGCGGCGGAATCGTATGATTTCGACCGTGGCGCGGCAGGAAGGCGACGCGCTTGTCGTGGACTTCGGCCAGGAAGACGCTGTCGCTGGGCGGTCCGTACGGCGTATCCACCTTGACTTCTCTCACATTGGGAAGCAGGCTATAGAAGCCGGATCCCCCGAACACTCCGATTTGGGCAGTATCACGCATGGTTAGGTAAGGGTTGCAACGGAGGTCCGAAGCGGATTAGCCGCGCATGGCGGCGGCAAAGCGGCGGTGCAGTTCGTCGATGAGCTTGTCGACGCGGTACCCACGGCGGGTCAGCACGTCTTCGTCGATCGGCACGATTTTGCGGTTCTTGATCGCGTTGAGGCTCTTGAAGCGCGGATCGGCCAGCAATAGGCGCACGCGGGCTTCGGCGTTCCGTTGCGATACGTCCTGCTTGTTCTGGTCTGCCTCGAACGGAATCACGATGATGTCCGGGTTCTGCGCGATGACGCTTTCCGGGCTCAGCGGCACGAACCGGTCGGCCTTCGGACCGACCAGCGATCCGCCCGATACGCGGATCACGTCGGCGAGGAACCCTTCGGTCCCGGCGATGTAGTGCTCAGTGCCTTCGCTGACGAGGATGACCGCAACCTTGGGCGACGGGCTGATCGGGTCGCCCATGGCCGCGTTCTTGGCCGCGATGACCTTGTCCGCGTAGCTGCTCGCGTTCGTTTCGGCGGCGATGGCCGCACCGAGCAACTGCACTTGCTTCACGAAATCGTCAATCGTCTTGGCATCGAACACGTATGTTTTGAACCCGAGCTGGTTAATCTTCTCGATGTCCTGCGCGTTGTAGAGGTCCTTGTCGTAAACCACGAGCTGCGGCTTGATCGCCGCGATCGACTCGTAGTCGGGCTTCACGGATGCGACGACCGCGACGTCCTTGACCGCCATCGGAAAGTCGTCGGCCTGCGTGCGACCCTTGAGCACCTGGTTGTAGTTGATGCTTCCGACAATCTCCGTCGTACTTGGGCTGAGGCTGATGACCGACTTGATCGCTTCGGGCCGAGGCTGACCGCCTTCGGTAACGACCGGCGGCTCGCAGCCCGTGAGGACCGCCGCGATGGCAACGCTAACCGCGAGGAAAGCCGACAAGAACCCGTACGGGCGACGACGCATACCGGCATTTTGGCGCATTCCCGGCCGAGGATGCGACCGGCCGGGACCGCGAAACGCTAGAACGTGACGGCAACGCCCCAGAAGGCGCGCGATTGGCGGATGATGCCGAGCGTCAGGAACACATCGCCGCGGTACGGGTCGCTCTCGCTGGTCAGCAGGTACTTCTCGTCCTCGCGCCGCTTCAACGGGCCGACGTTCCAGCCGATCCCGTAGTTGGTGTTGAACGTATCGTTCTCCACGAACACCTTGACGCGCTTGCCGAGGTTAACACTGGCACTGCCGAACAGCCCCCGGAAGCGACGATCCCCTTTCCCGACCGACAGGTGGACTCCCGGGGCCGCTTCGTACGTGGCGACGCCAAAGAAGGATCGACTGGTACGACCATCTTCCGGCCGTCGCACCCCGGCCGAACCGCCGCTGGAGAAGGCGTCCTGGACTCCAAAGCTGACGCCGAGCCCTTTCGGCAGGCGCGGAATGTTCGGCTGGTATTGCACGTTGAGCGTGGTGTCGCCGATTCCGCTGAGCACCATGCCGCTCAAGGTCACGTGTCCGTAGCGCGACGTCAGCCCGATCATGCCGAAGCCGGTGCCGTTCGCGTTGTCGTTGTTGGTACGGCTCTGGGGGAACCGCAACGTGCGGTCCTTGCTCATGTTTGCAAACCCGAGCGCGAAATGGTTATGTCCCAGGCTGTAGCCGATCGGCGTGGAGATAGTCATCGCGCCGAGCATCGTCGGACGGCCGTCGGCCGACACCCCAAACAGCCCACCCGGCAGCCCGCTGGCGTTGCGGAACTGGGGGAACTGGTCGGGGCCCGACAGCGGCTGCGCGAGCGCAGTGCCCGACAGGGCGATGAGTCCAAATCCGAGGCAGTGGCGTCGCATCCGCCCATTATAGGCCGAACGATCGGTCCTCGGGAACGATCTCCGTGGACCGGACGTCATGTTTCGGTACACTAATGGCCTCGCAGGGGTGTAGCTCAGTTGGTAGAGCAGCGGTCTCCAAAACCGCAGGCCGCAGGTTCGAGTCCTGTCGCCCCTGCCATTTCATCCGATTTACCGACCGAACGTGACGAGCGTCGAGACGAGGATGAAACCCACCGAGATCGGCCAGAAGAGGTAGTTCGGGATTGCGTTATCTTCGTGCTCAATGATCCAAAACTCACGGTCTGACGTGAGCAGAATCGAATTAAACGACACGAGCGTCAGCATCAGATAAAGCATAAAATAAAAACTATCGAGATAGATCAACGATTCTGGGGCGAGTGTTTGCCTCATCGACGAGTGGTCGACAACCACCACAAAAAACAGGGCCGCGCAGTACGCCAACACGGTAAACGTGTTGAACCCTACGAGTTGGAGCGTACTTTCCTGACGCTTGGTGAGGATCAGGGCCGCGTACAGCAGTACGAGCACGACACAAATGGGGACGATCCGGCTGACGAGCGGACCGAGCATATTGCGACGCATGCCCACATTGAAGTACAGCTCGGGAAAAGGACTTCCGCTCCGGTACAAGCCGGATCCAAAGCTGGACGCGTAGTTGATGCCCTTGTAGCTAAAGACGGTGTATTCCAGATCGAATCCTTCGCGCACAAACTCTCGGTCCAGCCCGGGGAGTTCCGCGATCCGATATGGTTGCGGGTACGAGTCCCAGTCTGGGACGAGCAACGCGCCCTGCTCGAAGTCGCGGTGCCACATCCGAAGCCAGACGTCTTGCCGGTCGAGCGGGTAACGGTCGTAAAAGAAGGGTTGACGGAAGAGTGAGCTGAAGAACCATACGTGCAGTTGGTAGTCCTTCTTTTTGCTCACGATCACTTCTTCCATTTCGTACGCCTTTTCCGCTTCCGGAAACACGACGCCTCGCGCAAGCGATTTCGGCGCGCGCAGCGGGTACTTCTGCCATACAAACCCAGTAACTTGCACGTCGCTCCCGCTGACAAAGTGCACGCTTTGGATAAAGAGCCCGGTCCGAATGGTGACCGGCTTGGACCCGGGCGGAAGCGTCTTGCGCAGGTACTCCGCTTCTTCGGCAATGTTCACGATGGGGGTTCCGTAGCCCGGGCTCTCGCGCGGCCGGTAGATTTCGACCGCCCACATCGCGAGGATGCAGACCAGACACATGCTGGAGAACCAGATCGAGATGTCCCGAAATCGGACGAACTCCGCACGGAAGCGGCCGACGATCAGCGATCCGAGGGCGGTGATGAAGGCGCAGGTCCACGCCACGAGGCCGATCCAATCGCGCGAGATTTCGCCCATGAAGACGCGGGACAGCGAAACGCGGTGCATAATCCACCACCCCAGTCCAACCGCGGTAACGAGGACGCCGAGCCAAAGTAGCGGCACTTCGGGTGGCAAGCGGCGAGGGGCGTTCGGTGGCGTTGCCGGTTCTGGCGGTTGATCACTCGGGGACTCATCCACGTGCAAAACTCCGGAAGAACTTATCAAACGATGACGCGGGCGTTCCGGCGGCCTAGCCCTTCTCGATCCGGTTCGGACTCTTCGGCGAGCGATCTCGGAAGATGTTTTCTCCGCCTTTGCCTTTGGTCAATTCGAACGCGTCGTACAACTCGCCGGTGACGGTGTACGCCTCGAATTTCACCGACCGCTCTGACACCCGGATCAGCTGGTAAAGCTGCGTGTATTCGGCAACGCGGGGCATGGTGGTGGTCGCTTCGTCGCCGAGGCGGTACATCTTTGGCCCGGAGACCGAAACCACGTAAACCGTACCGCTTTTGGCGTCGCGAGCCGTGACCCCGGTGGGGACATTTCGTCGCCCGTACGTGTGATCGTGCCCTTGGAGTACAAGGGCGACCCGGTACTTTTGCAGGATTGGTTGCCACGCGTCGCGAACCGCTTTGTTGTCGCGCCCTTTCGCGGTGGAGTACACCGGGTGGTGGAAGGTGACAATCGTCCAACGATTCGGATTGTTTTGCAGATTGCGCTCGAGCCATTTCGCCTGCTCGTCGATCCGGACATTCGAATCCAGCGAGATGATGCGCGCCCCTTGGTAATCAAAGAAGTAGTTCGTTCGCTCGAGCCCGGGTAGACCGTTCTCGGGCATCACGAATTGCGGTCGCCAAAAGGCGGAAAGGCTGCGCTTGGTGTTGTCTTGAGGATCGCGCCCGTACTCGTGGTTCCCCGGGCTCGCCACGCACGGAATCGCGCCGTGAATCCAGCCGCCGGCCTCGAACCATTCTTCCCATTCGTTATCGGAGTTTGCAGTGTTGATAAGGTCGCCCGCATGCAAGAAGAAATTGGCGTACGGTAAGTCGCGAAAGGCGCGTCGCACGGCCCGTGACCACAGCGACTTGATGTCGTTTTGGGCGTCGCCGAAGTAGACGAAGTTGAACGGCGCGGGCCGATCGCTCGCGGTGGTGAAATGCACCCACTCGCTCCAGCCCTTGTCGCTCCCGACGCGGTACGCGTACTGCGTGTTCGGTTTCAGGTCCTTGAACCGGGCGGCGGCGTAGTAGACCGTTCGCCCGTTCGGCACGGTCACCGGTACCGATTCGGCCGCGACGGTGGCGGCATCCTTCACAAACCGCGGGTCGGCCGAAGCGATGGCGATTTGCCCTTTGGCCTCGGTTGCGGCCTCGGTTCGCCAGCTCACGACGGCTTTGCGGGCCGGATCGTCCGTGATGTTGAGCAGCACCCGCACGGGGCGAAACTCCGCACCCGTGGTCTGGGCCGAAGTCACCGATCCCGAAACCGCCATTCCCGCCAAAATCGCTAACATCGCGAGGCCACGTTACCGCTTCGGGCGGCGCAATCTCTACGGGCTTTTGACCATTCGCGCAACCTCTGCCGCGCGCCCGGCGTCCCCATAGTCGCATGAGCGAACAAAACCGAATGTGGCTGTTTACCGTCGTGGTGGTTTCGGCGGTCGTTCTCGGTGGATTCGTGATGCAGCCGTTTCTGGGTGCCGTGATGTGGGCCAGCGTGCTCACTGTGCTCACGTGGCCGTGGTTCAAGCGGCTACGGGCCAAGCTCATCGCCCGCGGCGGAAGGTGGGAGCGGCTTGCGGGCAACCTCGCCTCGCTTGTGGTGTGCACTTACACGGTGTTGCTGTTGCTCCTGCCCTTCGTGCTGGTGGGCGCCGGCCTGTACTGGCAGTCGCTCAACGCGACATCCACCGCGCAGAGCAACGGCATCGCCGACATCTTGCGCACGTTGGACGGGCAGGTGGTTCCGCTGGCCAAACGGTTCGGCAACGACTTTTCGCTCACCAAGTACTGGGAAACGAACCGCGAAACCATCCTGGCCGCGGCCCGTCAACCGGCGATCGCGCTGGCCAAGAACGTCGGCGTCACGCTTTACACGCTGTCGGCCGCGCTCCTCACGCAATTCTTTATGCTGCGCGACGGCGAGAAACTGGCCGCCCCCGCGCTGGACCTGCTGCCGTTCTCGCGCGAGCGAAATGCGGACCTCCTGCGACGGCTGTACGACACGATCTGGGCGGTGTTTTACGGCACCGTGCTCGTCGCGATCATTCAGGGTGCCCTGATGGGGATCACCTACGCGGCGCTGGGGATTCCGAACGCGATGGTGCTCGGGGTGCTCACGATGCTGCTGGCGATTATCCCACTGCTCGGCGCGCCAATTCTGTACATCCCGATTATTCTGCTCCTGCTCGCCCAGGGGGACATTCGGAACGCGCTGATCCTGTTTGGCGTCGGTGGCGGATTTGTGAGTCAGATCGACAACGTGCTGCGACCATTCTTCATCGGCGGCCGCACGAACCTGCACCCGATCGGTGTGTTCTTTAGCATCCTGGGCGGACTGCTCTTCTTCGGTCCGATCGGCGTCATGATGGGGCCGTTGCTGCTGTCGTTCTTGCTGGTGGCGGTCGAAGCATTGCGCAACGTTCCGGTGGAAGCCGCGGCCGATGCACCGGTCGGCGAACCGGACGCTGGTGTAGCATCTGCCGAATGAGCACGACCTTCCTCGGCACCTGGGAGAAGCCCGGCCAAACCGCCGTTCGTACCGCGTGGAGCACCTGGCAGTCGAACCCATGCCTGCGCACGGCGATCGAGGATGGCCTGGCCGCGTGCGAATTGGACCCGAACTTCCTCGCCATCGGGCTCGGGTCGCTGCCGAACCAAGACGGAGAGATCGAGCTTGACGCCGCCATGATGGACGGTGAACGAATGGAGGTGGGCGCGGTCTGTGCAATGCGCGGCATCGTGCCCGCGATCTCGGTTGCGCGGCGGGTGATGGAGCAGACTCCGCACAACATGCTGGCCGGCGATCAGGCGCGCCGATTCGCCCTCGCGCACGGCATGACGCCGCGAAATCTTGTGACCGAGGCCATCGCGCGGCAGTACGAGAAGTGGCGGGCCGGTCAGTTTCCAGACGAATACATGCATTCGACATCGGACCTACACGGCGATACGGTCACGATGCTGGGCCTGCATCAGGCAGACGCGGGACCGAAGTGCGTTGCCGCCAGCAGCACGAGCGGCATCGCGTGGAAGATTCCGGGCCGCGTGGGAGATTCGCCCATCGTCGGCGCCGGTCTGTACGCCGACAACGAGATCGGCTGCGCGGGGGCAACCGGTCTGGGCGAAGAGTTGTGGAAGGGCGTGGCCTCCTTCCGGGCCGTCCGCAACATGGAGGCCGGGATGTCGGCACAGGCCGCCTGCGACGAGGTCGTGCAGCACATGATCCGCCGGCAACCACACGCGCGCGACCTGAGCTGCGTGGTGCTCGCGTTGCGAAACGACGGCGACTTCGGGGCCGCGATCACGATCGGCAAGTTCGAATTGTGGGTTTGTCGGGACGGCGAGGTTTCGATGCAGGTCGTCGAACGCGACTGAGCGGGCCGAGTCTTCCTACCGAATTCGCGTGGACCAGTCCGAGTCGTCGCCATCGCCGATCTGGTCCAACCCCAGCGATTCGTCCGAAAATCCGATGCGCCAGTACACGATGATCGCGACCAAGATCGCAAGGCTGACGACCATCGCCCCCATCCCCCAGTTGAACGAATGTTCCGGCGGATAGACGGTGGCGTACGATTCGTCGTAATTGTCGACCACGCGGGAGATCTCGCGGGTAAGCATCCAGATCACGCCTTGATAGAACAGGAGCCCGCCAACGGCACTCGCAATGCCGTACGCCAGCCAAGATCGCCAGGTGAACGACGTGGTGGTGTTGCTGATGCGGCGATTCCAATACGCGGAGATGCTCTCCATGTCGGGCGTTGCCGGGTTGGCGTGTCGGGCAAGGAGTCGGTGACGCGAGACGTACGGCCCGATGACCCAAAGGTGGATCACGTCACCCGCCATAAATTCGGCGAACTCGTGCGGTTCGCAAAGGTAGGTTTCTACCTCCCCGTTTTGGCGCCGGACTTCTATGGAACCGGCGTCTCCCGCCGGAATCGCGGCCACGACGGTGGCGGCCGGGATGAGTCGTTCTAACTGACGCGGTTCCCAACCGTTCGCCAGCCGGTACTGGAGCCAGGCGAGTGTGCCGGTAAGCCCGACCCACAGGATCGAGAAGGCGATGAGCGAGTAGCGGATGTTCTCGTAAAACGGGATATTGAGCCGCCACGCCTCGGCCTCGATCCGGAAGAGACCGTAGTAATCGGTCCAGGCATTCAGGAGGGCAAAGCCAAGAAACCCGAGGATCACCAGGGGGATCGTGAAAGGGCTTCGCGCACGCATTCGGCCATATTACGGCAACGGCACCCGGCGATTCTAGACCGCGGCGGGGGCGGTATCGTCCGCTGCTTCCAGCTTTCGGAACGCCGCGCCGAGCTGCCGGGCGAGTTGCTCGTCATCGGTGGGCCGTAACGCGTAAAGCAGTTGCCGCTTCAGCGCGCGCTCGGCCGCGGGATCAAGATCGAATAGGCCAAGCGCGCTCGACACGAACATGCCGTCGCTGATGAGCATGATCAGGTGCACGGCACCTTCGGACACGCCCGCCTCGAGCAGATCGTTCCGCCAGATGCGATGCTTCTCGCGAAAACCTTCGCGCAGTTTCGGGTCCATGCCCAGCATGCCGATGATCACCGGCACGAGGTTCTTCGGTCCGGCCCGTTGCTCGAACAGGGTTTCGACGTAGGCCTCAGGAAACGGCATCCCCGCTTCGACCCGCGCGCAGATGGCACTGTCGAAGGAGTCGCCGATCATGTCGACCATCGCCAGCACCAGTTCATCTTTGCTGGCAAAGTGGTAAAAGACCGTGCCCTTGCTTACGCCCGCGCGTTCGGCCACCCGCTCCATGGTCAGCGAGGGGACGCCCTCGTCGCTGAGCACCTGCGCCGCGGCATCCAAAATCTTGGCCTTGCTGGTTCGATCTGCTTCCATCCCTTGTTCACCTGACCGGTCAATACAACTTTACGCGATGGCGCGCGGATTCATTGGCCAAATGGCCCAAGTCGCACACCAAACCGGTCGTTTCGGCGTCCTACAAAAGTGCCCAAGCATTGGCGACTCGCCCTTCCCGTTCTGACCGGCATCGTGTACGGACTGAGCCCGATTGATTTGATTCCGGACTTGCTTCCGCTCGTCGGCTTGCTGGACGATGCCACGGTAGGACTGCTCGTGGCCCTTATGCTGATCGCGCAGGTCGTGAAGCAGCGTCAAGCGGCCCGCGTGACTCAGCCGGTCCGATCTCGCCTCACGTCTCGACCGTGACCCTTAGGGCCTGACATCTCGACCGTGACCGTTCGGGCCTGATTGGGCGGCGCGGACCGGCATAATCGGCGCATGATGCTCGCCGCCCTCGCCATGTGTTGCCTCGCGCCCAAGGTCGTCTGCATCGACCCCGGCCACCCGAGCGA
>JANRKI010000013.1:0-11063 GCA_033763535.1 Fimbriimonadaceae bacterium | reverse complement strand
GGGGCGCGCGCGGGATCAGCGGGCTCACCGCCGATAAACGGTAGTCCGCTGCTTCCGCTACTCCCGTAATCCAGTAGCGCCCAGCGATTGTTTGGCCCTAGATTCTGATTGTTGCGCACAGCCGTCTCAAACTCCCAAGCTTGGCCTGTGACTAGTTGCGCGTCTACACCGTCGAAGGTATCGATACGGCCTACGCCAATATCGATCCCCTGGCCCTGACAGTAGGCCGCGTAGAATCCTTCGTGTTGGCGTCTCGGGTGAGCTTTTCTGGTTTCAGCCATACTTTTACTTCTCGATTTTCTGTGGAAACCCGAACCTGTTTTATCGATTTTCCAACACGATCGTTCTTATAGGATATCCATCTTTAAGGTGTAGGAGCGTGATTCGCACTTGCTGTGGGTCTCGGTCGGCATCCACTGCCACGGCCCGATTGTTCCAGAGCGCGAATATCCAGCTCGAGGTCTGCCAAACCGGCTCACAAGTGAGAATGTCGTACGCCGTTGCAAGTTGTTTGTTGACTGTCGGCAGTAGGTTGTGGACGATCAGAAAATTGTTTGTATTGTCTGCCAGGACTGACAGTGGCCTACCAATATTCCCGCCCTTCTTGACAACACGTCGATCACCTTTAGAAAACAACGTACCTTCATTATCCACTGCGGCGAATGCGTTCCCATCATGAAACCAACCGGTTTGCCAACTAGATTCGATCTGAGGGAAAAGCTCGAGTTGCGTCACTTGCCCAGCAGGAAGCGAAGACGTGGTGATGCCCACCGGTCCGGCCTGTCGGAGTAAGGTTGCGGAGTGATTGATATATTGCAAATCATCACCACCGCCGCGCATGAGCGTGATATGCTGAATGACACGACCCGAAGCTATCTCAATGACCCACCAGTTATCTGAGTAAGCGAGTAGCAGCGTTGTGCCATCGCCTGATTCTTGCAAGGTGTAGCCTGAATACGGAGGGGTCTTCCCTTTGAGAGGAACACTGAATTTTCTTTTGCCTGATTTTGCATCCCACGCGCAAAGTACGGGAGCTTTCGTGATTGGCTTCCTTCTCCGTGGGTAACTTCCAGGCGGGTACTGGAGACCGAAGATGGTACTTCCATCGTGGCTAAACTGTCCGTACGAAGCTTCCGGTAGCGCAAAGAGTTGCTTTCCGGTACGCAAGTCCCAGACGCGCATTGGGTCCAATACAGGCGAATCGTAACCCAATCCTTGCGGGACCAAGTGACAGGTGATGAGCGTAGGGGTACAGCGGCTGAGCCTCACATCGAGTAAGGGCCTGTCACTACGTTTGAAGTTATAGAGAAACTTGCCATCCAAGGCGCTCCAAACCTTCGCGCCAGTTACCCCTGCGTTCAGAACGACGTATTGCCCGTTGTAATCCCAAGCCCGCCCAACACGTCGTAAGTCGCGCTGGTTTGGCAATCCTCGTGCGATGGAACTTACCACACCGACGACCAACAATGACAAAAACAAGTTTGCAGATAACCATTTCATGAATTCAGCCTCTCAATCGTCAATTGCAGTTGAAGACGAAATGCTTCTTTGCAAATCGGCAGGGTAATGCCGAAACAGACATGGGTATGAAAGGCAATTCGGCAGGTTGAAGGCCGGGATCGTTGGTACCACACCGCCAAGTAGCCAACGTAAGCAGAAACGAAGTTATCGGGTGATATCCCCATTTGTGACTCGGCTGGTACTATGCCTTGCGGGAAGGCGTTTATAAGTGCAAATTTTATCGCACGCTGCAGGCTCAATGATTCAGGATTGATCGCCAGAACACCTTCGTCCGGCCTTTCCTCGGTGCTAACGTAGTAGGTCAGGTCCGGCGGAAATGGATACGCCGGGTATAGGCCGGCATTTGGCCGTCCAGGGGCGCGCGCGGGATCAGCGGGCTCACCGCCGATAAACGGTAGTCCGCTGCTTCCGCTACTCCCGTTATCCAGTAGCGCCCAGCGATTGTTTGGCCCTAGATTCTGATTGTTGCGCACAGCCGTCTCAAACTCCCAAGCTTGGCCCGGGCCGCTGCGCGTAAACGTCAGAACCGCGGTGGGGGTGTAGCGATCGACGAGGCGCCAGAACGTTGTCGCCACCGGCCGATAGCGCACGGGCCACGCACCGAGGCCGGGGCCCCAGAACGTATCATCTCCGGGATTGTAATTGCCCAACGCCGCGTCAAACGTCGTCGCCATGATCACGATCCTGCAGCCCGTGCCGTTATAGTTAGCGATCACGCTTTCACCGTACGGCCCTCTTTACGCTTCTCTTTTCAATGCCGGTTCTGATGTCTACGAATCTCACCATGTCCTCGTCTTCAATGATCAGTTGTGCATCGGGCAGACAAACAATCGGCACGCCCGGTCGTTCCCACCGTTTTTTGCAGGTCCGCGTATCAAATCCTGACGTTCGAAAAGCCTCATTGTTACGGTCGTACTTTATTGCCCAGGTGATAAAGGAGCGCTCGTCCGGACTAACGATGAGATCGTAACCACCTTCGGAATCTTGTGTGTGCTTCACAAGCCCCGAACTGCGGCGAAACGAGTACCAGCTTCCATTGGCATATGCGACAAATCCTTCAGACTTAGTGAGCCAACCTACGCGACTCGGCGATTCTCGATTCGGGAAGACCGCCCGATTGACCATCGTGCCAGTACGGATAGAAATCAGATCGATCATTCCAGTGCCCATCGGACCAGCGAAGAAGAATCTTTCACCAGACTCCGTGAACGCGGCGGGAGCGACGACGATTCCTGTGGATTTGTCGTCCGCAAAGTGAATCTGCGTGCGGCTCTTGAGTTCAAAAATTCGGGTGCCAGTTACGTCGGAGTAGAGGAGTCGTTTTCCGTCCGCACTCTCTTGCGCGCGGTTCGACAAAATGCTCGCCGGGGCAAAGGCTGGGAACGAAAAGGTTTGACGACCCGTGTTCGCGTCCCAGCTCACTAGTTTTGGTTTAGTGAGATGAGGTGCGAACCGGGACGAAACTCCGTAGATGCGTCGTTGGTCACGGCTAAAGGCGTCGAAAATGCCGTCGATGATGGTCCATCGGATCTTGCCCGTACCGATATCCCAAAGTCGTATCGCTCGCTCGCGACCGCGATCTTTCGGTGTTCCCCATGTTGACCAATCTGACTGATGATTGAGGGACTGACCAAGCACCGACATGCCGTCAGCCGTGAGTCGTGCGCGAACAATCGGGTCGATGTTCCCCTTCAGTACGCGGATTGTCTCTCCCGTTTTTGCATCCCATACGGCAAGCTCCTTCGACTTCGTCAGCCCGAGTATGTGCTGATTGTTTGCATCGAACACCGAAGCGAACCGACGATACTGCGGTGAACAAGAACGGTGATGATATTGAGGGACCGCAGCGACCGCAAAGCACAAAAAGGAGATTGGCATGCGTTGTCACGCTCCGCTGTCCGGTACTAGCGGAACCTGGGGACAGGCTCCGGCGGTCGTTCCGCCGAGAAGGGTAATCGTCTCTTTCAGTTGGATACACAACGCACGCTTGCACTGGGCAAGCGTAAGCTTGAAGCCTACGTGAGTATGGAATCCGATTTGGCAGCTAGATCTGTAGGCGTGCTGATACCAAACTGCATGGTAGGCGACGAACGCGGAGACAAACTTATTGCCATTAACTTTACCGGCCGTATCTCCGCTGGTAGCAATCACGCCAAAGTTGCCGTTAGTTATGGCCTCGGTAATGCTTGCAACAAGCAGTATACTCCTAGGCGACAGGCTTCGCACGTTCGTGCTTGAATCGCTACCATTCCAACTTGGATAGTTGCGATCTGGCGGATTACCGGACACGGGCCCTCCGTTTGAGTTCGGTCTTCCAGGCTGGTGCGCAGGATCGTCCGGAGTTCCTCCAACGAACGGCGTACCGGCGAACTCAAGTCCATCACCGTTCTCCCATTGATTTTGGACGCAGTTTCGAACTTTCACCTCAAAGAGCCACTCGTTCGAACGAGTCCATCGGCTAAACGTCAACACCGCAACCGGCCGATAGAATTCTGTTACAGACCAGAACGTTGTGGAGACTTGCTCGTAAATCACTGGCCACGAGCCGGAGCCCGCGCCCCAGGATTGGACCGTGTCTGGAGCATATGAGCCCTGACCCGGAAATCCAGTTGCAAGAGCAATAATCTTATACCCCGATCCCATAAAGTCAGGAACGATCACCTCGCCCCAGGTTATCCCTCGATAGGCACCAGGCAAGCTTAACAACCAATGAAGCATTCCTTGGTTAGCACCCGCGTTGGTGGGTGGCCACATACCAGTAACCAAGATAACTCGACTGTTGCTTCCTGGCCCCGATCCTGATCCTGATCCTGAACCTGAACCGCTTCCAGAACCGGAGCCTGAACCGCTCCCGGAGCCACTGCCGGAGCCGCCACCCGAACTGGACCCGCTCCCGGAGCCAGAACCGGTGCCGGATCCAGAACCACTTCCAGAGCCGGAGCCGCTACCAGCACCAGACCCGCTCCCTGAGCCACCGCCAGAACCTGACCCACCGCCAGAACCTGACCCACCACCCGACCCCGAGCCACCACCTGACCCCGAGCCACTGCCGGATCCTATGCCGGTGCCCGTTAACGAGCCGCTACCCGACCCCGACCCGCTGCCGGATCCCGAGCCAGTTCCAGAACCGGAGCCGCTACCCGATCCCGAGCCAGTGCCAATGCCAGTGCTGATGGGTGGGATCTGAGCTAAGTTTGACGACGTTCCGACCCCAAAAGATGGCGCTCCGGAATCCGTTTCGACTTGAGGTTCAACGTTCATGCTTTTGTCCTAACGACGGTCAATTGCGAAATGCACGGCGAGAGCTACAATTATATGACGCAGTAGCTTTGACGGGGATTCATCTGTGGAGGAAATTTTTCTTAAGAAGTCAATTGATGCTCGATTTGGCGGTGTTGGTGACCTCGCGGTGGGGCTTTGGATCGCCGAAGGAGCACGCCAAGCGGGGGAAGCCATCGATATCGTCGGCGGAGGTTACGAACCGATCATCCATGCCTTCGGTCACCGAACCGTAATGGACCCGACCTCCGACTGTATGCTGCTCGGAGGAAATTCCGACGTGTATGCAGAGGAACTGAAATCGTCCCGCGACGACTTTGCTCCGCGTACATTGCGATGGCAACGTACGATGGGTTGGGATTTTGCCCCGCGTCGACCTCAACTTCAGTTCCTTAGTCCAGCCTCCTACGAGTGGGCTGCTACCCTCGTTGGAGCGCAGCCAACGGTGGTGATTGCACCGCGGGCTGCGCATACGTCGCGGTCACTTCCCGTTCAAAAGTGGATTAGAGTGGCATGGGCCCTCCATGAAGAGGGAATCCGGACGGTTGCAATAGATCGCGATAAAGACGTCGTTCATCACTTTCCGCTCTTTGCATACGGGTTTGATTGGACCTACGTGCTCCAATTGGTGTCCTTAGCGGCGGTAGTCGCAGGCAATGATTCTGGAATTGCGCATCTTGCCGTAACCGTTGGAAGGCCAACCGTGGTCACTATGGGGCCGACAATCGGTTCAATCGTTTTTGGACACAGCCTGGATGTCGTTCGCCTGGTAACCACCGCAGAACTGGCATGTCATGGCTGCCACTTTCACCATGCTAAGGGGTACCGGGTTGCCTGCGACTACGGCTGCGAAGCTTTGTCGTTGATCTCTGCCGAACGAATAAGGGACGAGATCAAGACGGCTCTCGCCGTCACAGGTAAGGACCGATAGACCGGAAGTCGCATCTCGGCGGCCTTTCTGCTTTCCTGTTGACCCAGAAATCGTGTCCCCAATCGGCAGCAGCGCCAAGCCGATGTCAGCGGGTCGGAGTTTCCGGCGGATTGGCGGCCTGAAGCATTTCGGCGAGATCGAGCAGTCGCACGGAGTCGCCGCTCTTGGCGTTCAGGGCGGGCTCCAGCATGATGCGGCAGAAGGGACAGCCGAGGGCCACCGTCTTGGCGCCGGTCGCCAGCAGTTGATCCGCGCGCGCGTTGGCCGGACGCTCGTCGTTCGCTTCGTCCATCCACATGCGTCCACCGCCCGCGCCGCAGCAGCGCGTCTTGTGGCGGCTGAATTCGGGATCGACGATGCCCTCGACCAGCGCGCGCGGGGCGTCGCTTTCGCCATTCACGCGTCCCAGGTAGCAGGGGTCGTGCAGGACCGTGCGTTCGGTCGGCTTTGCGGCGACCAGGTCACCTTTCCGCACGAGCGACTGGAGCAGTTGGGTGTGATGGAACACCTCCAGCCGTTGGCCGAAGTCGCCGTACTCGTGCTGCAACGTATTGAAGCAGTGCGGGCACGCGGTGACGACCTTGCGGACGCCGTAACGCTCGAACACCGTTTGGTTGGTGGCGGCGGCCTCTTGAAACAGGAACTCTTCGCCCACCCGCCGCGCGGGGTCGCCGGTACACGCTTCCTCTTGACCAAGGCACGCGAACGAGACGCCCGCCCGCTTGAGCAACGCCGCGACCGCCTTGGTGGTTCGGACGGCGTTTGCATCGGTGGCGCCGGCACAGCCGACCCAGAACAGGTACTCGAACGTCGCGCCGTCGCGGCACAGGGGAATGTCGAGTCCTTCCATCCACTTTTCACGTTCGCGCGCGGGGGTTCCCCAGGCGTTTTTGGTGCTGGCGGTTTGGCGCAGCATGACAGCGGCCGAGCCGCTGAGTTGGCCCTCACTCACGAGGTTTCGCCGAAGGTCCACGATCATGTCGACGTGCTGGATATTGACCGGGCACGCTTCGACGCACGCGTTGCAGGTGGTGCATTGCCACAGGGCTTCTTCGGTAACGCGAGGGGCGAGTTCGTCTTCCGGCGTGGCTAAGCCATCGCGGAGATGCTGGACCACCTGCTTCGGATTCAGGGCCTTGCCGACGTTCCACGCCGGGCAGACTTCGGTACAGCGTCCGCACTCCATGCAGGCATCGAGCGACATGAGGTGCCAGCGCGAGAAGTCACGCGGTCGCTTCGCGCCGATCTGTTCGGTCTGCTCGACCTCCTCCATCGGAATGGTCCGCAGTTGGCCCATCGGCTTATCGGGAGTGCCGGCCGTGCTGGCGATGGCGAGCAACACGTGCCGAATGCGCAGGTGCGGGATCAGGGCGAAGAAACCCATGACCAGCACGATGTGGAACCACCAGACCGCCTTGTACTGGACGGGCGAAAACGGTCCCTGCATCTGGGCGATCGCGTAACCCACCCACGACCATTGATCCCACGGCTGCGGGTTTGCGGAGATCCGGGCGGCCTCCAGCCAGTAGCCGTTGAGCGTGAGCGCGAGGAGCAGGATGAGCACCGCCATATCGCTGGCGTGATGGCTGATGGGGTAGCGGCGTTGATCTTTTCGCTGGTCTTCGTGACGCGTTTCGGCGACGGCCGTGGCGCCGTCCCGCGCGGCCTTGGCGCGGCGGATGATGGCCCAGACGAGGCCGACCGCGAGGAGCAGTCCGAGGGTATCGAAAATGAGCTCGTACCACAGGTAGTAGTTGCCGCCGTGAAAGTTGACCGGGCTGTACGTGGCGATGGCGAGCAACGTGGTGGCGAGCGTCAGGGCGAGAAAGCCGTAAAAGATCAGCAGGTGCATCGGTGCGCCGGTCCGAGGTCGGCTACTGCGCACCTTGCGCTGGGCCAACACGCAGGTGCCGATGTTGCGCAGCCACTTGCTTGCGGCGTCGCGGGTGGGCAGCCAGTACTTCCAGCCGGGGCGGAGTTCGTCGACGGGTCGGCCCAGTTGCCACTGGCGGACACGTCCGTACAGGGTCCAGCCGATGTAGCCAAAGGTGACGATCGCGAGGGCGTAAAACAGAAGCTTCTCGGGCAGGCTGAAAAAGAGAAACTCTTCGCGGGTCGGCGTCTTCGGCATGGCAGGTTTCCGGGGCGTCGTTGCGACCGGTTACGTGCCAGTTTAGCGCGGGTTTGGCGGCGCGGGCCGGTCGCGATTGGGTGCGTTCTTGCGGGACTGCGACTCGAAGTACCCCTTGGTGATCTGGGCGAATCCGAAAACGCCGACACTCATGAGCAACGCGAAGAGCAGGCAACCCACCGCAAGCCGCGGCAACAGCACGTTTCCGGGAACGGACGACTCGTCAGCCATGACCTCATTGTATCGGCCAGACTGGGGCGCATGGGCGAGCTGGACGTATAGGTGACGCCGCGCGCCGCCCAGAACCGGGTTTGGCGGGACGCGGGCGGGGTTCGAGTGAGCGTGACGGCCGCGCCGACGGATTGCGAAGCGAACGCCGCCGTGATCGAATTGCTGGCCAAGCGGCTCGGCATCGCGAAGTCGCGGGTGGAGCTCGTGCGGGGTACGACGTCGCGCCAAAAGCGATTTCGCTTCGTTGGCATGGCGGAGGCGGAGATTCTTTCCGCAATTCCCGCCGAATCGGACTAAACTTCCGGCACGGCTCGGGCCGTCGTGGAGAGTACCGATCATGTCTGACGCGAATCGCACCCAAATGCTGAACGCCGATCCGAACCGCACGCAGTTGGGGATGGCTCCGCGCGTGGGTCCGGATCCGATGGATCCCAACAAGACCGTGATGGGTGTGGGTCCAAGCATCAACGTGACCCAAACGATCAAGCCGGTGCAGTGCCCGGTGTGCAAGACGTTTAATCCGGCGGGACTATTCTTTTGCAATGAGTGCGGCCTCATCTTCGACCGGGCCTTGCCGGATGATGCGTTCGGGGCGCCCGCAGTGCAGTTGCCGATGTTGGTGGAGAAAGGCGGGCGCGAGTTTCCGATTCGACCGGGGACGTCGAGCATTGGCCGCGAGGGCGACATCGCGCTGGCGGACAGCCGAGTGTCTCGGCGTCACGCGCAGATCCGTTCGGCAGACGGCTCGCTGACGCTGGAGGATCTTGGCTCGACGAATGGCACCAAGGTGAACGGTACCGCGCTGACGGCCGGGATTCCGCAGGCGGTGAAAGGGGGCGACACGATCAGCTTCGGCGGGTTAGAAGTGCAGGTTCAGCTTCCGGGGACGGCCTCGGCAAACGTCACGCAGGCGTTTGCGAACCACCGGACGGCGGCCATGTCGGCGGCGCCGCAAGTGGAGGTGGCTCCGGCGAAACTGGTCGGCGACTCGGGCGAGTATCCGTTGCGCGCGGGTGCCAATACGTTCGGACGAAAGGCCGAGAACGATATCACGATTTCGGACCCGTACGTGAGCGGCAAGCACGGGGTGATCGAGCTGGCCGAGGATGGGATTTACGTGACGGACATCGGCAGTTCGAACGGAACGGTTTTGTCCGGGGCGAAGATGGTGGCCAACATGCGGACGCGAATCCAGCCGGACGACGTGATCCGGCTGGGCTCGCTGGAATTCCGCGTGATTCGCGCGGGCGATTAGTAGGTCTTGGTGAACAGGCGCGCGGTGAGCGGCGCGCCGCCGCCATCGGCATCCAGCGCGAGGGCGAGGCTGACGCTGTTGGCCGGCAAATTGATCGTGCCGGTATCGATAGCGACCGTGCCGGGCGTATTGGCCGGGGTCACGCGGACCTGATAGTTTCCGGCGGGGACGGTGAGCGCATCGCTGACGGTGCGGAAGGGCACGTCGGCGAGCGTGGGTTCGGCGGGCAACGGCGCACCCGGCGCGGTGACGTACACGTCGACGACCCCGGCGGTGGGCGACGCGTGGACGATGCGCACCCGGGCGTTGGCGGCCCCGGGACCGGCGTCCGGGTCGTTGATGACGATCGGGGAGATGGTGGCCAGCGTGCCTGCCGCGATCACCGAGGTCAGCGTGCCCGTGGTGAACGAGACGTTGGCATCAATGACGGTGGTGGTGCTTCCCGCCGCGTTCACGCGGACTCGGGTGGGTCCGGCCGTGGTGTTGACGACCGCTCCGGCGAAGTACGGCACGTCGGACAGCACCGTTCGGTTGTTGAACAGGACGTCCACGTTCGGCGCATCCGGCGAGGCGTGGATCACGCGGACGTTGGCGGTGGGCAACGGATGGTCGCCGTCTCCGCCGCAGCCCGCGAGGGCACCCATCGCCATGACGGCGAACACGGACATCGAAAGTCGAGATACGAAACCGGAAAATCGCTTCATTGCATCAGCTCCAAGTGATAGAAACCACCGCGCGTCGGGGCGTTGTTCCCGGGGCTTGATTGCGAGTACGTCCAAGTTGGGACAGCGTTTTCCGGCGGATTTCGGCGGGTTTTGAACCTAGACTGGTTGGGTTTGGTACCGGTTTTGGCGGAAGGAGTTGTCCCAAAATGGCGGGATCTCTTGACAGGGCATAGGCCGATTATCTGATTCGGCGATGGGCGTAAGCTATTGGGCATGGTCATTGGCGTCGGCATCGATCTCGTGGAGATCGGGCGTATCGCGCAGGCAATGGAAAACCCTCGATTCGTGTACCGGATACTCACGGATCGCGAGCGCATCCTCTTCCGCACCCCGGCTCAGGTGGCGGGGCGGTGGGCGGCCAAGGAGGCGATTGCGAAGGCCGTTGGTCTCCACCTGCGTTGGCAACAGGTGGAGGTGCTTCCGGACGAGCTGGGGGTGCCGACGGCTTCGGTCTGGAGCCCGGACTACGATCCGAGCCGATTGCGGCTGAAAGTTTCGATCACCCACGAGCGGACTCACGCGGCGGCGGTCGCGATTCTGGAGCGGATCGTCTTGCATCGGCAGATGCTGTAGGGGATCTTGAGGTCGCAAATTGCGACCTCAAGATTGTTGGGTTTACTATGGGGTGCGGAGTTATTGCAAGGTTCTTGAGGTCGCAAAATGCGACCTCAAGATTGGTAAATAGGAAAGCATCGTGAACACTCCGATTCACCCCGCCGCTCTCGTACCGCTCGAGCCACCGCCGCTGTACCAGGTGCGCGGTCGGCTGGTGGGGATCGATCAGGACCTCGCGAACGCCTTTCGGATCGAGACCAAGCGGCTGAACGTCCTATCCGACGGCGCGTAAGACGATGGATAATGCGGTATGCGCCGCATGGCCGTTGTCACCACCCTCCTCGCTTGCGCCATTGCCAGCGCCCAGATCTCGCCCGCCGACGCGCTGACGTCGAAGCCACGTTCGCTCACCCTGGCCGAATTGCCCGCGTCGGT
>JANRKI010000012.1:0-18719 GCA_033763535.1 Fimbriimonadaceae bacterium | reverse complement strand
GAAACCCGCGATTCGGCCCCCGCCCGAACCTCCGCCTCGTACTCCGCCGTCCGAAACCCCTCCTTACTCACCGTCACCCGCACCGTGCGCGGACCGCCCACCACGTCTGACTCGTAGGTCCACGGCGTGACTCGTCCCGTCGGCTTGCCGTCCAGCGAAATCGCCGCTCCCTCCGGACTGCTACGAATCACCACCCGACCGACCAGGTTCACCGGGTTCACCTTGCCCTCCTCGATCGGCGCGACCGCCGGTACGAGCACGACTTTTCCGGTCAGCACCGTGCTCTCCACCGGTAATTGCTTACGCTCGCTCGCATCCCGCACCGCCCGCCGCACCCGCTCCAGCGCCGTGATCACGTCCACCCCCGGCTCCGCCAGGTGCCGTAGCAAGAACTTCGTGTAAAGGCCGTTCGACTCCGCCGGGTTGTCCGAGGCGGTCCGCCCCGGCTGCGTCGCGTAGCCGATCAGCGAATCCGCCGGCGCCTGGTCTGTCGCCAAACCCTTACTCCCGGAGCGGAACGACCGGGCGAACGGATTGTCCCGGCACGCATCCAAAAATGCCAGATTCACCTTCGCGTTGTTCGCGTCGAACACCCGCAACACTCGCGGAAACTCCACGCACTCAAACTCGTAATCGCTCTCGCTCTGCGGTTTCGCCCCGATCGGCACCAGGTAGTTCACGCCGTCGTTCTGAACCCCGTGCCCCGAGTAGAAGAACACCGCCACGTCTGCGCCCGCCGATCGCGACCGAAACTCCGCGATCGCCCGTAACATCTCGTCGCGATTGCAGTCAACCTTCACGATCAACACGCCGAAGCCGGCCCGCCGCAGCATCTCGGCAACCGCGTTGGCGTCGTTGCGCGGGTTCTTGAGCGGGCCATCGGCGTACCGTTCATTCCCGATCACGAGGGCCACGCGCTTCGCGCTCGGCGCAACGACAAGCTTGCGGTCGTCCTGCGCCCGAATCCCCGTTGGCGAAATCAGCAACAGGCCTCCCAAGAAAACCATCATCACGCGCCGAAGTACCGCCCACACCGAATTGCTGATCCGATCGCTCATACCATGCCCTCGCCCGCCAGTATAAACGCGGCATCCTGCAAAACGTATCGGCCCCCACCGCTAACGTCTGCCGCCGAAAACCCGTCCCAACCAGTGAGAGGTCAACGATGATCGCCCTGCTGCTTGCCGCCACCCCGTACCAAACCGTGCCAACCGCCCCGGTCATCGGCGATGTCGCCCTCGGGAATCTCCTCCGACGTTACACCTCCCGCGCGCCGCACCCGGCACTGTACGCCGCGGTCATGAGGGGCCGCAGCTTCACCGTCGCGGCGGCCGGCATCGCAAACGTCCCCGAGCCCCGTCCCGCCGCCGTCACCGACCGCCTGCGCCTCGGCAACGGCAGCAGCCACTTCACCTTCCTCCTGATCCTCCGACTCGCGGCCGCCGGAATCCTCGATCTCCGCCATACGCCGCACCATTACTTTCCCGAAACCGACCCCGAGGCATCCCCGTATAAGCGCGTCACGTTGGCAAAGCTGATGCCGCTCGCCATCGCGTCCGGCGACGCCTCCGGGCCGATGCCCGATCCGCGCGAAGGGGAACCGCCGGAAGAGTACGCCGTCCGAGCGCGCGCCTTCGCCACCGCGGCCTGGCTCAACGGCGCCAAAAGCAAGAACCGGCCGAACAATCAGGCGTACATCATCCTCGCCGCCATCGCCGAACGCGTCACCCGAAAACCCCTCGGCCAACTGCTCCAAGACTACGTGTTCGCCCCGCTCAACCTCGACGGGGCCGAATTCAAGGCGCCCGGCCCGCGCCAGCCGTACGCGCGGCACTTTCATTCCACCGCGCGCGATCGCTTCGTCAGCCCGCTCCCCGAGCATGACCACTACCCGCTGACCAACGCCTACTCCGGAGTCTCCGCCGACATCGTCACGATCGGCCGCTACGTGCAGCACCTATCGAATTTCGCGTCCGGAAGACATAACTTTCTCCCTCCCGAGTACGCCCAGTACATCACCACGTTACGCGGCAATCCGGACCGCGGATTTCCGCTCTTTAGCAGCAGTGTTGCCAACGGCATTGTTTCCGAACCGCTGTTCTTCACGTCTGCGCTGCTGTACCGTCGCGCCACCGCAAATGCGCTCTACGTCCGATTTAGCCCGCAGGCAAGTCGCGGCATCGCGCTGTGGTCCGATGAGTTTCGCGTCCTGTACATCCACGCCGACGAAATCCTTCCGGAACTCGCCCCGCCGTTCAGCGTGCCGTATCCCCCTGCAAATCGGTAGGCGCGGCGACCTCCCCGAAGTCTGGTCCTGGAAAGTCGCCGCCGCCGATCCGCCTACTTCGTCTTCACCTTGATCGGCCCGAGGTCCGGCTTCTCCTTCTCCTCTTTGCCCGGGGCCACGTTCGTCCCCTTCTTCTGAATCAGGCGTTGCCGCGGCACGCTCGCCGGGAATCCGTTGAATTGCCGCCAAAGCTCAAATCCGAGCGGCACGCGGCCCAGCATCACCCAACCGTACGCCTCTGCCCCCGGACGCAACAGCTCGCTCGATGGCCACGGCTCGTCCAGCTTGCCCGTCAGCAGCGTCTGCCGGTCCGGAACCACGACCACCCGGTACCGCGAGTTCCCGTCGTCCACCGGATCGATGATCGCGACCTTGCCGCCAAATGTCCCGATCGCCGCGCCTTGCCAGCCCGGAAACTGCAACGCGGGCCATCCCGCAAACTGCAATCGCACCGGCTTGCCGACTTCCACCAACGGTACGTCGGTGTCCGTGACAAACAGCTCCACCGCGCGCTCCGGCGTGGTCGGAACAATCACCGCCAACTCGTCGCCGCTCTTCACGATGGCCCCCGCCCCCACGGTGGTCAGCCGCGCGATCCGTCCGCCGGCCGGTGCCCGAATCACCTGTTGCTGCGTCCGTTGCTCTAGGTTTGCCAACTCATTCTCGACCTTCTGCAGTTCGCTGCCGTTTTTCGCCAGCGTTTCCCGTGCCGATTGCACGTCCGCATCCAGGCGCGAGAGCCCGGCCGCCGTGTCGTACTGCACGCGGTTTAGATTCAGCTCGGCGTTCGTCACGTCGCGCTCCGCCACCGCAAAGTTCGCCCGAACTTGGTCCACCACGCTCTGCGCCCGCTGAACCTCGAGGTCGGCCTGCGTCTCGCCAAGGGTCCCGAGCTTCACATCGCGCTTGGCGATCTCCAGACTCTTCTTGGCCCGCTCCACATCCGTGCGCGCTTTCACCAAGTCATTGTCCGCAAACTCAAGGTCTTGGCGACTGCGCAATCCTTTGCCTTCCAGATCCTTGATCCGGTCGTAGCGCAGCTGCATCGTCGTGAGTTGCTGATTCGCCGCGGTGAGGGCTTGCTCGGCCTGCACCAGGCGATCCTGTTGCTGATTCGCCCGCTCGGTCGCCCCCTGACGCGCCACCTGCCGGGCAATGTCAAGCGACTTTTCGGCCTGCCGAACCTGCTCGGCCGCGGCCTTCAGCCGTTGCCGCGATTGTTGGACCGCTTGCCGCGCCGCCCCGATCGCGTTCACCCGCGAAGATTCCAGTTCCGATTTCTGCGCTTGCAGTGCCGTCACGCGGGTCTCCGTCTCGCGTTGTGCCTGCAACGAAAAATCGCGTTGCTGGGTCAGCCGCTTCACCAGGTTCGGGTCCAAGAACTTGCTGTCGACGTCTTCGATCCGCAAGATTTCGTCGCCCGCCTTCACCAAGTCGCCTTCCTGAACCTTCCACTCGACGATGCGCGCCGGGATCGGAGACGCCACCGACTGCGGCCGATCCATCGCGGAAAAGATAATGACTTGGCCGTTGCCCTCAATCGTCTGCTGCCACGGCACAAACGCCAATCCGGCGATCACCGCGATCAGCATCACGACGATGCCGACCACGCGGGGCCATACCGGGCGTCGCTTCACCCGCTCCAAGCTTTTCACCACGTACGGCTCGGGCTTGGATTCGGCGGCCTTGATCTCCGCCGCCGAATTCTCAACCGCCTTCGTTTCTTTCGGATCGTAAATCACGATTGACCTCCTGGGTAAGGCATCCCCGACCGCAGATTCGCGGAGAGGAACGGGAAAAGCTTCGAGAACTCACTATCTGGGTCTGCCGCCAATTGCTGCGGAGAGCCGTGCTCGCGAATCGCGCCGTCCGCCATCACGTACACGGTCTCGGTCCGCAAGATCACTTCCGGCTGGTGAGAAATGTCGATGATCGTGCCGGTGTAGTCGTCGCAAAAGATTCGGTCCAGAATCCTTTGGCTGATCCGCTCGTCAATCCCGGTGAACGCTTCGTCAAGGATCAACAGGTGCGGTCGATCGACGATCGCCCGCGCGATCATGAGCCGTTGCGCCTGACCGCGGGAAAGGTTTTGCCCGCCGCTGATCAAGTTCGTCTTGATGCCGTCCGGCATCGCGGCGACGTCATCCGCCAATTGCGCGACGTCCAATGCCCACCGCACGTCATCGGCGGTCAGGTGGTCGCGCCCCACCAAAATGTTCTCCAAGATCGTTCCATCGAAGATTTCGCGCTCCAACCCTGCGATTCCGACGATCCGGCGCAGCGACCGGAGGTCTACCTCGCGCACGTCGATCCCTTCAATCAAGATGTCCCCGCGCGTCGGCTCGTCGAGCCCGCACAGCAGGGAAGCGAGCGTGCTCTTGCCCGCGCCGCTACTCCCTACCAGAGAGATCCGTTCGCCCGGATGGAGCGACAGATTCAGGCCGACCAGCACCGGGCTATTCGCGCTGTAGCTGAAGTGGACGTTACGGCATTCCACGCTGGCGGCCATCGCGCCCGGTCGCTCGGGGATTGATCGGCCGCCTTCGCGCTCCACCGGCAAGCTCACCACGTGGCCCACCTTGTCGAGACCGGCCAAGAGATCAAAGTACTTGTCGCTCTGCCGCACCAATTTCTCGAACGAGCTGAGCGAGAGCGTCACCAAAATCTGGGACGCGACGAGTTGCCCAATCGTCAGGTTGCCGCTCAGCACCTGCAATCCGCCCGCAAAAAGGACTCCGCTGGACGCCAAGGCCGCGAAGATGTAGTAGCCGATCAGCTGGCGCCGGTTCACGCGGAAGTGCAGGTGACGCTTCTCGAGGTAAGCCAGTACCACTTGGTCAGTCTTCCGGTCAATCAGCTGGGGTTTGCCGTACAGCTTAAAGGCGTTATGGCACCGCGCCACATCCTCCAACCAGTCCGCAACGTGGTACTTCTCGTAACTTTCTTCCACGCTCGACTTCACGCCGCCGATGCCCAGCAAGATTACGGTTCCCAAAAACACCAGGAACAGAATGATCGCCGACGTCATGATCTGCGGACTGTAAAAAGCCAAGAAGATCAGGCTAACGATCGCCTGGAGTAACGCGGTAAATCCGTCCAGAAGCAACTTACTCAGCGCCTTCTGAATGGTGATGACGTCGAAGAACCGGTTGACGAGTTCCGGCGCGTACTCAGTCCGGAGTCGATCGCATCGCGCCGCTACCATCCGTCGGGCCAATGCCATTGCCGTATTCGTAAACACCCGCAGCTGCAGGCGTTCCACCACGGCGTAAGTGAGGATGTGCATCACGCCGGCCAGGCCCAGTCCGCCCAAAACCATGAGGGACAGCACGTACACCGGCTGGGCGAACAGCCCCGCCGCGATGGTGTTGACCAGCGATTGCGTCGCGATCGGCACCGAAAGGCCGAGCAGAATCATCACCAGCGTGTACACGCCGACCAGGCACAGGTCCGCCCGTTCGACATGAAGCAACTGGGTAAAGCGTTGGATCGGGTGAACTTTTGCGCTCATAGGGAACCTGCCGCCGCCTGAAGCGCGGCCTTTGCCTGGTAGTACTCGGTCGTCACATCAATCAATCGCGTCGCGGTTTCGGCCGTCGCGCGCTCACGCTGGTTCAGCAGAAACAGCGTGCCGTCGCCGGCTTCAAACCTTAGCCGTTCTCGCGATTCGAGGTCTTGGGCGAGCACGAGCTCCCGTTTGGTCGCCTCGTAACGTTCGTACGCCCGCTGCAAAGCCGAAATCGCGTCGTCCACTTCGGTTTCAATCTGCCGCCGCAGCAAGTTGCGATCCAGCTCCAGCTTCTCCAACTTTTGCTTTGCCTGCTCAATCTGCCCGTCCACCGTGTTCTGGCGCAGCGGAACCGAAAGAAAAAGACCGGCCTTCACCGTGAGGCCGATGCCTTGCTGGCCGCCGTCGAAGCCGGGCGTCACCGACAGATCGAGACTCGGCCGCCGATTGTTTTCGGCCAGCAAAAGTTCCCGGCGCACGTTGTCGCGGTCCACGTCGATGATCCGCAGGTCCGGCCGCAACGTCTGAGCCTGCGTCTGCCACGTGTCACGCGGGTCCGATTCCAGCGTCGCCGGATACACCAGTTCCGGAGCCTTGATCGCCTCCGTCCGCTCGAACAGGAAGAGCTCCAGCTTGAGCTTCGCTTTTTCAATATCGCGCTGCGCCTTCACCAGTCCCGCCTCGCGCCGCTGAACCTCGGTCTTGGCTTCCACCACGTCGATCTCGGGCAGGTCTCCCTGACGGAACCGCTCCGCGATCGCCTGGGCCCGAAACTGAGCGACCTTTAACAACTTGTCGGCAACCGTGTACTTTTCCACCGCGCCGACCCAGTCCCAGTACACATTGCTGGCCCCCAGCCGGATCGACAGCCGCAGCAAGCGGAGCTCGTCGCGCGATTGCTCCACGCTCGCGGTGGCAATCTGCTCGCCGATCGACTTCTCGTTGATCCCGAGGCCGCGCAAGAGCGGCATTTTCACGCCGACGTAGTACTCGCCGAGGTCGCCCGTGCTGCTGCCGGGAGACTTCACGCTGCCGAAGTTCAACCGTGACCCGGCGATGAGCTTCAGCCCCGATCGCGACACTTGCTCAACCACCGTTTCCAGCATCTCGGTGGTCAGCGCCTTGCCGCGACTGCTGCTGCTGTTGTAGCGCTGGTAACCGGTATCCGCCGAAAAGACCGGGTCAAACGCGCCGCGCTTTTCCTTGGCCTTGGCCTCCGCGATCTCGATCTGACGCTCGGCGGCCTGAAGCTTCGGGTAACTGCGATCCACGCGTTCGAGCAAATCGGTCAGCGATAACGCGGACTGCGCATGCGATGCCGCCGCCATCAGGCCGACGCTCGTCGCCCACGTCGTTCGGAGAGAAAACCTTCCCATGGATTTCAATCGGTGCACGATGCAATCCCGACGCGCAGAAACTCTCCCTCGAACCCTCCGCCAGGAATCGTACGATATCTGAAATACGCTTCGTGTGATGCGTCGGTTCGCGAAAAATGATGTTTTCGTGATATTTTCCGAAAGTCGGGCCGAACCGACCTGTTTTGAACCTACGGCGTGGCCGGCATCAGCAACCGGGCGAACACCGTCGTGGTCTGATTGACCCGCCGGATCGACAGTAACGCATAATCGCCGGTCTTCAATCGACCCATCAGCGACGCCCCGTCCGACTGCGCCTGCGACATCATGTTGAACTTCTTCTCGTAAAACGTGACGACCTTTTTCACGTCGTCCGGGGTCTCCAGTTTCACCGTCATCCGCAGCTGGTTCTTCGAGTCGATCGTCGTTTCCGTCAACGAATCCGGCTTGAGCGTGGCCCCCGGATACAGGTCAAACGGAATCCGCGCCTTCATCTCATCCAACGTTTTGAATGCCTGGGTGCCTTTCTCCCGCTCGGTCGGCATTTCGATCGGCGGCGCCGACTTGCCGCCCTCGGCGGAACTCGGTCCCGCCGCCGGTTGACACCCCGCGATCCCGATCGCGATCCCCACTCCGCAGCCGATCCACCACCGAAACGCTGACATCGGGTTCAGTATGAAACACCATGGAAGCACGCACCTTTTTGGTCACCGAGGAAGGACGGCTCGACAAATTCCTCGTCTCCGTGCTTTCCGGCCACAGCCGCTCAAAGCTCGCGACGCTCATCGACGAGGCACGCGTCCGCGTGAACGGCAAGATCGAAAAGGCCCGCTTCGTCGTGCGCCCCGGCATGACCGTCGAAGTGGACGGCGAGCCCGTCGCGATCGCCCACGACCTCAATCCGGCCGATATCCCGCTCGATGTCCGCTTCGAAGACGAGCATTTCCTGATTGTCAACAAGCCGCGCGGTCTGGCGGTGCATCCGGCCCCCAGTCTGCACGAACCCAGTCTCGTCAACGCCCTGCTCGGCCGAAACATGGAACTCAGTCAGGCGGGCGGTGATTTCCGTCCCGGCATCGTCCACCGGCTCGACAAAGAAACCACCGGCTTGCTGCTCGTGGCCAAGTCCGATCTCGTCCACACCCGCCTCGCCCGGCAGATTGCCGCCAAAACTGCCGAACGCCGTTACCTCGCGATCGTGGCCGGCGACGTCACCCGCGACCAGTTCACGATCAACGCCCCGATCGCCCGCGCCAAGCACAATCGTCAGCAGATGACCGTCGATCCGAACGGCAAATCCGCCGTCACGCACGTACGAAAGCTACGCCCGACCCTCCTCGGCACCCTCGTCGCCTGCCGGCTCGAAACCGGCCGCACGCACCAGATTCGCGTCCATCTCAAGGCGATGGGGAACCCTGTACTCGGCGACGCCCTGTACGCGCCGAAGTCGTTCGCGACGCCACCGATGCGCCTCCACGCCGCGTACCTCGCCGTGACGCATCCGGTTACCGGTCATCCGATCGCCGTTTTCGCGCCGCCTCCCGCAGACTTCGGCGCCGACGCGACCGAAGCGGACCTCGAGTTTTAGGGCAGAAGCCGTTCGCGCTCTTCCGGCTGCGGCACCCGGCACGTATCGCGCTGGCCGAACCAGCGGTACCGGTTGGCCGCGATCGTGCGGTAGACCGCGTCGCGCAGTCCCCGCGGCACCACCCGACCGATCGCGGCGATGGCGGCCGGCACGCCACCGATCCGGGCCATCACCCGAAGCGCGGCCTCACTGCGCACGTACCGTTCGCCGCCTTCCCAAAGCACCATCGAATCGAGGCCGCCCTCGCGCAACTCCGCCGGGAGCACGGTGCGCGCGGTCTCGCCTTGCAGCGAAGCAAACCGGATCGTACGGCTGCGGTCTCGGCGCATCACGAAGTCGATCGCCCCGTTGCACAGGTTGCACACGCCGTCGAAAAACAGGATCGGGCCTTCCGTCATGCCTTTGCCTGAGCGAGCGCGATCAGGTCGCGGCTCGGCCGAAAGGTGACCTGCTCCTGGATCGTCTCGAGCACGCTTACTTCGACCGGCGGCATCCCGCGCAACAGCTCGCCGACGACGGCTTCCACCAGGTCCTCCGGAGTGCTCGCGCCGCTGCTAATCCCGATCGTGCGGTAGTCCGTCTTCCAGTGCGGCTGAACCTCGTCGGCGGTCATCAGCAGATGCGATTCCGTCCCGAGCGACTCGGCCACTTCTCGTAACCGGTTCGAATTCGAGGAGGTCGTACTGCCGACAACCAGCACCAAGTCCGACTCCTTGGCCAGTTCCCGAATCGCCGCCTGACGGTTGGTGGTGGCGTAGCAGATGTCCTCCTTCTTCGGCATCTCGAGGTGCGGAAATCGACGCTGCAAAACCGCCAGCGTGGCCCGAACCTCGTCTACCGACAGCGTCGTCTGGGTGAGTACCGCCAACCGGTCGTAGTGCGGAATCTCCAACCGCTCGGCGTCGTCCGGCGTTTCTACCAGCACGAAACGGTCCGGCGCTTCTCCCATCGTGCCCTCGGCCTCGACGTGTCCTTCATGACCGATGTAGATCATAAAGTAGTCTTTCGCCGCGTAATGCTTCGCCTCGTTATGGACCTTGGTCACCAGCGGGCAGGTCGCATCGATGATTTGCAGGTTGCGGGCGCGCGACTCCTCGCGCACGGCCGGCGAAACGCCGTGGGCGGAGTACACGACGACCGAGCCGGCCGGAATGTCCGAAATATCTTCGACGAAGATGACGCCTTGCCGCTCGAAGTTCCGAACGACGTGCTCGTTGTGGACGATCGCGTGACGCACGTACACCGGCGCCCCATGAGCCTTCAGCGCGAGGCCGACGATCTCGATGGCGTACGAGACCCCCGCGCAAAAGCCTCGCGGTGCGGCCAGCAAAATTCGTTCCACACCCTTATTCTACGTTCGCGCGGATTTTGTCAACCGGTTTTCTTCACTCCACCAGTCCGACCGGACCTTTTGGCGCGATGGGTCCGGCACGGCGCACGCGCGACAGGGTGATCCCGACCTCGCGTGCGATGATCGGCGCGGGAGGCAACGGTTTTCGGATCGACAGGCGGATCGCCCGGATGTACGGCCACTCGCGCATCAACCGATCGGCGATGTCGTCGGCCAATCGCTCCAACGTGCGGAACTGCGTCCCCCGAATGCGCTCGGCGATGAACCGTCCGACCAGCCCGTAGTCCAGGGTTTCCGCCACCCGGTCGGTTTCGAGGGCGGGGCAGGCGGCCAGCACCGCATCCAAGTCCACTCGGTACCGGTGACCGACGGCCTGCTCTGCGTCCGGCACCCCATGGTAGGCGTAGACGTCAAGGTCGCGAATGTGGACCGTCAGGCTGTCGCCGGCGTTGGCCGAGATGTTGGCGGGGTCCCACAGAGGCCCAAAATGAGTCGGGTTTTCCCCGGGTTCCATGCTACAATTAAGTCACAACCGAAGAGCGACCGAACGTAAGGTGGCCTCTGCCGCCTTTTTTTGTTCGTGACCGGAACGATTTTCCGGGCCGAACCGATCGGTCTCCCGAGGGAGAAAAAGAGGACTGAGCGATGGACATTCTGCAACAACTCAAGGTCATTGCATCGGAACGTGATCTGCCCGTAGAAGAGCTGCAGAAGGACTTGGAGGAAGCCCTGGCCGCCGCCTACAAGCAGTTTATCGGCACCCGCGAAGGCGAGATCAAAGTTCGTATTACGCTCAACCCGCTCACTGCGACCGTCGGCAAGGAGGTCGTGGCGGTCGTGACCGATCCGCAACGGCAAATCTCGCTGGAAGACGCGATCAAGCGTGACAAGGAGATGCAGATCGGCGACCTCGTTTACATCGCCGTCGACCCGAACCAGTTCGGACGAATCGCCGCCCAAACCACCAAGCAGGTTTTGCAACAGAAACTGCGCGATAGCGAGCGCAATCGCATCCAAACCGTGTTCAACGAGCGGCTGGGTGAGATCACTTCGGGTTCCGTGGTACGCCGCGAGCCGGACCGCATCGTCATTGACGTCAACAACGCGGAGGCGGAAATGCCGCGCCGCGAGCAGGTGCCCACCGAGCCGTACCGGATCAACGACCGGATTCAGGTGCTGGTGCTGAAGGTGGACGATCAGCAGCGTGGGCGCATCCGCGTCACGGTCAGCCGCACTCACCCGAACCTGTTGCGAAAACTGTTCGAAAAGGAGGTTCCGGAGATCAAGTCGGGCATCGTCGTCATCAAGTCGGTGGCGCGAGAACCGGGCCAACGCAGCAAGATTGCGGTCATGACGACCGATGAGCGCGTCGATCCGATCGGTGCGTGCATCGGCCCGCGGGGTGCCCGCGTGCAGGCGATCGTGGACGAACTGTACGACGAGAAGATCGACGTGGTGCCGTTTAGCGAAGACCCGCGCAAGTACATCACGGACGCGCTGTCTCCGGCGAAGGTGAATTCGATCAAGATCAACGACGTCGAAAAGAGCGCGCTTGTCATCGTGCCCGACAGCCAGTTGTCGCTCGCGATCGGCAAAGGCGGCCAAAACGTCCGGCTGGCCGCGCGCCTCACCGAATGGAAGATCGATATCCGTAGCGAGAGCCAAGCCAGCGGCGCCAAGCGGTAGGCCACCGGGCCTGATCCACACCCCGGAATCTGGCATTCCGGGGTACCCTCTCGACTTGGGAACGCGATCACGGCCGATTCGGACCTGCGTGTCTTGCGGGGCCCGGCGTGAGAAAGGCGAACTCTTTCGCTTCACGGCGGACGCCGAAAGGCCGTTTCATTCCGAAGGTCGAGGAGCCTACGTGTGCCGACAATCGGACTGTATCGAGGCACTTCGGACCCGTGCCCGTACCGAACGTGCGCTCCGAGTACGTCTCCAGCCTTCCCAACGCGAGCAGATCGCAGCACAGCTTCAATGCAGACTCAGGTAAAGAAATCAACCGGCATGACCCATCCCATTGCCCCTCTGGCTCAAGAGTTCGAAGTACGACCCGGCGTGGTCTACGGAGTACTGCTTGAACTCGGCCTCGACCACGACGGGCAATCGTTCGAAGCCGACCCTGACACGCTCGAACTGGTGAAAGCCGGCCTGATCGATAGCCTCGGCAGCACAGAACTTGTCCTCAAGCCCAACCCAACCCCGCGCGACATGGCGTTCGCGCTCGGCGTGCCCCAGCCCGAAATCCAAAAGGCCCTCGTCACCAAACTGAAGGTGATGGCGACGCTCACCACGGCACTGAAAGAGGACGTGGTCGATAAGTTGGCCGGGCTCTACAACGTCACCGTCCGCATCGCCGACGCTCCGAAGCCGAAGGCGGCCGCGACTCCCAAGAAGCCGACCGGTGGCGCGCAAATCCGCCCGCCGGTGGTCACCATCATGGGCCACGTCGACCACGGCAAGACGTCGTTGCTCGACTACATTCGCAAGGCAAACGTGGCCGCGAAAGAGCACGGCGGCATCACCCAGCACATCGGTGCGTACCAAGTTGCCCTGCCGGAAGGGCTCATCACCTTTCTCGATACCCCCGGCCACGCGGCATTTACGAACATGCGAGCGCGCGGAGCCAAGGTCACGGACATCGCGATTCTCGTGGTGGCGGCCGACGACGGCATCATGCCGCAGACCAAAGAGGCGATTCAGCACATTCAGGCGGCCAACGTGCCGATGATCGTGGCGGTCAACAAGATCGACAAGCCCGACGCGAACGCCGAGCGGGTGATGCAGCAATTGCCCGAACACAATGTGATCCCGGAAGCGTACGGTGGTCAGGTCATCACCGCGCCGGTCTCTGCGCTGACCGGCCAGGGCGTGCCCGACCTGTTGGAAATGATCCTCCTGCAGGCCGAAGTCATGGAATTGAAGGCCGACCCGAAGGGTCTTCTGTCCGGCGTCGTCATCGAAGCGAAGCTGGAGAAGGGCCGGGGACCGGTCGCGACGCTGCTCATTCAGGAGGGCACCCTGCGCATCGGCGACGCGCTGCTGGTGGGCAAAACCTACGGCCGAATCAAGGCGATGACCGACTATCGTGGCGAACGACTGACCGAAGCCGGTCCCAGTAGCCCGGTCGAAATCCTCGGACTCAGCGATGTGCCGGCGGCGGGGGATGCGGTCGAATGGCGGCCGGACGAACGCACCGCGCGCGAAGACGCCGAAGCGCGCGCGCTCGAAGAGCGGAATCGCACTATCGTCCAAAAGGCGCGGGGCATCACGCTTAGCGACCTGCGACGACTCCAGCAAGAGGAAGGCCTGAAGGAGCTCAACCTCATCATCAAAGCCGACGTTCAGGGCTCCGTGGAAGCGGTGAAGGGGATGCTGGAAAAGGTTCGGAACGAGGAAGTCGAGGCTCGCATTATCCTCAGCGGCGTCGGCCAGATCACCAAGGCGGACGTCGATCTCGCCGCGGCATCGGGCGCAATCGTCGTCGGGTTCAACGTGAAGCCGGAAGGCGAAGCGAAGCGCGAGGCCGAAAAGCGGCACGTTGAAATCCGCACCTACACGATCATTTACGAACTCATCGAAGACATCGAGGCGGCCGTGAAGGGCATGCTGGAGCCAAAGTTCGAAGAGTCGCACCTCGGCACTGCGGAGATTCGCCTGCGGATGCAATTCTCCCGAAAGGGCGTCATCGCCGGCTGTTACATCACCGAGGGCAAGGTCACGCGGAACGCGAAATGCCGCGTCCGCCGCGGGCGAGACCTCGTCTACACCGGCAGCATCTCCACGCTGAAGCACTTCAAGGACGACGTGCGCGAAGTAACGCTCGGGATGGAATGCGGCATGACCTTCGACGATTGGGAAGAGTTCCAAGAGGGCGACATCGTGGAAGCCTTCGAGATGATCCAAGTCAACGCGTAAGGCGGAATCGGGTCGGTACAATCGGATGTGGCGAGGAGCGCTGCATCCGATTTTCCGTTTGGACGGACAGGCTCGCCTACAACAACGGCGCTCGAACTTTACGGAGAACGAGCATGAATACGGTTACCAACCCCATTCGCACCGACTTTCACGTGGCCGACCTCGGCCTGGCCGAATACGGCCGCAAAGAGATCCGCATCGCCGAAGGCGAAATGCCGGCCCTCATGGCGATCCGCGAGGAGTACGCCGCCCGCCAACCGCTGGCCGGAGCCCGCATCGCCGGATCGCTCCACATGACCATCCAGACCGCCGTCCTCATCGAGACGTTGGTGGCTCTGGGGGCCGAAGTCCGCTGGGCCAGCTGTAACATCTACAGCACGCAAGATCACGCCGCCGCCGCCATCGCGGATCAGGGCCTGCCGGTCTTCGCTTACAAGGGCGAGTCGCTGGAAGAGTACTGGGACTTCACCCACCGCATACTGGAATGGCACGACGGCGGAACGCCGAACATGATTCTGGACGACGGCGGAGACGCCACGATGCTGGTGCTGATCGGCGCGAAGGCGGCCGTGGACGCGTCCGTACTGGATCATCCGGGCAGCGAGGAAGAGACCGTGCTGTTTGCGTCGATCCGACGAAAACTGGCGGAGGACCCCGGGTTCTACGCCCGCGTTCGCGACGCGATCGTTGGTGTGAGCGAAGAAACGACGACCGGCGTGAAGCGGCTGTACGAGCTTCAGAAGCGGGGCGAACTGCCGTTCCCGGCGTTCAACGTGAACGATTCGGTCACCAAGAGCAAGTTCGACAACCTGTACGGTTGCCGCGAATCGCTGGTGGACGGCATCAAGCGCGCAACGGACGTGATGATTGCGGGCAAGGTCGCGGTGGTCTGCGGCTACGGCGATGTCGGTAAGGGAAGCGCCCAGGCCCTGCGCGCGCTCTCGGCCCAGGTTTGGATCACGGAGGTCGATCCGATCTGCGCGCTGCAGGCGGCGATGGAGGGGTACCGCGTGGTGCGCTTGGATGACGTGATCGACCAGGTCGATATCGTCATCACCGCGACCGGCAATCGCGATATCGTCACCCGGGCGCACATGGAGCGCATGAAGGACGGCGCGATCCTCGGCAACATCGGCCACTTTGACAACGAAATCGACGTCGCCTCGCTCGGCGATCTGCAGTGGGAAGAGATCAAGCCCCAGGTCGATCACGTGATCTTTCCGGACGGCAAGCGCATCATCCTGCTGTCGCGCGGGCGGCTGCTGAACCTCGGCAACGCGACCGGACACCCGTCGTACGTCATGAGCAGCAGCTTTGCCAACCAGGTCATCGCGCAGATCGAACTGTGGGCAAACCGAGGCGAGTACGGTCCCGGCGTCTACGTGCTCCCGAAGCACCTCGACGAAAAGGTCGCGCGGCTCCAGCTGTCCAAGCTCGGCGCGCAACTGACTGAGCTCTCGCCGGAGCAAGCCTCGTACATCGGGGTGGACGTCGAAGGTCCCTACAAGCCGGAAACGTACCGGTACTAACGACGGCTACCTAGGCCAGGTAGACGGCGCGCCGGCACCAAGCCAGCGCGCCGTTTCTCTTGGCGAGCGCAGCACGATTTGGCGGATTCCGGCGTAATCCGGGTTGCGTGGAGCACTCCGCGCCTGAGCCCGCCGTTTGGCGTACGTGCGCCAGTGCCAGAGGAGGATGGAATCCCGGCTGAAAGTACGCTGCCAAGACTCGGTGTTGCCGTTGCAGCAGGGCGATTGGCTCCGGACGCGGTGCACCGTACGCCGCACGAGGCGGGCGAAGGTCAGCCAACGGCCGTAGTCCAGCCAGACCATCTCCGTGACGCGAGGCACGAGGATTGCTTCGATGGGCGAATAGTTTCCGGAGGTGATCCACGTGTCGGCGGCCGCGAATTCTTCGACGAGCGCGCGGAACTCGGCGGCGGAACGAACTTGCCAGCCCGGGAGATGGTGCAAGTCGTCGAGTTCGAACCGCGGGATGCCCAGCTCGCGCTCGAGCTGCGCGGCGAGGGTGGATTTTCCGGCGCCGGTCACGCCCCGCACCCAGATCCGGCGATTTTCGGACATGGGCGCGGAGCGTACTGCACGCGTTACCGCTCGAGTCGCCGGATGACGACCAACTCGTACTGATCCGTCTTGCCGAGCGTTCGATCGGTCTCGAACGCGGTCGCCTGCGGGTCGGACGTCATGCCCCCGATGCCGGGCATACCGGGCAAACCGGGCAGGTTGCCCATCGGCGGCAGATTGGGGAGGCCGGGCATCCCGGCGGCCATCATCGCGGCGGAGTTCGGCATTCCCGGGAGTTCGGGCAACATCCCGAATCCGCGCCGTTCGCGCAGTTGGATCACTTGGTCGTACCGGCTCCAGTCCGATTCGCGCGGTCGGGTTTGGCCCGGAACGTGCAGGAAGAATGTCCCCCAGTACTCGAGGCCGTGCCGCGCCACGAGGAGGACACGACCCTTCGGAACCGCCTTCGCCAACGTGCGGAGTTGAGTGGCCCGGTCGTGATCCATCGGATTCATCGGCGGCCGTTCGCTGGGTTGCAGGGCGAGGCCGGTGGAAAGCGCGAGCGGGATTGCCGCGAGCCACGCGCCGCGCTGTCGTCTCGCCGCATCCGCCGCGATCCACGTGAGGGCGAAGGCGAGGGGAACGCTGGCCATACTCGCCACGCGTCCGTAGGCCATGAAGCCGGTCACCGGAAGCGTCAGGAGCATGCTCAAGGCGGCCGCGGTCAGCACGGTAACGCGCAGGCTCGGGGCGGTTTCGCGCCAGCGTCGGGCGAGCATGGCGAGGACCACGATGGCACTCGCCCACACGAAGAGGAAGTTGAGGAGCGGGGCTTTGGTGTTCGGCCCGCCCGGCATCCCCGCCGGCGGCATACCCCTCATCGGCAGTCCCTTTGGCGGGATTCCCCCGGGAACCATACCGGGCGGCATGGTCGGTTGGCCGCGATCGCCGCGCAGCGTACCGGCGGGAGGAAATCCGGGCATTCCCGGTGCCATGCCGGGCGGGGGACCGTCGGTACCGAACGCGGGCATCGGGGGCATGCCGTCGGTTCCCGTGCCGCCCGGCGTGGATCCACCCGGTATGGGCCCACCTGGCATTGGCCCGCCCGGAAAATCGCCCCCCGGAAATCCAGCACCGGGAAATCCGGCATCGGGGAATCCGCCACCGTTCGGCATCGGAGGGAATTCGTTACTCGCGAATCGACCGCGCGGCATCATCATGGGGCCGGCGGGCGTGCGGCCCAGCCACTGCTCCAGCACCGGGCGATCGAAGGCGTTGGCGGCGTACTGCCGAAGCTGTTGCACCTTGTGTGGCGCGACGACGGACACGGCGATCGCGAGCACCGCCGCGGCGCCGAGCGTGGCCGCCGCGACCGTGGCCCGAAGGCGAGGGGTGGCGTTCGGAGCGGTTACGGTCGCAACCAGTCCGCACGGGACGGCGGCGGCCACCGCCACGGCCGCGATCCCGATATGGGTCAGCGCGGCGGCAAGCAGCCATCCCAGGACCAAAAGTCCCGATTTGACACCGGGGCGCGCCAAGTAGGTGGACAAAGCCACGAGCGAACCGCTGATAAAAAGAAGGCCAACGGCTTGCTTCTGAAAATCGCCGATCATGTGCATCGGGCCCGGTGCGACCACGGCGGTGATCGCGCAGGCGGCCACCGCCAGCGATCCGAGGAGGGCACCCTCGCAAACGCGGCGACCGAAACGCATCAGCGGCACGATCGCTAAGGCAGGAATCACGACATCGCCAACGCGACTAGCCAGCATCGCGGCCGGATCCATCGCGTGCCCGGCCATGCGCAGGCCAAGCCCGATCGCGGCGTACAACACGTACGCAAGCGGGAGGTCCGGGCGAATGAGCTGGCCGCTCTCGAGCAGGGAGCGGGTTTGGTTGGCGTAGTGCGCGGCGTCCATGCCCGCCGGGTACGGCGTGGCGAACTGGATGGCGGCGCGCGCGGAGATTGCCACCGCGACGGCCATGACGGTGATTGCGATCCACATCCCCCGGGTGCTCGGGTCTTCGTACCGTTCGCGTTCGGCCGGCCAATGGGGGGCGAGCCGGTTGGAGGTCCTCATGCCGACCAATGTGAAGGCCGGACATGAGGAAATTGTGGGTTTCGGGACGGGAAGTGGGGTCTAGTGAATCGGGATGTAAAGATCGGTGACGGCACTCGGGTCGTGCGGCTGTTCGCACTCCTATGCGTTAACTCTCGAGGTTAACGCACGCATGGCCGGAAGTATGGTACAATACTCTCACTCGGGTAAAGCGGAAGCGCGGTCCCCGGATACCCAAGAACCGAAGCCGTGGTCACCTACCCCCAGGGGTCGGTTAAGCGCCCCATAAGGAAAAAGATGCCGAGGCCGAATCGCGCCCTGCGCGATAGGATCGACGCCCGACGCACGCGCCGCGTTCGTGAACTGGTTCCATTAGTCACCGAGGTGTTCGTAGCTGCCGGTGTATCGCCAAACCGCGTACCGTCCGCCGGTGACGACGATCGCCTCGAGCTCGGGGTCTTCGGCGGTTCCCTCGACCGGGACGGCGGCGAAACTGCGCAGGTCGGCGGGGGCCACCGAGTGCGGGTCATCGAGGTAGATGCCCACCATCGGACCGGTCGGCTTGATCTGGTGCGCGCCGAGCTTCTCGCCGAGCTTCATGAACGCATGACCGATTTCGTGGTACGGG
>JANRKI010000011.1:0-6717 GCA_033763535.1 Fimbriimonadaceae bacterium | reverse complement strand
GCTTGTGCGCTCGTGGGTACAGGCACCGTATCTGCCTTCCAATTGGTCGGGCTTACCAAAGTGCGGATCCAGAGGGCAACGATAGATACCGTCACTGCGCACGAACTCCTGAAGGCAGTTCATCCACGCGTCCGGCTGAGCGGGAACTTGCACGAATTCAACCGCGTCCGCAGCCCGGACGAGCTGCGGTTGCGGGACATACGGAGGCGCATATCCATCGCCGTCCTCCGCATACATGAGATAGGCAAAGGCGAGCTGCTTAAGGTTGCTGTAACACCACGAGCGTTTGCTGACTCCGCGCTGAGGATAAACGGGGAAAAAGAGCAAGAAAATGAGCGTGCATACGAGCACAAGCCCGACGATCTCGGTCATCTTGAGCTTGCGGCTGATTTTCATGGCGGCTTATCGGATTGACCGTCGAGGGCGGAGGCATCGTTCGCGGGCTTCCGACCGAATCGGAAGCCCGCGTATCATCGGGTGCCGGGTTCCCGGGAGCGGTTCGACACCCGATGATACGCCGGGTCAGGTTACGGTGATCTCAACGTTTGGCGTGGTGGGGCCGAAGTTTTGTTGGCCGCTTTGGCGCATTTGCCACTGGCAGTTGTAGGTGCCGGGCGTTTGCGGCGCGCGGATGGTGAACGTAAACGTGACGGAGCCGTCGTAGTTCACGGTCGTGCCCGCCGGCATCGGCGGGGCGACGACCCCCCACTGCTTGGTACCGAACGGGTTGACGCTGCACAGGCTGTGCTGGCCGAACTTCCACGCGTAGGCACCGGTGTTTCGGAACGTGACGGTGACCGAGGCGGTGGTGCCCCGGACCATCGTGGTCGGGATGGATTGCTCGACGAAGGCGGAATCGAGGCCGGGCACCACCAGGACGGATGAGATGGGGGTTCGCTCTCCGAATTCGGCATCGCCCGAGCGTCGGAACTGCCACTGCATGGCGTAGGTTCCGGGCGTGGCGGGGGCCTGAAGTTGCAGATTCACGGTGGTCGCTTGGTTCGGCAGAATCACCGCGCCAACCGGAAGATCGCGCCGACTGGTTCCCCAAGTGGTGTTGAGGTACGGGTTTTGGCTCACGAGGAAGTGGGTGTTATGGACCCAGTTTAGCGAGCCGTTATTGCGGAAGGTGTACTGGACGTTAAACGGACGATTGGCCGCGACCACTGCGGGAACGTTGCCGCTGACGAATTGGCTGTTGGCGGCATTGCGGATCGCCGAATACACGCGATTGAAGTGCGGTCCGTAGGAGACGCCGGGCGTGGTGCCGTTACGCATTCGGTACGACGCGGTTTGGATTCCGGTGAGGGCGGGGGCCTTGACGTTGAAATTAAACGTGTGGGTCTCGCCTGGGGCCACCGTGACACCGTTCGGAATGCGGATGAGGGACGGTCCCCAGACGGAGTTGGCGTCGGGATTCGCCGAGATGAGGTAGTCGTTCGTGGCGTTTGACCACGTGGCGGTGCCGGTGTTGCGAACGGTGAGCGAGACGGGATAGACGACGTTTCGGTAGATCGGCTCGTCGGGCCAGGTGGCCGCGACCAGCTCCGACTGGTACGCGCCGGTGATCGCAATCGTGGCCTCGGCGGTGGACCATCCAATCGCCTGGGCCCGGACGATCTCGGTGCGGGTTCCGGCCTTGACGTACGGCACGGGGAACGAGACCGACGCGGTGGACGATCCGGCCGGCACCGTGACGGTCGGCGGGAGCTGCGGCAGTCCGGGCGCGGTCAGGGTGACGGTCTGTCCGCCGGCGGGCGCGGGAGTTTCGAGAGAGACGTTCAGCGTCGCGGTCTGGGACGCGAAGACCGGACTGGACGCAAAGGCGATGCTGAGTTGTGGCGCGTAGGAGAAGGTGACGGCGGCTCCGGACCGGCCCGCAACGGCATTGACGTCGGGCCAGCCGGCGACCACAGTGGGGCCTTGGGCGGCGAGGCCTCGACCGAAGCCAAACGTGCCGTTGTAGCTGCGCTCGTACGGATGGAGGTGCTGCTCGAACGGAAACACGTTGCCAGACTGCCGGAATGCGGTGATGGCGTAGCGCGTGATGCCCGGTCCGAACGATCCACTGGACGCGGAGTAAATGCGATCAGCATCGACGACCGCGCGATCGGCAAACGTCCCCGCGACGCCGTACGGCGCCACCGCGGTGAGCGACTCGGAGAATGTCCACGTGCCCGCGACGAGCCGAAACACGTTGAGGACTCGGCCGGTGAAACCGGTGTTGCTTCCGCCGGTGACCAACGTTTGCTCGTTCATGTCGACGCAAAGGAAGTGTCGGCTGGGATGGCCGGCGCCGAGCACGGAGTGGTAGGCCCAGGTGCCGCCCGTATTTCGGTAGAGATAGGTGGACGCGTTGGCGCCGCTGCCGACCGCGACCGCCCAATCGCCGTGGATGGCGACCGCGCTGCCGTGGAGCGTGTTGCTGGGCAATCCGCCGCGGGTGTCGTACAGGACGTTGGTCCAACCGTCCGGGTCTCGGCGGTAGATGACAATGGCGCCGGCCTGAGGCTCATCGAGCACCGACCAATTGGGCATCCCCACGATGAGGTACGAGCCTTGGAGATCCATGTAATTGCCGAACTGGCCGAAGGTTCGGATATCCGGCGGCAGGATGGTGTGGGCGAGTTGCCAGGTGGCCCCGACCTTGCGGTACTCGAAGATTTTTCCGGCGGACGTGACGGTTCCGACGTTGACGTACGGGGCGCCGATCAGCAGTTTTTCAGCATCTAGGGCGAGGGTGCGGCCGAACTGACCGGAGCCGGTTCCGGCCGGGGGAACGATCACCTGCGATTCGATCCACGCTCCGGCGACACGATTGTAGATGGTGACCTCGTTTCGGTCTATCGCGGCGACTGCGAGAACGTCCTCGTGAACCGCCACGGTCAACCCGAACTGCGATCCGGAATTGGTGACCGGTCCGGGAATGAGCTGGGTTTCGCTCCAGATCGGGTCGATGGTGATCGGATACTGAGCGGTGGCGTCGTCGACAAGGATGCGCGCACGGGTGCCGGAGACCTCGAATCGGGCGGGGAGTTCGGCCCCCGCTGCGTCGTACGCGTGGAGGCCGGCGTACTGGTACACGCCTTGGCGCGCGGTGACTTGGAGCGTGTCTTCGCCGATCGATTCGATGCGCTGCGCCCCCTGAAGGCTGAGGTCGAAGGACAGCGTTCCGGCCGCGATGCTGGGAGCGGGCCGCTGGGCGAGGGTGAAGGCGTGGTGGATTCCGCCGCGCCGCACGACGTAGCGCTGGGTGATTTCGGCCTGTTGGATGACGGTTTCGGCGGGCAGGGCGCGGACGGTCGCGGTGGCGGCGCGGCGGTGGGCGGTTCCCTTTTGGTAGCCGGTGAGGGCAGCGCGCAGGGCGTTGATGCCAGTGCCGATTCGGAGCGAGCCGTCAGTGAGCACGGCGGCAGACTCACGAAGGGCGGGCGTCGGCAGCGCGACCGGTGCGGACGGAGATTGGGCGTGCGCCGTGGGCACGAGCGCGGCCGAGGTGATGGCGACGGCCGCAAAAAGGGCCAGGACAGACGAAATAGGAAAATGATCGCGATGCATGGAGGCTCCGGTACGACAGTAGGCGAGGCAATACGATTGAAGGTTCCTAGCGGCCCTCGTGATGAGTCTAGTACGAGAGCGGGCGGATGTCTACCCTTGCCGAGGCCGGACGGAGATTTTTCTTTGAATCTTCGGTCGGGCGGGTGAGCGGAACGGTCTGTGAGGCGCGCGCGTCTGATAGGCGATGGTACTGGCGCCTTTGCTCTGGATGGTGACCGAGACGGCCCCGACGAAATCCGTCTACTACATCGGAAACAGCGTCACGGACGCGTTGAACTACGGCGGCGTGGCGGCGATGGGGAGATCGCGTGGAATCACGTGGAATTGGGGCCGACACATGATCCCCGGCGCGCCATTGCACTGGCTGTACACACACCCAGACGACGGCTTTATGCAGGAACCCTACGGGCATTACCGCCGGGCGCTTACCGAATATGCGTGGGATGCGGTGACAGTACAGCCGTTTGATCGGCATCTGGACGGGGACGAAGGGGACGTGCGCATGATTCAGTCGTTCTTCGATCTGGCGGTGGCAAAGAATCCGCGCGTTGTATTTTACATCTACGCACGTTGGCCACGCATGACGTGGAAGGGTAAGGGGTATTCCTACGATAAAAACGATTACGATCCGGGGAAAGATCGGGCGAAGATTGACCTGGGGCGAGTGGACGATTACCAGGAGCGGTGGGCGGCGAAGTACACGGGCGGATGGGACGAAACGAACGAAAGCCGCGATTACTTTGACCGCCTGGTCGCGGAACTCCGAAAGAAGAATCCGGGACACGCGAAGCAGTTTCGCATCATCCCCATCGGAGAGGTCTTTGCGCAACTGGATGGGAAGATGCGGGCCGGCAAAGTTCCGGGGTACAGGTCGATTTACGAAGTCTACAGCGACAGTATTCACATGGGGCGGCTGGGCAGTGCGATTGCCGGGATGACGGTTTACGCGACGATTACGGGCGAATTGGCGGTCGGGTTGCCCACCGAAACTTACGGAAAGTTGGATCCGGAGGCGGTTCGGTCGGTTCAGGAAACGGTGGACGCGGTGGTGCGGGTATCCCAGTGAATATCAAGTGAAACATGAAAGCTGACGCCGCCTTGATCCGCAGGATCGAACAATCAGAAGCCGAAAACCTGTCGCGATGCCTGGGACCGGCACCGGCGGAGTACCGCCGAATCGCGGGAGGCGTGGCCGGGTTTCGCGGGGACGGGGACTTCTGCACTCAGACCGTTGCCATCGGGGTGGACGGAGCGATGACGGAGGCGGACTGGCGCACATTGGATGAGTTTTACGCCGGAAAGTGCACCGCGTATGAATTCAAGTTGTCGCCATTAAGCGATGCGGCAGATCGGCGGCGTATCGTGTTGCGGGCGACGGACATCACCGAGTTTGAAACGATTTTGGTCCGATCGCTCGCGGACGTACCGGCGTTGGCGGACGTTGTGATTGAACCGATTCCGACCGATATGTACCGGGCCTACATGGATCGGGCGGCGGCCTGGTTTTTCCCAGGGATGGACCATGCAGCCCTCGGGGATTCGATTTACGCGTCGATCGTCGCGTCGGAAGCAAGCCTATTCGGGATTCGGGATGGGGATCAATGGGTGGCGGGGGCCGCGTTGACGATCGCGAACGGCGTTGCCTGGCTGACCGGTGGCGCGGTCGATCCGGAGTACCGGCGTCGCGGGTATCACCGTGCCCTGATTGCCTACCGGTTACGAGAAGCGGCCCGGCGAGGGGCAGATATCGCGGCACAGGGCGCTTTAGCCGGTTCGGTTTCGCAGACGAATGCACAATCGAACGGATTTTCGATTGCGTTTACCCGGACGAGTTATCTGTTACCGGGGGAACCGGCGTAACGGCGAGCTTTGGCAGGAAGGCAGATGGACGCAAGGATTCCGGCCGTCGAAGCCAGCGGATCGGGTGGCGAGGCGGCCGGCTTTGTTCCGAAAACGCTTGCGGTCTTGCGCATATTCCCGAAAGTTGCTGTATCTTTTACGAAGACGATCCGATCATCGGGGTCCTGGACCGGCACCGATTTGTTCGTTGCCGGCCCGAGGGTTCTTTGGGCGCATTCGGCACCGCATCTTGCGCGACCGGCGACCCTGCACAACCACCATGCCGAACCTCAGCGAAACGTTGTCCGATCTGCCGCCCGTGGCCCGAAAGATTCTCGTGCCCTTGGGAACGGCGGGAATCTTTGCGGTTGTCACCCAAGTCGCTTGGATCGTGCTCGTGAGTCACCTGTGGAAATCGCTGTTCAACCTCGGACAGATTTTGGCCATGTTTTTGCTCCTCGGGATTCCGGGACTGATTGCGAGCTTTACCCACCTCCGGCAAGGAAGCGTGATCCTAACGTGTGTACTCGGTGCTCTTTACGCGCTATTTATCGGCGTCCTTGAAGTGCAGGCTTATCAACTTGGCATGCTCGAGACGATCGACGGACCCTACATTTTTCGCAAGGTCAGCCTTGTCGGATCGCTCGTGCTGACCGTCGCACTTTACTTTTACACGTTGATACGACTTGAACCGGCGTCGGCTGAACGCCGGGACCCGCTTGTCAACGCATCCGCTCTTAAATGAGAACCGGCGATTTGCTTTTACTCGGACTGAACCCAATATGAAGCCATTCGCAACTGCCCTTCACAACCTTACGGTCGATTGGCCGAACTGGGTCCGCAAGATCGTGATCGTCAGCGTCACAAGTCTGTTGATGGCGTACGCGGTTCGAATTGCGTTAGAACTTGCAATCAGTCACGAATACCGCTCGCTCGCAAATTTTGGCACGATCTACCGCATGGTTGCTTTGTATGCCGTCCTCGGCCTGGTAGCAATCTTTACCCATGTACGGGCCGTTGGCATCGCGATCACGACCGTGTTCGTATTGGGCATGACGGTGTTTCTGATCGGCAACGGCGTACAAGCGCAACGGATCGGCCAGGTGAAGGAGCTTACTCTGGGATGGTACTGGGATTACATCCCTCACCTGTTCATCCATACGGCGGCACTCCGTTTATTCTTTTACGCACTCTGGCAGCTTGATTCACAGATGAAGCTGATCCAAGAGGACGACTAGCCTTTGCGCTCGCGTTGGAGATCCATCACCATGAACCTACCCGCTCACACTCTCATCCGTCGTAGCCTGGGAATCGCCTTCA